>QCSH01000006.1 GCA_003211555.1 Pelagibacteraceae bacterium AG-470-G21
ATACAAGGTGATCATTTAAAAAATTTAAATGTTAAGACTGATACTACCATTTTTTTAGCTCATGAAGCTCAACGAAGAGGTTTTAAGTTATTTTATTACTACCCAGAAAATTTATCAAATATAAGAGGTAAAACTATTAGCAAAGGTTACTTTATCAAAATTAATTATTCAAAAAAAAAATTCTATAAAATTTTAAAAAAAACTAAATTAGATTTATCTTTAACAAATTATATATTAATTAGGCAAGATCCTCCTTTTAATTTGGAATATATTTCAACAACTTTAATGTTAGATAGGATCAAATATAAAACAAAAATAATTAATGATCCAACAGCAGTAAGAAATATTTCAGAAAAATTTTATTCTCTAAATTTTGAAAAATATATGGCCAATACAATATTTACCAAAGATCTATTTGAAATAAAAAATTTTTTTAAAAAACATAAAAAAATAATAATAAAGCCAATTCATAGTTTTGGAGGAAACGATATCTATCTCATTGATGGAAAGTTTAGCGAAAGAAAAATAAAAAAAATATTAAAAAAACATGGACATATTATGTGTCAAAAGTTTTTAAGTAAAATTAAGTTTGGTGATAAAAGAGTATTTATTATAAATGGCAAAGTGTGTGGGGCTATTTCAAGAGTTCCAAAATTAGGATCTATTTTAAGCAATATGAGCAAAGGCGCAAAGCCTAGGTTGGCAAATTTAACAAAAAATGAACTAAAAATTTCAAATATTATATCAAAAAAAATAAAGAGAGATGGTATATATTTTGCCGGTATAGACTTCATAGATGGAAAATTGAATGGAGATATAAATGTTACATCACCCACAGGAATAAAAACTTATTTTGATCTTTCAAATGTAAATTTAGCTGAGACTTTTTGGAAAGGTCTATAGTTGAAAAAATTAACAAATCAGCAAAAAGGCTCCTCACTTGCTTTCATCGCTGTGATGTTCATTACTCCAGATTCACTTTTTATTAGATTATCTTCAATAGATACATGGGGTTTACTTTTTTATAGAGGAGCAATACCCTTTGTTGCTGTATTAATAGGACTTTTAATTTTTTATAAAAAAAACTTTATTAGAGCTTTTTTAAATGTTGGATATGCTGGCATATTTTACATTGTAAGTTTTTCCATTTGTAACATTACATTTATAATATCAATACAAAATACCAATGTAGCCAATACATTGATAATGATAGCAATGGCTCCTATGCTATCAGCTATTTTGGGTGCAATTTTTCTAAAGGAAATTCCTGATAAGAATACTTGGATAGCAATTGCTATTACATTAGCTGCTGTGATTTACATATTTTATGACTCCCTAGAAATGGGTAACTTATTTGGTGACTTAATGGGTATAACAACTGCTTTTGGTTTGGCTACCAATGCTGTAATAATTAGGTCTGCAAAAGATCGTGACTTGTTACCTTCGGCTGTATTAGGGAAACTTACAGTAGCATTGTTTGCTCTCTTTTTCGTGGAAAGTTACCAATTAGTTGAAAAAGACCTGATTTACATACCTTTAATGTGTATTTTATGTGTAGCAATTCCATTTGTTCTTGTAACTATAGCTCCTAGATTTATACCAGCTGAGGAAGTAAATCTTTTTTTTCTTATGGAAACTATTCTAGGACCCATTTGGGTCTGGTTGGTCATCAAAGAACAGCCTAGCTTGGAAACGATTATTGGAGGTTTGGTAATAATACTTACAATTGCTATTCACTCTTACTTAAAGTTAAGAACATCATTGAAATAAAAAATTATTTATTTTTGTCACAAATTTGTCTTGATTTAAATTTAGATCGCTCATAAACACCGCTAATTTTATGAACAAAATTATAAAAAATTCCTGGGCTCTTTTCACTGGTATGGCATTTATAATGCTCGCTCATGGTTTTCAAGGCACACTTTTAGGAGTAAGGGCAGTAAAAGAAAATTTTGGTCTTTCTTCGACTGGTTTTTTATTTTCTGGTTATTTCGTAGGATATTTTATAGGAGCAAAAATAATTCAACCTTTAATTCATAGAGTTGGACATATTAGAGTATTTGCTGCTTTCGCCTCACTAACATCAATTGTCGTATTGTTGCATTCAATCTTTGTAAATCCTTTTTCTTGGTTTGTGCTTAGAATGATTTCAGGATTTAGCATGGTATGTCTATATACTATTGCAGAAAGTTGGCTCAATGATCGATCAACAAATAAAAATAGAGGAAGTGTTTTGTCAATATATATGATTGTTATGTACGGTTCGATGGCAATAGGAATGTTTTTTATAAATTTTAGTAAACCTGAAAACTTCCAACCTTTTATACTTATATCTTTATTTATGTCTATGTCTCTTATTCCTATACTTTTAACAAAGAGAAAGGCTCCTAATTTTAAAAAAATATCTGGTATGAATTTAAAAGAAGTTTATAAAGCATCTCCATTTGGAGTAGTAAGTTCTTTTTTATGTGGAATATCACATTCTGCAGTTTTCTCCCTCATAGCAGTTTATGCTACTTCAATGAATTTTAGTATTTTAGAAATATCAATTGTTACTTTTTTATTTGCAATATCTGGAGCAATATCGCAGTGGCCAATTGGAAAACTATCAGATATTTTAGACAGAAGAATAGTAATTATTTATACAACTTTTGGAGCAGCAATATTTTGTTTCTTTGCAATTCTTTCTTCTGGCCAAATGTATATGCCAGAAGGACTGGCAACTTCAAAGGTTTATTTTTATATTTGCATTATATGTTTTTCTTTTTGTAGTCTTCCAATGTTTGCATTAATTTTTGCACATACAAATGATTTTATACCAAAAGAAAAATTTGTTGCTGCAGGTGCAGGATTGCAATTTGTTTTTGGCATGGGAGCAATTTGTGGACCTTTTTTATGCTCATTGTTTATGGAGTTTATGGGTGAAAATGGTTTTTTTGTATACCTAATAATATTTCACTCTTTAATTGGGTTTTTTGGAATATATAGAATGCAAATTAGAGATTCTGGAGATAATCCTGACTCGCAATTCGCACCAATGCCTCAAACAATAACTCCAGTTGGCTTAGAACTAAATCCATCTACAGAACCAATAGAGGAACCAAATAAATTGAGCGAATTTAAAGAAAACTAGTATAAATTTAAAAAATATTATGAAAACAGCTATATTATTTGGATCAACTGGCTTGATTGGAGGATTATTATTAAACTTATTAATTAAGGACGAAAATTATAAGAAAATTAAAATTTTTAACAGATCGCCTATAGAAATTAGTAATCCTAAAATAGAAATTATTCAGACTGATTTTGCAAAATTAGAAAATTTTAAAAATCAAATGATTGGTGATGAATGTTTTTTTTGTATAGGTACAACAAAAAAAAAGACGCCTAGCAAACAAGATTATATTAATATTGAATATAACTTACCAATTAAAATAGGAAAAATTTGTAAGGAAAATAACATTAAAATTTTTACTTATATATCCTCAATTGGCGCAGGAGCAAATAAATCGAATTTATATTTAAAGAATAAAGGTATGGCGGAAGAAGAGTTAAAAAAATTAAATTTTAAAAAGTTTATAGTGATTAGACCGTCATTTTTGATTGGTAATCGTAAAGAAGAAAGATTAGGAGAAAAGATTGGAATCTTTGCCATGAAATGCATCTCTCCATTTTTAGTTGATGGTTTAAAAAAATATAGATCCATAAACTCAGAAATTGTAGCTAAATCAATTATTAAGATTATAAATAGTGATATACCAGGGGGTGTATTTGAACCACCGCAATTACTTTCAATCGAAAAAGGTCGAATTTTTTAATATAAAAAAATCTTAAATTATTAAGAATAATGTTATAATTTTATCAAAAAGGAGAAGTTATGGCTAAATTTTTTTTAATGGGTAATTTTACTGAAAAAGCTTTTGCAGGTTTCTTAAAAGATCCTGCATCTGATAGATCTGAAGCAGCTAGATTGTGCTCTGAAAGTGTGGGTGCAGAGATGAAATCATATACATATTTAAGAGGACCTTATGATTTTATGGTTGAAACGCACGGGACATTCGAGCAAATGGCAGCTATAAAGATGGCAACTGAAGGAAGTGGTGCTCTTAAAAATATCGCTATTTGTGAAGAAACACCAATGAATGATATTGCAAATCATGCAACAAAAGTATCTAGCGGGTATAAAGTACCTGGACAATAATCTTTTTGGTAGTTTCTATAATAATTGAAGCTACCAAAATAAATTCTATAAATTGTCAAAATATCTCATTACAAATAAATGTAATTAATCTAATAAGAATATAATGAATAAAAGAAATTTCTTAAAATTATCAATATTTGGTTCCTTGCTTTACAGTATTTTTCCTAGAAAATTTTCATTAGCAGAAACAAAAATGATAATTAACCAAAATTTAACTGAAGCCCAAAAAAAAATAATGTTTGAAGAAAAAACTGAAAGAGCTTTTTCTAGCCCATTAAATAAAGAAAAAAGAGAAGGTTATTATCACTGCGCCAATTGTGGAGCTAAACTTTTTAAATCAGACTCTAAATTTGACAGCGGTACAGGATGGCCTTCATTTACAGAGGCGCTTCCTGGAGCATTTAAAACTAAGATAGATTATAGTTTTGGTATGAAACGAATAGAGTATCATTGTGCAAAATGTGGTGCTCATCATGGTCATGTGTTTGAAGATGGACCGGGGGTATCCGGTAAAAGATATTGCAACAACGGCTTATGTTTAATCTTTAAGCCATCATAATAAAATGGAGGAATAATGAAGATTTTAAGTGTTTTAAAAGATGTTGAATTAGTGATAGCGGACATAGAAGTGAACTTAGGGAATGAAGTTAGAAATGCTCCAACATTATGTGCAAAATATAAGGGTAAAATAATACCTTTGAATACAGCACACGATGGCAGACCTGTACTTATGCGAGAAGAAAACGCCTTAGAAAATTAATTTCAACTAAGTTGCGTCAACTTAATTAGGTTCATAAATCAGAAAGTATTATATTAAGAGACATGGCACATGAATTACCAAAATTAAACTATTCAAATGATGCTTTATCTCCAATAATGTCACAAGAAACATTAGAGCTGCATCACGGAAAACATCATCAAACATATATAACAAATTTAAACAACTTTATAAAAGATACAGAAATGACAGAAATGTCATTGGAAGATATTATAACAAAAAGCTCTGAAGATAGCTCTAAAGTTGGAATTTTTAATAATGCAAGTCAACATTGGAACCACAATCTTTTTTGGAAATGTATGAAACCAAATGGTGGAGGAAATATTCCATCCAAACTTGAAAAAAAAATAATCGAAGATTTTGAAAGTATTGAAAAATTTAAAAATGATTTTAAACAAGCAGGCATTACACAATTTGGTTCTGGGTGGTGCTGGCTGTCTTTGCAAAATGATAAATTAGTTGTTTCAAAAACAGCTAATGCTGCAAATCCCCTAATTCAAAATATGAAACCAATCCTGGGATGTGATGTTTGGGAACATTCATATTATATAGATTATCGAAATAGAAGACCTGAATATTTAGATAAATTTGTCGAAAATCTTGTTGATTGGGAATATGTTGAATCATTATTAATTTAATTATTCAAAGAAAGGAAAAACTATGAACTTTGTTGGAACAACAACATATGAAGGAACTAAAAAAGATGCAGATGAATTATACAGTATGTTTAAAGATGATCTTGCAAAATGCACGTCATCATTTGAATGGGCACACATTCGTGAAGGTAAAATGATTTTTATTGCAAATGTCACTGATGAAGAAAAATTTTATGCCTTATTTGAAGATCAAAGATCTAAAGACTGGAACGCAAAGTTTAATGCTAAGGATGAAGCTTGGAAACTTGAGAAAATAATGTAACTAGGCACTAGATTAGGCAAGTTAGAGATAAAACAAAGTTTGAGTAGTTATGACGCCAGAAAACTCCCAGAAACTCTCGAAAATTATTCAAGAAGCTGGCGATTATTTACGGGAATAGAGGTACAACATATTCCACATTAAGCTACAGTATTCTACAGTACTTATGCGTATATTAAAAAGTTACCTTAATATAAATCGCTTAAAGACTCATCAATTTAATTAAAAAACTCGATCTATAACTCGATAATAAATAGATAAGTAAAGTGACAGACTGGTAACTAAGAATATAAAATTATATAATTTTTAGTTAATGAATTTAAATAGACTTGAACATCCAAAACTTCACAAAATAAAAGAAAAATATTTTCAGTTTGCGACCTTTGAACAATTTGAAAATACTTTAATTAATCTCTCAATTGATGATGATTCAAAAGGTGAAATTTTTGAAGTTTATATTGAGGCATTTTTAAAAACTACGAAATTATTTAATATTAAGCATGTTTATTCTGCCCAAAGAAATTTTCCATCTGATTTATTTACAAAATTAGAAATCCCACGTACTGATAAAGGAATAGATGGAATAATAATTGATACAGAAAATAATATAATTCCATATCAAGTTAAATTTAGGAGTTCAAGAAAGTTATCCTATGAAGAGCTCCAAGGATTTAAAGATCAAAGCTCTAGAGCAAATCAAAAAATACTTTTTACGAATTGCAATTTTATAGCTGAAGAATATTTTAAAAGAGGTAACAATATTGCTTTTAGAGGTGTAGATTTTCATAATTTAACTAAAAATGAAATTGAAAATATAAATAATATTTTTAAAAATAAAAATCTTTTAAAAAAGTCAGATAAAAAAATTGATAATTATCAGGTTAAAGCAATTGAAAGTATCATAAATGATCTAAATAATAATGATCGAACCACATGTTTAATGGCATGTGGTACTGGAAAAACATATGTAGCATTATGGTTAATTGAGAGATTATTGCCAAAAAGAATTATTGTCTTTGTCCCTTCAATTGCATTGTTAAAACAAATTCGAGGAGACTGGTTATCTAATACATCGCTAGAAAATTTAACATCATTTGCTGTCTGTTCAGATAAAACCGAGCCTAAATTGTATGATCAAATTAGACTTAACAAAAAAGATTTAAATTTTAAAATTGATACAGATCCTATAGAAATTAGAAAATTTATACAAAAAAAAGATAATTCAACTAAAATAATATTTACTACATATCACTCATCAGAAGCAGTTTCTAAAGCTTGTAAAGGAATTTCATTTGATATTGGAATATTCGATGAAGCTCATAGAACAACTAATTTTTCTTTAAAACATCAAGAGACTAAATTTAATATGGGCTTGCTAAATAAAAATATATTAATCAAAAAACGTGTATTTTTTACAGCAACACAAAAAAGCTATAATTCAAAGATTGTAGATGAATATGGTAATCCAAAAATAAAATTTAATATGAATAATCCTGATATATACGGAAATGTAAGTTATAGATTAAATTTTTATGAAGCCCAAAAACTTGGCGCTATTAGTGATTACAGAATAGTTATTTCGGGAACAGAAAGTGCAGAACTAACAGAGGAATTAAGAAAAAGATCAGTTACTTACATTAAAAAAAATAAAATCATAACTGACCAAATAGCACATCAGGTTGCTATAAAAAAATCTATCCAAAAATTTAATTTATCAAAAATTTTTACATTTCATTCACGAATTCCTCAAACCCAATCATTCGCAAAGAAAAATAAATTTAATACAGATATTTCTCATTTACTTCCAAATTTTTACATAAATTATATTGAAGCAAAAATGAGAACCACAGAAAGGGAAGAAATTATTAATAATTTTAAAAAAAGCAAGAAAGGATTAATTTCAAACGCTCGTTGTTTAATAGAAGGTGTTGATGTGCCAGAAGTTGACGCAATTGCTTATGTTAGTCCAAAGAAAAGCAAAATAGATATAGTTCAATCTCTAGGACGTGCCGTAAGAAATAGACATAATCAAAATAAAAAATATGGATACATATTAGTACCTATTTTTAAAGAAAAATTCAGAAGTGAAAAAATTACAGAAGCAACTAAGCGCTCAAATTATGAAACAATATCGGAAGTACTTGATGCATTAAGAGAACAAGATGACAATTTAGATCTATTACTTAACGAAGCAAATCGAAATCATAAAAGAGGACATGGTTACTTTTCTAAAACAATTAAAAAGTTAAGTGAAAAAATTATTTTTTTAGAAAATGAAATTAATATAAAAAATTTAAAAAAACATATTTTCATAAAAGTATTAGAAACATTTAGAAATAATTGGGATGATATGTTTGGTACATTATTAAGATATAAAGATAAATTTGGAAATTGTAATGTCCCCTTCTTAGCAAAAGGTGAATTTAAAGAACTTGGAGAATGGGTTCATAATTTAAGATTAATTAGAAGACGAAAAAAATTGAATACTTTGTCAGTTGGAAACATCAATCAATTAAACAAAGAAGGTTTTAGATGGACTTTTGATAAAGAAACAGTTGCTTTTCCTACTAAATTTTTAACTAGAGGTGAAATATATAAAAAATTTAATATAGCTGCTGTTCATCGATTGTGGTCATTAGTAAAACCTAAGGGGCAAATCTATTCTGGTGAGGCTGGAACATATGTTGATGTGTATGATTTAGACAAAGATAAAATTAAGAAAATATTAAATTTTGATTATTTTGTTGATGAAATATATTTAAAAAATATTTTTACATTAGACTACATTCTAAAAAAGCTCTTTAAGCAAAGATATTTTTTAGTTTCCGATAGAGAAATTTTTAAACATTATTTGGTTTCAAAGAAGATAAAAGTGCAATCATACTATGATGGATTTGTTGTTCCTTTCATAGAAAAATCTAAATTTAATATTAATGATTTTTTAAAAAAAGAAAAAATAGTACTTATGAAAAATTTTAATAATTTTTATATTTACAAAGATCTCAAAAACAAAAATATCTATACAGTTCCTTTTAAACCAATAGCTTATAAACTTGGCATAGATAGAATTAACAAAAAAGTGACATTTAGTGGTTTTTATGAAAAAAAAACTGTTGATGAGTTAAGTCAAAAAATTACAGAAGTAAGAAAATTAATAAAAGACAATAAGTATATTTATATTGACCAAGTATTTTATGATGGATCCTATCAATGCAATTTTACTAAAAGGAGTATAACTAGATACAAAAATTATCTAAAAAAATATAAAAAAATCTCTATACCAGATGGTGAGTATGTTTTTTATAAAATTTCGAGTATTAAAAAATTTAAAGAAGCGTTAAAAATAGACTCTATTATAAGAAAAGAGTTTAGAGAAAAACATGATGTTCTTAGCTATTATTCAGATTTTATAATTTATAAGAAATCAAAAGGAATTAGAACAGAATTAATATTAAAGAAAGATCCATTAATTTTAAAAAAAATTAATTTGGACTTTATCCCATTAAATAAAAAAAAATTTTATGTATTTAAAACTTTAAACAAAGTAAAATTAAAAAAAATTCTTGATAACTATGGTTATAAATAAGTTTAATTAATGTGGCTCTGTGTTAATAGGATTTTATAGGATAACTCGATAATAACTCGATAATGAAGAGATAAAACAAGAAATGGGGCAATGTGAATAAAGAAAACGCAAGTAAACTGTGGAAAATCATACAGGAAGCTGGCGATTATTTGGAAGGACAGCTTCCAGAGCATCCTAATCATCCAAAAGGAAGGAACCCATACGCACATATAGCTTTAAGTATTAAAAATAGATTTAAGGTAAGCTATAAAGACATTGATAATAGTAAATTAAAAGATGTGCTTAACTATATTGAAGCACTAAAAAAAAATCCAAACTAAAGTATAATTAACCTAAAAAATGTTGATAAGCAAAATAAGCTATTACTAATACAGCTACTACTTCCATTTAACCCCCTGATTTGATTAAAGTGCACCAGTAGCAAACATTATAACAATTATTAAAAAAGCTACTGGTTCCATAAATTCACATTATATTTTAGATGATATGTTTTCAAGCACATTTATTTAACAATGGTATTTAAAAATTCATTAACTTCTTCATTCTTTGTGTTCCAAGCAGTAACTAATCTAACTACTTTACCATCAAGTTCACCTTGACTCATCATATATTCCTCTGAATTTAGATGTTCTACCATTTTTTTTGGTAATCTAACAAAAACTTCATTTGCTTCTGTAGGATATTCTAGTTTTATTTGGTTTGTTGAAACTAACCCATCACTAAGTTTTTTTGCCATGTTGTTTGCATGTTTCGCATTTTTCAGCCAGACATCATTTGAAATATATCCATCTAATTGTGCCGAAACAAAACGCATTTTTGACAAAAGATGCCCCGATCTTTTCAATAAAAAAGGTAAGTTACCAACTAAATCTTTATCAAATATTATAATAGCTTCCGCAGCCATACATCCATTTTTTGTTGCACCAAAAGATAAAATATCTATTCCAGATTTCCATGTCATCTCCGCTGGAGAGACATCCAAAGAAACTAAGGCATTTGCAAATCTTGCTCCATCCATATGCATTTTTAAATTATGTTTGTGGGTAATTTCAGAAATATTTTTTATTTGTTCTAAAGTATAAACCTCACCAGTTTCCGTTGCCTGAGTAATACTTACTATTGATGGTTGTGTATGATGAACAATTCCAAATCCTCCAATACTATTTTTTAGTTCTTCGGTTGTAATCTTGCCATCTTCTCCATTAAGTGGAACTAATTTTGCACCTCCAGTATAAAATTCAGGAGCTCCACATTCATCAACATTTATATGGGAAAATTTATGACAATATATGTTTCCAAATGATGGAGATATTGCCGAAAGCGCCAAAGCATTAGATGCCGTACCAGAAGCTGTGGGATAAACAATTACATCTTTTTCAAATATTTTTGAGAATTTTTCTTGCAAAACTCCAGATATTTCATCATTTCCATAAGGGGGGACAATTCCATCGTTAGCTTTAATAACTGCCTCTAAAACCTCTGGACAAGCTCCTGTGACATTATCCGAAGCGAACTTAACTCTTTTTCTTTTTGTATTAATTTTCGTATTCATATTATTGCTTAGGAAAATAATCTTTTAAATTACCTTCTCTTAAAACATCAGCAGTACAACAATGCAAACCTCCACCAAATGCATAAGCGTCCCTTAATTCAACCGGTATAACTTCCATTCCTAACTTATCTAATTGTTCAGCTTGATATTTTTCACTTTTTTCAACACATACTGTTTTGGCGTCTAAAACTAAAACATTCATAGACAGCCAAACTGAAGAATAGCATAGAGGAGGTGGTGTATTATGTGCTGGTTGAGCTGCATCAATTATTTCCCATCCATTATCTTCAAATAATTTTCTTTGATCTTTTGGTAATCTTCGTTGTGGATTATTTATAATTAGACCTTCTTTGATAGGAGTAAATGTTGCATCAATATGTATTGGATATGGATCTCCTGGAAAATTTACAGCATGAACTCTATGATCTTTAAAATGTCTTTTTATCCAATCAATACCTTTTAAATTAGTTGTAAAACCATGCTGTACTACCAAATCTTTTCCAAATCTCAAAATGTCGGCTGCATCAAATAGTGGTTCTTCCTCTGTTGTTACAAAGTATTTTTTTTCTGTCCACTCTAGCCTTTTGGTTACTCCAATCTTATCTGATAAATAATCTTTACGATAATCTGCATCTGTCAATCTTGGTTTTGGAGCAGATTCATGTCTCATATTTGGATCTTCATTATAATATTTTTTTAGTAATGGTCTGTAACAAAGATATTCGAACCATCTACATCTATAACTCATCGTAGCTTCCAAAATTTCATTTCCAACTGTGAGGAGAACATCTCTAGGTGGCATACAGCCAAACATAGTTTCTGATTTCCAGTCAGGAGTTGAGGTTGCTTGATTAAAGTCTAATGGTGTAGGTCTATCTACTTTAATACCCCTTTTTTCCAATATATTAGAAAAATTATCCAAAAGTTCGTTTGCTTTATCAATCGTATCTTTAGTTCTAGGACCATAACTTCCTCTCATATCAGAATCTTCTGGTACTTTTGCTTCAAGAGCTGGTTCAGGTGCAGGTATACATGTTCCATCAGCTCTTCCAACAATCACATGTTTTAATGGATCCCATTCATTCCAGCTATTAACTATTATTTTATTTTCACTCATAATGATTTAGTTTAATCCAATAAATCGTCTATTGGTTTGCATAATCATACTGTAATAAAATATTGCTAAGAATATAAAGAAACCACCGATTATCGTATTCGTTGATGGAATTTCATTAATACCAAGCCAAGGAAGCCAAACCCAAAATATTCCACCGATAACTTCGGTCAAAGATAAAAGAGTTAAATCCGCTGCAGGAATATTTTTAGAACCTATTGAATAAAGAATTAGACCCATACAAACAAGAGTGCCATGCGTTGCAAATAGAGCCTCATTTTTGTTAGATGACAAAAAATTTAAGTCATTAGTAAAAAGCATTATTGCAGAAAAAAGAAAGCAAAATAACCCTGCAATTGCTACAGTTGTGAATTTAGGTGTTTCTTTTCTCCATCTTAAACTTACCGAAAAAATTGAAAAACCAAGAGCTGAAACAAGACCAAATATTAAACCCGCTAATGAACTTTCTTCTGTGTTACCCAGTGCCATCACTATTATTCCAAATGCTGCGACTAATATTGAGATCCAAACAGTAATTGAAATTTTTTCCTTAAGAAATAGAAAACCAAGTAATGCTGTTATGAATGGCATTGCTGCTAGACATAAAAGGGTTACTGCAGCAGTTGTATTTGTTATCGACCATATAAATGTGATCATAGCAGTGCCCAATCCAACTCCACCAATAACTCCTGAAACTCCAATTTTGAGATAATTTTTATAAAATGATATTCCCTCTTCTAAATATAAGTAAATATTTAGTAGTAAAAAGATGACGATACCTCTTGCAAATAAATATTGCCAAGGAACCGTTTCAGGTTGGTCTATATGTCTAACAACGTATGGGCCGAACGACCAAAGCAATCCAGCAAATAGAACAATTGGAATTGCTACTTTAGGATTTTTTAGATCAGGCATAAATTTAATTATTTTTATAAATTTTTGGTGATATTATTAAATTAATATGGATTTAGATATAATAAAAATTGCAGCTGATACATCTAATAATAAAATATTAGAAGATTATACTCATAAATCGAAATATAAAAACAAAACATGTGGAGATTATATTGAAATAAGATTAGAGATTAAGAAAAATCAAATAAAAAATATTGGGTATCAAACTAAATCTTGTGTATATTGCCAAGCTTCAACAAACTTAGTCACTAAAACTCTTATTAAAAAAACAAAAAATAAGTTAAATTATTTATTAGATAATCTTGTAGATTATTTTGAAGATGAAATTAAGCCTTTGCCAAAAGATTTAATTAAATTTAAAAAATTATTTAATAAAAAAAATATATCTAGAAAAAACTGTGTAATAATGCCACTAATTGCTCTAAAAAAAATGAGCATTGATGAATAATTTAAATATTAAAAAATCTCTAATTGCTGCGGTGTTTTCAACATTTACAATAGGTGTATTATCAATGCTTACTTATAAGACACCTTATGGTCTGTTTATAATTGCTTCATTTGGATCAACAATGGTTTTGCTATACGGATATCCTGAAAGCCCATTTGCCAAACCTAAAAATATATTTTTTGGTCACTTATTAACTGCATTTGTTGGAGTGTTGTTTGTAAATTATGTGCCTCTTCCAATTTACGTGATTATTCCATTAGCAGTTGGTGCCGGGGTGGGCTTAATGATCATTCTTAATGTTACGCACCCTCCAGCCGGTGGCAATCCTATAATAGTGATAATAGGATCAGTTTCATTTGAATATTTAATATCTCCTGTTATCTCTGGATCAATTATTGTGATAGTTTTCGGTGTAATTTTGAACAAATTTATTGCTAAGAGGAAATACCCAAATTAACCACATTTTGTTTGCTAGACCTATTTAACTTGTGCTAGTCTTTTAAATAATAATTAATAATCTAGCTTTAAAAGCTATTAACAGGAGTAAAAATGAAAGTACTTTGTGTATTATATGATGATCCAAAAGGAGGTATGCCAAATTCATATCCCTTATCGGATTTACCAAAATTAGAAAAATATCCAGATGGAATGACACTGCCATCACCAAAAGGTAGAGATTTTACACCAGGTGAATTGCTAGGATGTGTATCAGGAGAACTTGGTTTAAGAAAATTTTTAGAGGGTAATGGACATGAATTAGTAGTTACTAATAGTAAAGATGGTGACGGATGTGAGGCAGATAAACATATAGTCGATGCGGATATTGTTATCTCACAACCTTTTTTTCCATATTATTTAACTAAAGAGAGAATTGCAAAAGCTAAAAATTTGAAAATGGCAATTACAGCTGGTATTGGATCTGATCATGTTGATTTACAAGCAGCAATGGATAATAAAATTGATGTAGTTGAGGTAACATTTTGTAATTCAAGATCAGTAGCTGAACACATTGTAATGATGATTGTCTCAATGGTTCGAGATTATCATAATCAGCACAGAATAGTTAATGAAGGTGGATGGAATATTGCTGATGCAGTTCAAAGAAGTTATGATGTAGAAGGAATGCATATAGGAACTGTTGCAGCAGGTAGAATTGGATTAGACGCATTAAGAAAAATGAAACCATTTGATGTTCATTTACATTACTTTGATAGACATAAATTACCTGAAAGTGTTGAAAAAGAGTTAAATTTAACTTTTCATGAGTCAGTTGAATCTATGGTAAAAGTTTGCGATGTAGTAACAATCAATTGTCCACTTCATCCTGAAACTGAAAATTTATTTGACGATGAGATGATAAGTAAAATGAAAAAAGGTGCTTACATAGTAAATACAGCTAGAGGTAAGATTTGTAATAAAGATGCTATAGCAAAAGCCTTAAAAAGTGGGCAACTAAGTGGATACGCAGGAGATGTATGGTTTCCACAACCAGCTCCAAATGATCATGTATGGAGAACAATGCCAAATCACGGAATGACTCCACACACTTCTGGTACATCTTTATCTGCTCAAGCCAGGTATGCAGATGGTGTAAGAGAAATATTAGAATGTTTCTTTGATGGAAATGAAATCAGAAATCAATATTTGATCGTAAAAGATGGTCAATTAGCAGGTATGGGCGCACATTCTTACAGTAAAGGGTCCGCAACTAGTGGGTCGGAAGAAGCTGCTAAATATCAAAAAAAATAAAATAGATTTATTAAAGGTATGCTACTTAAATAAGTAGCTACCTTTAATACCATAGATTTAAACCCCCATTATTATATAATTATAAAATGAGGTTATTTTATTACTTTTTATTATTATTCCTTATCTCAACATCATTCTCTTATTCAAAAAATAAAGCATATTTTGCTGGTGGATGCTTCTGGTGCATGGAGGAGTCTTTTGAAATGTTGGAAGGTGTAGAAGAAGTTATATCAGGTTATTCAGGAGGTATCACTGTCAATCCAACATATAGAGAAGTGACTTACGGAGACACTGGTCATTTTGAGGTTGTTGAAATAATTTATGACAAAGAAAAGATATCCTATAAAGAACTCTTAAAAAACTTCTGGCTTAATATTGACCCATTTGATGCTTACGGACAGTTTTGTGACAAAGGATACAGCTACAGATCTGTAGCATTTTACGAAAATGACTATCAAAAAGATTTAATTGAGAAAGATGTAAAAAGATTAGAAAAGAAATTCAAAAAGAAAGTAGTAACTTATGTTAAAGAGTTTGAGATTTTTTACATAGCAGAAGATAAGCATCAAGATTACTATCAAGTATACTTAGAAAATTATTTAAAATATAAGAAAGCATGCAAAAGAGAGAGAATACTTGATATTATTTGGGGATCATAATCAATGCCTGTAACATGCAAATTTGTAGCTTTAAGAAACTATATCCCTACAGGTTTACCAAAAGAAACTGACTTTGAAATAAAAAAAAAAGAAATATCTTTAGATGATAATAATAATATTTTGGTTTTAAATTTATGGATTTCAGTTGATCCTTATATGAGAGCAAGAATGACTGAAAGAAAAAACTATAAACCACCCTTTAATATTGGTGAAGAGATGGAAGGTTATGCGCTAGGTATAATTAAAGAGTCTAAAGACAAAAATTTTAAAGAAGGAGATGTTGTCTTAAGTAATTTTGGAATGAGAGATTATTTTGTTTGCAAATTTAATGATTTAAAAAAAATTGAACCGATAAATATACCTATGCAAACATATTTGGGTCCACTTGGAATGACAGGCCATACAGCATATATAGGACTTTTTAAACACGGTGATTTAAAACCTGGTCAAACCATTCTTGTTTCTTCGGCTGGTGGAAGTGTTGGATCTACTGTTTGTCAAATTGCAAAAAATATGGGATGTAAAGTAATTGCAAGTACTGGTTCAGATGAAAAGGTTAAATGGTTGAAAGAAGATTTAAAAATTGATCATGCTTTTAATTATAAAAAAATTGAAAATCTTGTTTTGCATCTGAAAGAGACTTGTCCTGAGGGATATGATTTATATTTTGATAATGTTGGTGGTGATTTCCTAGAGTCAGCTATTTTCCAAATGAAGAATTTTGGAAGAATTGTAATTTGTGGAAGAATATCCCAAATGAATATGACAAATCCGGGCTCTGGTTTAAAGAATATGGCTCATGTTCTTGTAAAAAGATTAACTATCAAAGGTTTTATAATCTTTGATCATGAAAATGATCGGGAGCCCTTTGAATCAAATATGACTAAATGGCTATTAGAAGGTAAAATGAAATTTAGAGAAACCGTTTACGAAGGTATAGAAAATACTCCAAAATCATTCATTGATTTATTAGAAGGTAAAAATATAGGAAAAATGCTTGTAAAAATTTAATTAATTTTTATGAATTTTTTAAAGAAGTTTTACAGACCCTTTTTATTAACCTATATATTTTTGAGTATTGCTATCAGTTTCTATCCATCATTTAATTTTTATTCACTTAAAGGTCAAATTCTCATAATTGCTGTATCTTTTTTCAATGGGTTGATGGGATTTTACGTAAAAAAATTATAAGACGTAAGGCTCAGGTCTAGCTGAACTATTTAATACTCTTTCGACTGCAAAAACACTAATATCAATAGTTTGATAGCTACCTGTGGTTATTAATTCAGTAAGAGCTCTACCAATTCCTGGTGCTTGCATTAAACCTCTGCCGGTAAATCCTGAAGCCATGTAAACATTTTCATATTTTGGATGTTTTCCAACTACAGCATTATTATCTAATTTGTTACAATCATAGTATCCAGCCCAACCACCTGTTAATTTTAGTTCTTCGAAGGCTGGTATTCTTTTTGCCAAAGCGGGCCAAACTAATTCCTCAAAATCATTCCATGCTGGCTCTAGATCCTCTGCATCAAACACTGAGATTGGGGAACCTGCTAAATATTCTTTTCCCTCTGGTCGCCAATATACTCCTGTTGTTAAATCACCAGTTAATGGCATCTCTGGGATATGCTTAGGACATTTAACTCTAAATACTGTATGTTTTTGTGGCACAACTGGAATATCTTCAAGCAACTCTTTTGTCCAACATCCAGCTGCAGAAACAATTGTCTTGGCATTAATTTCAGAAAGACTTTTAACTTCTCCCTTGATAAATTCAGCTCCAAGATCAATTGCCTTATGTTTTAAAGCACTATGAAATAAAAATGGATCAATCCATCCCTCACTTTTATTATCAGTAAATGTTGCAGTTTCAATTCCTTCATCATTAATATAAGGAAAATGTTTTTTCAATTCATCACCTTTAATATTTTTTGTCCCCGCTTCGCATTCTTTATGATTTTCTAAAGCTCTGTATTGCTCTTCTGCATGATCTGGTCCAAACATCAGAAGGTATCCATTTGGCACCATGCTAGCTGTTGGATTTGGATTTTTTTCAGTTTTCAATAACTTTGGAATTTGAAATATAAATTCTCTTGCAAATTTGCCTAAAAGAATATTTTCTTTTTGAAAAAATTGTCGCCTAAATCCACCAAGTGACAATGGGAATGAAGCTGTTTTATAAGTTGGGTCTTTTTCAATAACTTTTACTTTTCTGCCTTCTTTTGACATAAAATATGCGGTTGCAGCTCCAATTATACCACCACCAATTATTACAACATCATCCATATTAGTTTATCAAAAAAATATTTATATTTAAAAGCAAAGCAAAACAACACCATAATAAATATGGAATCATTAAGTACATGCTCAAAAGACTTACATTCTTATATTTAAATACCAATAAAACAATAAATATAATTAACACAAGAAGATTTAAAATTGCTAAAGAAATATTATGGAAACCAAAAAAAACAATACTCCAAGTTGTATTAAAAAAAAGATGAATGAAATATAAGAACACAATATTTAAATTTTTTGTGTTTTTATGCCACGCATTCCATATGGCTATTGCCATAAATAAATAAAGTAATGTCCATATCGGTCCAAATATCCAATCTGGTGGATTATATTGGGGTTTAGATAAATTTGAATACCATGGTTCTTTAAAATTTATAGTAACCAAACCTCCAATGAATGAAGCTGAAAACGTAGTAATTGAAAAGAGAATAAAAGATAAAATTTTATTTTTTAGCATTTAAGTACTATACAGCAGTTGAATATGAATAAAAAAGTAATTTGGATCACAGGTGGTAGCACAGGAATTGGCAAAGCACTCGCATTAAAATTTGCTAATAATGGATGGACAGTTGCTATTTCAGCAAGAAGAGAACATTTGTTAAAAGAAGTTGAAGACAAGCACCAAAATATTAAATCTTTTCCACTTGATGTAAATTATAAAGAAAAGTGTAAATCTGTTTATGAAAATATTAAAAAAGAGCTTGGAGATATAGATATTTGTTTTTTTTCCACTGGTACTTGGGATCCTAAAAAAGAGAGGGAGATTGATTTAGAACAAATTGAAAATGTATTTAAAGTAAACTTTTTTGGAACATTAAATTGTATAAAAGCTGTTGAAACTCATTTTCGTGATAGAGGAAAAGGAACAATTACAATTGTATCCTCCATTGCTGGATATAAAGGTTTACCAAATTCTACAGGCTATGGACCATCTAAAGCTGCTTTAAATAATTTGGCTGAAAGTCTTCATTTTGATTTTGGTAGATATGGTGTGAGAGTTTGTTTGGTTTCTCCAGGATTTATAAAAACACCTATGACTGATAAAAATGATTTTAAAATGCCTTTTTTAAAAACACCCGAATATTCAGCTGATAAAATTTATGATGGTCTTATTAATGGATCAAATTTTGAAATACATTATCCAAAAGAATTAACTTTAATTCTTAAATTTTTAAAAATTATACCTGATCGACTTTATTTTTATTTAATAGGAAAATTAACTAAACTACAAAAAAAAGAAAGCTAATCTTTAACGAACATTACAGTCAACTCTGCAACTTTAATTCCAAATTTAGTCATTCTGGCTCTATTGATGGCTACTCTTTCATCTTGCATAAATATCCAATCATCAAAAGTAATTTTTATATTTTTTCCTTTCACTGGTACTAATAAAACATATTCAAATTTAAAAGCTGGTCCATATGAATATCCTCTAGCTTTACCTACAACATCTCCAGCTGTGCCCTCGTAATTATGTTCATCAATTTTATCGATTACCCATTGCCTATTTTGAATTTCACCATCATTCCATACAAACCTTTCGTCTAAAATAAGTTGTTTACCATCCCATTTTCCATCTAAGTCTGCTGAAAATTGCCTGGTAACTTTACCTGATCTATTCTGCAGTATTCCCCAAGCTTTAACATTTCCACTTAGGTATTCTTCGATTATTAATCTTGGTTTTTGATTTTTAAAGTCTTCTGGTTTCATAGATTGATTATTTATACAGCTTGTAATTAATCCTGTTAAAATTATCAATAAAAATACTTTAAGATTTTTTCTCTTGATCATATTAGATTTTATTTTGCATAGAAAATTGAATTAAATCTATATTCTTCGATTTAAAGCCTGCCTCGCAGTAAGACAAATAAAAATGCCACATACGTTTAAAATTATTATCAAAACCCTGTTTTGAAATATCTTCCCATTTCTTCAGAAATTCGTCTCGCCATAACTTTAGAGTATTCGAGTAATGAGAGCCATAAGATTCATATTTTCTGATTTTCAAACCACTGCTACTAGATAAATCGTATAATTTTTTTTTCGATGGCAAAAAACCGCCTGGAAATATGTATTTTTGGATAAAATCTTCTTTATTTTTATATCTTTCAAATAGACTATCATCGATTGTTATGGCCTGTATTGCTGCTTTGCCACTATCAGATAAATTTTTTTTAATACTTTTAAAGTAATTTACTAAATAATTTTCACCAACTGCCTCTATCATTTCTATAGATGCAATAGAATCATACTTACTTTTTATATCTCTATAATCTTTCAGTAATATATTTACTTTTTCATTTAATCCATTTTCATATATTCTTTTTTTTGAAAATTCGAATTGTTCTTTAGAAATTGTTATACAGTCTAATTTTACATCGTAATTTTTACCTAGATATTCAGCGAAGCCGCCCCACCCGCAACCTATTTCTAAAATTTTATTTCCTGTATTTGGTTTTATTAACTCGGTTAGTTTTTTATATTTATTTAATTGAGCAGAAAATAGATCATCTTTTTGTTTTTCAAAAATTGCACTTGAATATGTTAGCGAAGGATCAAGCCATAATGAAAAGAAATCATTTCCTAGATCATAATGCTTTGAAATATTTTTTTTACTCCTATCTCTATTGTTATTTATAAAGATACTCTTCAATTTATTAATTATCGATAGATCAAAAATTCCTGAAAATTTATAAACCAGTTTTATGTTTTTAGCTGTTATTTCGATAAGATTGGTTAAATTATTTGTCTCAAATTCTTTACGCATATAAGCTTCTGCCAAACCTACACTCCCTGATTTTATTATTTGAAGAGTTAATCCTGGTTTATTAATTTTAATCTTTGCTTTGAGTAATTCATTTTCATTACCAAACTTATATATCTTATTATCATGGTTTTCGATTTCGATATATCCATGCTTTATGAGTTTAAGCGAATTAAATACAATTTTATCTGATAGGTAATTAAAGTTCATTTTTTTTCAAATGTAATATTATTTTTTAAATTTATCTTTTTTTTCACTAACTTAACTCCCTTTAACCATAATTTTAATGCTTCAAAATGAATTGCGGCAATAACTTTAAAAGTCATTAATGGATGAGAAATGTAAGATAAAAGCATATTTTTATTACTTATTTCTTTAGCAACACCATCCTGTGAAGCGTATAGTAGTTTTCCTTCCATATCACTTTGGTCAATGCTCACAGATAGCTTCTTTTCTGGTTTAATGATTCGAAAACTATATTTACTTTTCATCTCAATAAATGGAGAAACAAAAAACTTCTTATCACAACTATTTGTGATAATATTTTCATCTTCAACTTTAAATATATAAGTGTGTTGTTCGCCAAATGTATTTTTGACTTCATATAATACAGCAATAATTTTTGAATGATTATCATAAACAAAAAAAATACTTAAAGGATTAAATACATAGCCAAAAATTCTGGGATAACAAAGTAATTTTACTTTTATATTTTCAAATTTAATATTATTTGATTTTAAATTTTCTATTACCCAATTTTTTAAGTTGCTTCCGTCTCTAGGTCCATGATCTTTGTCACAAAAACTTAAAATATTAAAACTATTATTTGAAAATATTTTAATTTTTTTTTGTATAAGATTAATTTCGTCGAGATCTAAAAAAAGTGAGAAAACATTATACTTGAAATAGTGGTATTTTGGCTTAAATCTTTTATGAATTACTTTGCCCTCATAAATATAGGAATTTTTAATCATTTAGGTTTTCAATCATATTAATGGATGATTTTATTCCATCTTCATGAAAACCGTAACCAAAATAACTTCCACAAAACAATACATTTCTTTTATTTTGTATTTCTTTTAATGCTTTTTGGTTCATCAAAGCGTCTTGGTCGAAATAAGGGTGAGTAAAAGTAACTTTTTGAAGGATTTTTTTTTCTTCGATTTGAAAAAAAGGATTTAGTGTTAAAAAAATATTTTTTTCAGTTTTTAAATTTTGTAACAAGTTTAGCCAATAAGTTAGTGATGTTTTGGCAATATCTGATTTATCAACTGAAGAATTCCATGAAGACCAGACTTTTTTATTAGTTGGCATACATATCTCATCGGTATGTATTACTGCAAGATTAGATTTGTATTTAAAATTTGAAAGTATTTTTTTTTCATCTTCTGTTGGGTCATTTAAAATTTTCAATGCATCATCAGCGTGAGTAGCTATAACAACTTTATCATAATCAAAAAATTCGTTACTGGCACCATAATAAACTTGAACACCATTATTATTTCTTTTTACTAAATTAATTTTGTAATTTTTAAAGTATTCTCCACTAATTTGAGTTAAAACTTTCTCAACATAAGTTCTACTTCTATTAGTTACGGTGTACCATTGAGGTCTATTTTTTAATTTAAAAAGTCCGTGATTTTGAAAAAATTTTAAAAAAAATTTGATTGGCATTTGATTTGCCTCCATTGGTGGCATAGACCAAATAGCAGAAACCATTGGAATTAAATGAAAATTAATAAAATTTTTTGACCATTTATTTTTCTTAAGAAATTCTTCAAGAGTAATCTCTTCATTTAAATCTTTTATTTGATCACATTTTTTATAAAAATTTATAATATCAAAAAACATTTTTAAAAATTTAAAATTAAAAAGATTAGCTTTGTTTGCAAACATTCCGTTTAAACCTCTGCCACAATATTCATAATTTGTATCTTTTACAGAAACAGAAAATGACATATCGCTTTTTTCAATTTCAATTTTTAATTCGTTAAAAAAATTTATGAGATTTGGATAAGTTTCATAATTAAAAACAATAAAGCCAATATCTACAGGAACTTTTTTACCATTAATTAAAGTATCTAAGGTATATGAATGACCACCAAAATGATCTTCACTTTCAAATAAATCAACATGGTGTTTTTTGGAAAGCTTTTGTGCTGCTGATAAACCAGAAATTCCTGATCCAATTACTGCAATTCGCATTAAGGCTATGCTGCGTCTTCTTTAAACTCATCCATGCTTGGACATGTACAGAATATATTTTTATCTCCATAAACATTGTCTACCCGGGCAACTGGAGGCCAAAATTTATTTTGTTTTAGAAAACTTGCAGGATATGCTGCTTCTTGTCTTGAATATTTATGTTCCCATACATCTGATGATAATTCGGTATCAGTGTGAGGAGCATTTTTAATTGGATTATCAATTTTATCAAATTCACCTGATTTAATTTTTTCAATTTCTTGTTTAATCTTAATTAAAGTGTCACAAAATCTGTCTATTTCTGATAACCCTTCACTTTCGGTTGGCTCTATCATCATAGTGCCAGCAACAGGCCATGACATAGTTGGTGCGTGAAATCCAAAATCTATCATTCTTTTAGCAATATCTTCTTCTGTTACCCCTGTTTCAGATTTAATATTTCTAATATCAATTATGCACTCATGTGCAACATTGCCATTTGCACCTTTGTACAAAATCGGAAAGTGATCTTTTAGTCTGTGAGCAATATAATTTGCGTTTAAAATTGCAACTTGAGTAGCAAGCTTTAATCCTTCTGATCCCATCATTTTAATATACATCCAAGAGATTGATAGAATACTTGAGCTACCCCAAGGAGCTGCTGATACTGCTCCAATTCCACTTGTTGGTCCACAATCTTTTATTACTGGATGATTAGGCAGATAAACTTGTAAATGTTTTTTACAAGCTATAGGTCCCATTCCAGGTCCACCACCACCGTGAGGAATACAAAATGTTTTATGCAGATTAATATGACAAACATCTGGACCAAAATTTCCAGGCTTTGCAACTCCAACAAGGGCATTTAAATTTGCTCCATCCATATAGACCTGTCCACCATGTTTATGAACTAACTCACAAATATCAGTTATTTTTTCCTCAAATACTCCATGGGTAGATGGGTAAGTTACCATTAAAGCTGCAAGATTTTCTGAATGTTGCTCTACTTTTTTCTTTAAATCATCGAAATCTACATTTCCCTCTTTATCACAATTAACAACAACCACTTTCATTCCAACCATTTGTGCGCTTGCTGGATTTGTACCATGTGCCGAACTTGGGATTAAACATATATTACGATGAGCCTCATCTCTATCTAGGTGGTACTTTCTTATAACCATTAGACCTGCATATTCTCCTTGGGCGCCAGCATTAGGTTGTAGAGAAACACCGGAAAAACCTGTTATAGATCTCAACCAATTTTTTAAATCAGTAAACAAATCTCTAAAACCTTCCATTTGTTCAACTGGAACAAAAGGATGAGGTTCTGCAAATTCTTTCCAAGAAATCGGGATCATTTCAGCAGCAGCATTTAACTTCATTGTGCACGAACCAAGTGCTATCATAGTTCTATTCAATGCTATATCCTTATCCTCTAGTTTTTTAAGATATCTAAGCATTTCAGTTTCTGAATGATATAAGTTAAAAATTGGATGCTCTAAATATTTTGAAGTTCTTAATAAATTTTTTGGTAAATTAGGTAATTTAACTGAAGGATCCTCTTTTTTTATTGATTCTGCGGCATTAAAAATTTTTAATAATTGATTTACTCTATAAACGTTTTTTCTTTCATCGAAAGAGACAGCAAGCATTTCAGAATTTACTTTTCGTATATTAACTTTCTGATTTAGAGCATTTTTATAAATTTGATCAGTCTTTTCTTTGGTAATAATTGTAACAGTATCGAAAAAATAATCAGAATAAATTTCATAACCTGACTGTTTTATTTTATCAGCAAAACTTTTTGCTAATTGAGAAACTCTTTCAGAAATATTTTTAATTCCATCTGGACCATGATAAATAGCATATGCTGCTGAAACAATTGCTAATAAAGCTTGTGCAGTACAAATATTGCTTGTCGCCTTATCTCTTCTGATGTGTTGCTCTCTAGTTTGTAAAGATAATCTGTATGCCTTGTTACCATGTCTATCAATTGACACACCAACAATTCTACCAGGCATCGATCTCTTATACTCGTCTTTAGTTGCAAAAAATGCTGCATGTGGACCTCCATACCCCATTGGTATTCCAAATCGCTGAGAGCTTCCTACTGCTATATCAGCACCAAGTTCTCTTGGTGTTTTTAATTTTGCCAAAGCTAATAAATCACAAGCTAATACAGCCTTACCGTTTTTTTTATGAATTTTGCTAATTGCTTCACTTGGGTCTTTAATATCTCCTAAAGTTCCAGGATATTGTAAAATTCCACAAACTAGATCTTCTTTTAATTGGTCTAAAACTTCATCTTCTTTTCCAACTAAAACTTTTAAACCCATTGGTTCAGCTCTAGTTTGAATTACGTTTATTGTTTGAGGATGGCAATCCTCAGATACAAAAACTAAATTACTATCTTTTTTATTTAATCTATGACTAAGACCCATGGCTTCTGCTGCTGCTGTACCTTCGTCCAATAAAGAAGCATTAGCGATATCCATACCAGTAAAATCAACAATCATTTGTTGAAAGTTTAACAACATCTCAAGTCTTCCTTGAGCTACTTCAGGCTGATAAGGTGTATATGATGTATACCAACCTGGATTTTCTAAAATATTTCTTAAAATTACATATGGCGTATAAGTTCCATAATAACCCATTCCAATAAAATTTGAGTAAACATGATTTTTTTTTGAAATTGCTCTTAATTTTCTTAACGCCTCATATTCTGAATTAGACTCACCAATATTAAGTTCACCTTTAAACATTATTTTTTCTGGAACAGTGTTATTCATTAAATCATCTATTGATTGATAATTTAATTCTTTTAACATTTTTGATTGGTCTTCTTTAGAAGGTCCGATGTGTCTTTTTAAAAAATCTTTTTCTGAATTTGGTAACATTATGCTGATGTCTCCTTTGCAAACTTTTCATATTCTTCTTTATTCATAAGACTATCCATTTCGGTTTTGTCTTTTATTTTAAGTTTAAAAAACCACGCAGACTCCTCTGGATCTTCATTTATTTTTGAAGGATCATCAATTATCATTTGATTCGTATCTATAACCTCTCCACTAACAGGAGTATAAACATCACTAGCAGCTTTCGTTGACTCAACCACTCCAGCAGTTCCATCTTTATCAACATTTGAACCTTTCTCTGGTAGTTCAGTAAATACTATATCCCCAAGCATTTCTGTTGCATGCTTGGTTATTCCAATTGTAGCTTCTTCTCCATCTAGTTTAATCCACTCATGTTCTTTTGAATATTTAACTTCAGACATTAATTTCCCCTTTTACGTAATTTTTTTTATAAAACGGTAAGTTACAAATATTTGCAGGAATTTTTTTTCCTCTAACTTCAAGAAATATTTTTGTATTTACAGTTGAATAACTATTATCAACATATCCCATTGCTATTGGATGTTCAACGCTTGGTCCAAATGTGCCACTTGTTACTTTCCCAATTTCTTGATTTTTATCATTGTAAATTTTGGTATTTCCTCTAGCAATTACTTTGCTGTCTGGTTTTATGCCAACTCTCAATTTTTTTACTCCACTTTGAAATTGGTTTTTTAAAACTTCTGATCCAACAAATTCAGTCTCAATTCTGCTCTTAGGTATTGCCCATTTTAGATTAGCTTCGATAGGACTTGTATCGTTGTCTAAATCATTTCCATACAAGCAGAGTCCAGCTTCCATTCTTAATGTATCTCTTGCTCCTAAACCAATCAATTTAGATTCATTTTCTATCAAACTTTCTACAAAAGTTTCAGCATCACTATGTTTTATAGAAATTTCAAATCCATCCTCACCAGTATACCCTGATCTAGTTATGTATACTTTTTCATTTTTATAGACATAGTTGTTTCCGTTCATAAATTTTAGACTGTCACAACCAGGTATAACTTTATTTAAAACATTTTTCGCTTCGGGGCCCTGTAATGCAATTAATGACAATGACTCGTCAAGATTTAATTTATATTGATTATCAAGTTTAGATTTTATTACTTCATAATCAGTATATTTGCATGCAGCATTTAGGATAATTAAAAATCCATCAGATGTTTTGGTAATTATCAGATCGTCCTGAATTCCTCCTTTGTTATTCATTAAAAATGAATACTTACTTTGATTAGTTTTCATTTTTTTCAAATCCGCAGGAAAAATCTTCTCAAGATCATTTATAAGATCATCACCACCCGATATAAATAATTGACCCATATGAGAAACATCAAAAATACCAGAGTGTGAACGTGTGTACTTATGCTCTTGTATAATTC
The DNA here is from genome assembly GCA_003211555.1 of Pelagibacteraceae bacterium AG-470-G21. Classification (GTDB taxonomy): domain Bacteria; phylum Pseudomonadota; class Alphaproteobacteria; order Pelagibacterales; family Pelagibacteraceae; genus Pelagibacter. The sequence continues at coordinate 27,443 of QCSH01000006.1, forward strand.
CATCTTTATATTGGATGGGCATTTGATATCCAGCGAACACTACAAGCTTTCCACCATACTTGATGTGGAGATTATATAATGATGTTTTTTTAATATTCATATTAACTCTTTAAACCCCCTCTGTCTTTTTGCCTGAGAGATTTGCTCCTTCGGCGAGAATAATTCTCTTTCCAGAGTTAATATGTACGGTCCTTTTGCCTGAGAGTTTCCGGGGTGGTTGCTCCTTCGGCGCTACAAATGTAGTCTCTCCCGTATAAATTCTTATAACATACCTAATATAAATTTATAGCTCTAATTTGTTGCACTTTGTTTTTTCATAAGTGAAAGAAATTGAATTAAAACCGCAAATATCACTATTAAACCACCAATTAAAACACTGGTTGGAGGATTTTCATCTATAAACATCCATGCCCAAAAAGGTCCCAAAACTGCTTCAGATAACATAATAATTCCAACTAAAGCCGAAGGTGTAGATCTTGCACCGATTGTAATAAAAATAAAACCAAAACCAAGTTGAAAAAAGCCAGCTAAAAACCCTAAAAAAATATCGTTGAAAGATATAAAAATTGTTTTTGACATTAAATATCCTATTATCAAAGCAATAACACCTGCAATAAATTGCAATGGAACCATATCGACACTTGGAAATTTTCTAACAATCAAAATTAATGTAGCAAATGATACTGGCATTATAAAAGCAGCAATATTTCCACTCATTTGTCCAACTGTTAATGAACTTCCAACCATCAAAATTATACCTGAGATTGCTAAAATTATAGAAGTTAATGTGATTAAGTTAATTTTTTCTTTTAAAAAGATATATCCAAAAATTGCTAAAAATAATGTTTGAGTTTGAATTATAAAATTAGTATTTGCAACTGAGGTATTATACATGGCAAAAACATAACCACTGAACCCACAGGCAAGAATAATACCGCCTATAAGACCTGGTATTCCAGATTTATAAAATGCTGAAATAAAATTTTTTTTGTAAGTAATAATTAAAAAGATCAAAACTACTATTATAAAAAAAACTGACCTCCAAAATAGAATTTGCCATAAAGTAGAGCCTTCAAAAGATTTAACTATCAATCCTCCAAAACTCAAACTGAAAGCCCCTAAAAAAATTAAAAATGGTCCAGGTAACTTTATTATAAGATTCATTTAATTTGAGAGATTAGATTGTCGGTCTCCATATTATAAAGTTTATATAATGTTTCTGCGTCCTCTAAACTTACATCTTTAAACTTAATGTTCGATCCAGGAGTTAATTGGACTAATCGATCATAATCAGCAGATATAACAGTTGCAATCTTAGGATAACCGCCAATGGTTCCATGATCTGATAACATGATTATTGGATCTCCATCAGATGTGATTTGAATAACACCTTTAACTAAACCTTCAGATTTTATATTTGGATCAATAATATTCTCAATTTTTGGACCATCTAATCTCATACCCATTCTGTCAGAAAGCTTTGTTACTTTAAAGTTTTCTTTAAAAAATTTAGACTTTGATGAATTTGAAAAATAATGAAAATTTGTACCTTTAATAACCCTTATATGCTGAATAGTTCCACCTAAATAATCTAGTTTTCTTTTATTAAAGGAATTATTAATATTAATTATTTCAATTTCTAAATCATTAAAAAATTTTTTCCCATTGTTTGGGCCAATATTTGCTTGTGTATTTATTGAACAACTTCCCCAATAATAATCAATATCAAAAGTTCCATTGACTGATAAATATCCATATACTGATTTGTTAGTTGACTGGATATCTATCTCGTCTCCATTTTTTAATGAATAACATTGATAGCAATTCCCATCGATTGAACCTTCCTTTGTTATAATTTTAAAAGATACATTTCCTGAAATACAAAAAAATATCTCATCTCCAAAATATTTTAAATGGGGGCCTTGGTAAGCAAATTCTATTACAGGTGAGTTATAATTGTTTTGTAAAATTGAATTTAACAACTGAAAATTTCTCTTATCCATTACTCCGCTAAATGGAATACCAATATGGTATAAATTATCTCTTCCTAAATCTTGATATGTCGTATTGATACCAGATCTTAAAACTTTAAAAAAATTTTTATTTTTTGATTTCATTATATTCATCTAAAGTTATTCTATAAAATTTAATTGTATCTCCTGGATTGATAAGATTTGGTCTTGATTGATTTGATGTATCAAAAATATTTTGTGGAGTATTACCTAATATATTCCAGCCCCCAGGTGTCTCAAACGAGTATATATTACAAAACTGCTCTGTTATACCAACTGATCCTTTTGGAACTTTAACTCGTGGGGTTTCTAATCTTTTTAGTCTCATTTCTTGATTTAAATCTCCGAGAAAAGGCATACCTGCTACAAATCCTGTCATATAGCAAAAGTAATTTTTACTAAAAAATTTTTCTAATATTATTTCTGCCTTTAATTTTAATTTATTTTCAATTCTTTCAATATCTAATGCAAATTTATTTTCACAACAAACTGGTATTTCTATTATGTTTTTTTCTAATATAGTATTTTTTTTAATTTCAATTTTTTCAATTTTTTTTTTCAAAGATACAAAGGAATGAAAATTTAAATCATATGAAATTATTAATTTATTATATGATGGTGTTAAATTAGTAATACCTTCTATATTTAATTCTTTTATATTATAAAAGTATTTGATGACACTTGAATTAACTTCTTGATTCACTTCATTTCCAAAATCACAATACAAAGCTGCGTCACCAAGATTTAATATATTTTTTATCATACCATGTTATACTTATGTATTATGACTATTGAAATTAATATCAATTGTGATTTAGGAGAAAAATCAAAGCATCATTCAAATAAAAATGATCCAAAATTATTGGAAATTGTCAATTCGGCTAATATTGCTTGTGGATTTCATGCCGGGGATGAAGAAAGCATGAATGATGTTATTGAAATTTCAAAAAATAATGGAGTGAGTATTGGCGCTCATCCTTCGTTTAATGATCCAGAAAACTTTGGACGAAAAAGAATAAACCTTGGTGAAAAAGAAATAAACAAATTGTTAATTGACCAGTATGAAATTCTACAGACAATTGCTGAAAAACATGCAGAAAAGGTAACACATATTAAACCACACGGTGCTCTTAATAACATGGCTTGTGAAGATATTGACTTAGCAACAATTATTGCAAAATCTATATACGATATTGATAAGTCACTTATATATTTGGTTCCAACTGGATCTAAAATGGAGGAAGCAGCTAAAAAATTTAATATGAAAATAGCTTGTGAAATTTTTGCTGATAGAAATTATGAAGATGATGGAAACCTTGTATCAAGAAAGAAGCCAAATGCACTTATAACTGACGCACATGTTGCTAAAACTCATGTTTTAAGCATGATTGAAAATCAGGCTCTTAATTGTCACAGTGGGAAGCAGATACCTTGCGAAATAGATTCAGTTTGCATACATGGTGATAATGATAGTTCTTTAGCAACTGCTATAGCTGTCAAAGAAAACTTGGCAAATAACGGATTAAAACTAAAAACATTAAACAATATGAGGAAATTTACATAATGATTAAAACAATTTTAATATCTTCAATTTTATTTATATCTTTAATATCAAATTCACTTTCTGCAGGGTCATCTGATACTGGATCTAAAAACACATTATACGACAAAGCTGTTAATTTAATAAATATTGCAAAGAAAATGGAGGAGAAAGGAAAGTCAGAAAAGGCCAAGAAAAGATATCAAAAAGCCCAAAAATTCTTAATCAAATCTAATAAAGAAAAACCAAACAAAGCAGATACTCTAAATTATTTAGGTTTTACAACCAGAAAACTTGGAGATTTTGAAGGCGGAGAAAAATACTATCTTAAAGGATTAGAAATTAATCCACAACACAAAGGTATTAATGAGTATCTTGGCGAGTTATATGTTGCAACTAATAGAATAGACCTTGCCAAAGAAAGATTAAAGGTGTTAAAGGGATGTAATTGTGAAGAGTACGGTGAACTTAAAGAAGTGATTGAAGGTACAAAGAAATCTAAATACTAGTTTATATTTTTAATCATTTGTTCTGGCATCCATAAAGCAATTTCAGGAAAAATAACAACTAATATTACAGCTAAAATCATCAGTAAAAAAAGCGGGAAAGCACTTTTTGCAATGAACCCCATATCTTTGTTAGCCATTCCTTGAAGCACAAAAAGATTAAAACCAACAGGTGGAGTTATCTGGGCCATTTCGACAACGATAACTAAAAATATTCCAAACCAAATCATATCAAAGCCCGCTTGTCTTATCATTGGTTCAATAATTGCCATTGTTAAAACAACTGCTGAAATACCATCTAAAAACATTCCAAGTATTATATAAAAGATCATTAATACGAAAATTAAAACATATGGAGAAAGATCCATGCTTTCAATCCATATTGCAAGATTTCTAGGTAACCCAGTAAATCCCATGGCTAAAGATAGAAATGTAGCGCCCGCCAATATAAAAGCAATCATGCAAGAAGTTTTTGTTGCTCCCAATAGAGACGCTTTAAATGTTTTTAAAGTCAGACTTTTTTGAAAATATGATAAAATTAATGCTCCAACAACACCCAACGATGCTGCTTCTGTTGCAGTAGCAATTCCAGTATAAATTGAACCTATTACAGATAATATAAGTAATATAACTGGGATTAGTTTTCCTGATTTTCTAAATTTTTCAATAAAACTAAAGTTTTGTTTAGATACTGGCATTAATTTTTTGTTTATAGATGACCAAATTATTACATAAGCCATAAATATTAGAGCGATCATTATTCCTGGTAAAACTCCTGCAATAAAAAGTTTAGCAATAGACTCTTGCACCGTAACACCGTAAATAATCAAAATAATTGATGGTGGAATTAAAAGTCCAAGCGTTCCTGAGCCAGCCAAACTTCCAAGCAATATGCTTTCAGGATATTTTCGTTTCCTAAGTTCTGGAATAGACATTTTTCCTACTGTGGCTACTGTAGCTGCAGATGATCCAGATATCGCTGCAAATAACGCGCATCCAACTACATTAACATGAACTAGTCCACCAGGTAATTTTTGCATCCAAGGCGATAATCCCTCAAATAGGTTTTCAGAGAGTTTTGTCCTAAATAATATTTCTCCCATCCAAACAAACAAAGGCAAAGCAGTTAGAGTCCATGAGGAGGAGGCACCCCAAATTGTGGTAGCCATTGCATCTCCAACTGGCCTTGTTGTGAATAACATCATACCAATGGATGAAACACCTATCATACTTATTGCAACCCAAATTCCAGATCCTAAAAATAATAAAAGGACAGTTATAAAAAAAATAGTTAGAAATATTTCAGTCATTATTATTTAATTTAATTTTTAAAATTAATTGATGAGTAACACATATAAAAAATATTAGTGAACCTAGAGCGACACTCGTCTGTGGTATCCAGATTAAAATTTCATCAGCACCTTCGCTTCGTTCTTGAAATTCATAAGATATTTTTAACATTTTTAAAAAATAAAATGCTAAATATGCTGAAAAGATCGTAGCAACTGTTAAACTCCATAGTTCTAAAAATCTTTTTCTAATTCCAGTTGCTTTCTCTAAAAATAAAGTAATTCTGATATGTCCACCTTCTACAAATGTATATGAAAGAGCAAAAAAAGATGATGCGGCCATACAGTAGCCTGAGTACTCTGCTAGACCTCTAATATAAAAACCAAATATCCTTGATGAAATTCCTAATAAAATAAAAATTGCAACTAATATAAGAAAGAAAGCAGCTATATAGCCTGAGTAACTATAAAGGTTATTTAAAATTTTATTAACTTTTGTAAACATAAAAAAAGGCCGTCTTAGACGGCCTTTTTAATTATAATGAATTAATTATAAGCAGCAAGAACACTGGCACCTCTTTCGCCAGCTTTTTTCTTCCATTCTTCTGCCATTGTAGCACCTACTTTTTTGAAATGACTTTCTAGGGCTGAATTTACCTTGCCTACACTCATCCCTGCATCTGCCAAAGCTTTTTTATCAGCGACATTTCCTTTTTTTGAAAGTGCCCAACCTTTTTTTTCAGCAATAGCAGCTTCATCCATAATCATTTGCTGTGTGGCTTTATCTAATTTATTCCAAGATCCTCTATGAGCTACAACCATATTTTTTGGAAACCAGGCTGCTATATCATAAAAATACTTTACTCCATTTTCCCATATTTTTTTATTTTTACCTGTGGTTGGTGAAGTTATCATGCTTTCTACAGCTCCAGTTGAAAATGCTTGGCTAATTTCAGCTGCCTCAATTTTTGTTGGAGCCATACCTGTTAATTCAGCCATTCTGATTGTTGCAGAGTTGTATGCACGGAATTTTAAACCCTTTAAATCTTCAACACTTTTTATTTCTTTTTTGCTATATAGACCTTGTGCTGGCCATGGTACTGCATATAAAAAAACCAAACCTTTCTGATCTAATCCTTTTTTTATTCCTGGTTTAGAAGCTTGGTATAGTTTCATTGCATCATCATAGGATGTTGCTAAAAATGGTTGTGAGTCGATTTCAAGTAGAGGGTCTTCTTTACCTAAAGCAGACATAAATCTCTCTCCTATTTGAGCTTGACCAGTTCTCACAGCCCTAAATATCTCTCCACCTTTAAATAGAGATCCACCAGGGTGAGTAACGATTGTTAATTTACCCCCACTTTTTTCTGAAACGTTTTTAGCAAATTCAGCTGCATTAGCAGAATGGAAATTACTTGCACCATAAGCTAGTGCCATATCCCACTTTTCAGCTGCATTTAAATTAGCAGTTAAAAGAACAGAAAATAAAATAGAGACAAAAATTTTGAAAAGTTTCATAAATCCTCCATATTTCTAAAAAACATATCTCATTATGTATTAGATATTAAATCAATAAAAATTTTATAAGATTTATTGAAAAATAATAAATAATTACTATTATAATAATATATTGATCGAACAATCCCTTATATTGCTGCAAATTGTATTTATAGATATTATTCTTGCTGCAGATAATGCGATAATAATTGGTTTAATTGCAGCCAATTTTGTTCCAAAAAACAGAAAAAAGATAATATTTTGGGGTGTAGTGGGAGCATTAGTCTTCAAAGTTATTTTTGCAATCTTTGCAACATATTTATTTAAGTTTTATTTTATAAAAATTCTTGGTGGATTACTTCTGATTTGGATTGTTAATGATTTGAGAAAAGATTTATTTGAAATTCAAAAAGTCAAATCTCCTAAAAAAAAATCTATGGAACCATCATTTATTAAAAGTATTTACAAGGTATTGTTTGCTGACATAACGATTAGTTTTGATAACGTAATTGGGGTAGTAGGGGCAGCAAAAGGAAATTTTGGATTTATGATTTTTGGTTTAGTATTATCAGTTGTACTAACTGGAGCCTTAGCAACCTATTTAGCAAATTATATTCAAAAACACTTGTGGATTGCTTATGTTGGTTTGGGATTTATATTATTAGTTGCTATTCAATTGGTGATTGGTGGATTAGTGGATTTAGAAATTTTAAATATAAACGAAAAATATATTAAATACTTTTAATATCTACCAACTACCTGTGTTTTCCATTGATGACCAAGGTTCTTTTGGAGGAAGGTTTCCTTCCTGAAGAATTTCAATTGATATTTTATCTGGTGATTTTACAAATGCCATGTGACCATCTCTAGGAGGTCTATTAATTGTGTACCCCATATCTATCAATCTTTGGCATATTTCATATATATTTTTAACTTTATAAGCTAAGTGTCCAAAATTTCTTGATCCTTCACCTAAGTTATCTCCATCCCAATTGTAAGTAAGTTCTATTTCTGCATTTTTATCGTTTGGAGCAGATAAAAAAATTAATGTGTATCTACCTTTTTCATTTTCCATTCTCTTTGTCTCTTTTAGACCCAATCCATCACAAAAAAATCTTAGAGAGTCATCAATGTTAGAAATTCTAATCATTGTATGTAAATATTTCATAAATAAAGTATAATTTAATTCTATTCTAGTTCAATAGTACTTGGTGGTTTCGAAGTCACATCATAAACTACTCTATTAATACCTCTGATATTGTTTACTATTTTATTAGATATCATTTGCATAAATGATTTATTAAACTGAAAATAATCTGCTGTCATTCCATCTTCTGAAGTGATTGCTCTTAGTAAACATAAATATTCATAAGTTCTATTATCTCCCATGACACCTACAGTTTTTACAGGTAGTAATGCGGCGTATGCCTGCCATATCTTATCATAAAGATTATATTCTTTTAAAGCACTTATAAAATAATTATCTGCTTCTTTTAGTATTTTAATTTTTTCGTCTGTAATTACGCCTGGCATCCTAATAGCTAAACCAGGTCCAGGAAATGGGTGTCTTGATATTATTTCTTTACTTAAATTTAATTCTAAACCAAGCTTCCGCACTTCATCTTTAAATAAATATTTTAAAGGTTCAACCAATTTTAATTTCATTTTTTTGGGTAATCCACCAACATTATGATGAGACTTAATTTTGGACGTTTGACTTCCGGTTACAGACTTACTTTCAATTAAATCAGGATAAAGAGTTCCTTGTGCCAAATATTTTACGTTTTTAATTTTTTTTGCATATTTCTCAAAGATTTTGATGAATAAATTTCCGATAACTTTTCTTTTTTTTTCTGGATCACTAATATTTTTTAATTTTTTTATAAAGATTTTTTCAGCATTCACATAAATTAAATTAAGCTTTAATTTATTTTTAAAAAGATTTACTACTTGTTTCTCTTCATTTTTCCTAAGTAGTCCAGTATTAACAAATATGCAAGTTAGATTTTTTCCTATTGCATTATTTATTAAATTTGCAACAACACTACTATCTACACCTCCTGATAATGCACAAATTACCTTAGAATTTCCAACTTGATCTTTAATCTGGTTTATTAGTTTCAGTTTTTGATTTTTAGGTGACCAGTTTTTTTTAATTTTGCAAATTTTTAACGCAAAATTTCTTAAAATAACTTTTCCTTTATTTGTATGAGAAACTTCTGGATGGAACTGTATACCGTAAATTTTTTTTTTTAAATTTTCAATCATACATAATTTTGAGTTGGATGACTTTGCTATTACTTTAAAATTTTTGGGTAGTTTTTTGACTTCGTCACCATGACTCATCCAAACATTAGCGGTATTTTTAGTAAAAAAATTTTGCGTTAGTATACTTTTTTTTAATTTAACAACTTTAGCCAATCCAAATTCTCTTGATTTTGCTTGCTTTACTGTTCCTCCTAACTCTTTTGAAATTATTTGATGGCCAAAACAAATTCCCAATATTGGGATATTTAATTTGAGAATATTTTTATTAAAATTAATCTTTTTATTTTGGTAAACATTGAGAGGACCTCCAGACAAAATTATTCCTTTTATATTTTTTTCAAATTTATAATTTTTTGATTTATTGTGGCTGATTATTTCACAAAAAATATTTAGTTCTCTAACTTTTCTGGCTATTAATTGTGTAAACTGGGAACCAAAATCAATTATAAGAATTTTATCAAGATTATTTTCAAGAAGCATCTTGTTTTTCAAACTCTTTTAAGCGTTTGTTAATAGATGCTATTTTATCACATAAATTTGAACAAATTTTCTTAAAGTCTTCTCTTAGCTGTTCTGCTTTTGAAAAATTAGATCTTTCTAATTCAATGTCTATTAATAAATACATTGCTTCCTCGTTTTTTGGTTCAAGCAATAAAACTGTATTTATATTTTTTTCTAATTCTCTTTTATTTTCTTCTTTTTTAAAAATTTTTGCTAAATAAAGATAAGATTTTGAATCTTTTGGATTGTATACAATATTTCTTTGGAATAAGAATTTTGAGTCATCATAACTTTCTTTTTCATAAAGTTCCTTTGCATCATTAAAAAAATCTTTTTGCTCTGCATTTGCAATATAATTTAAATTAAATGTAACTATTAATAAGAGTATTAATTTTTTTATCATTTTTTTATTTCGTCTATATTATGTACCATACTTTCGTAAAACCCTGCTTTAGTAATTTTGACAAACTTGGGTTTTTTTCTTAAATCTTTAATTTTTTTTGCACCTAGATAACCCATAGATGATTTTAGACCACCTATAAGTTGATAAAAAATTTTTTCAACTGATCCTTTATATTTAACAAATCCTTCGACACCTTCTGGAACATATTTTGATGTATCTTTTTGTTTTTTTTGAAAATATCTATCCGCTGAGCCTTTGTTCATGGCCCCAATAGATCCCATTCCTCTAAAACTTTTAAATAATTTATTACCTCTTTTTATAATTTTACCAGGAGCTTGATCAGTACCTGCAAACAAAGATCCTATCATTACTGCATCTGCGCCTGCTGCGAGTGCTTTCGCTATATCACCAGAGAATTTAATTCCCCCATCGGCGATTAATGTTGCGTTGCTTTTACCCATGCCTTTCTTCACATCTAAAATAGCACTCAGTTGTGGCACGCCTATTCCTGCAACCAAACGAGTTGTGCAAATTGAACCTGGTCCAATACCAACTTTTACAATGTCAACTCCTTGCTTAATTAAAAATTTAGCAGCTTCACTTGTAGCAACATTGCCAGCACATAGCGCTGTTTTTCTTGGTTTAATTTTTTTGATTATTTTTATTATTTCCCCTACTTTTTTTGTATGTCCATGCGCTGTATCAACAACAATTAAATCTATATTTTCTTTTAAAATTTTTTGTGCTCTTAATTGCTCATTCTTACTTGCCCCCACAGCTGCAGCAACTAAAATTTTTTTTGCTTTTACTTTTCTGATTTCTCTTATTTGTTCATCTATTGTTAAATTTCTGTGAATGACACCAATTCCTCCATTTTTTGCAATTGAAATAGCCATGTTCGACTCTGTAACGGTATCCATTGCTGAAGTTAAAAGTGGTATCGAAATGCTCAAATATTTCGAGAGTTTCACGTCTGTTTTAACATCTGAAGGCAAAATTTCTGAATAGTTAGGCGCTAATGTTACGTCGTCGAAAGTAAGTGCTTCTTTGATGGGATCCATGTCCTTATATAAACGATTCTTTAAAAAATGAAAGTATCTATCTTAAATTTTTGCAGATTAAGAAACTTTCTTTAGAGTCTTTTCTACTAGCTGGAGGCTTATAAATATTAAATTTAACGAAATTTTTTTTAGATAAGGCCACAATCTCATTGAAAGATGTTCCCATAAATATTTTTGAGACAAAGTATCCGCTTGGTTTCAAATATTTAGTAGCGAACTCTAATGCTTCAATAACCAATTCTCCTGTCACCATTGAGTCTAAACTTTTATTACCAGTTGTATTTACTGCCATATCAGAAATTATTAAGTCAATTTTTTCACTAAAATATTTAGTAATTTTATATTGTTGATCAGAGTCTGTAAAATCTCCTTTTAGTAATTTTACATTCTTTATTTCTTTTATCTCACTTAAATCAATTGCCAAATGTTGCTTACATTTAAACTTGCTAGATATATATTGAGACCAGCTTCCTGGAGCGGCCCCAAGATCTATTATGGACATATTATTTTTTAAAATTTTAAACTTTTGATCTATTTCTTTTAATTTATATACAGCTCTAGATCGATAACCTTCAACTTTGGATTGTCTGACGTAGATATCTCTTCTTTGTTTGTTTATCCAATTTTTTGATATTCTATTTTTTTTCAATTAGCTTTGAACCTTAAAGATTTAGAAATTTTTGTATTATCTAAAGTTGTGAATTCTATTTCTAAACTTTTATCATTTCTCATATCTACATTTTTAACTTTAATACCACTGGCTAAATGCATAATACCAATTTTTTGATTTGGTAAAAAAGGTTCTACAAAAATTTTATTCTCTACATCATATTTTGGGAGTAAATTACTTGCTAACCAATTACAATTATGTGGAAGAAATTCAACATCAACATTATCAATATAGACACACATATTAATTGCTAGTTGCTCTGAGCCAAATATTTGACCATGGCCAAGCGTGGTTTTTAAGTTTTTCTGCCAATCTTGCCAGCACTTTGATTTTTTCTCTAAAGAAAATACACCAATATTTATATGTGGAGCGAATGCTAATTTTCGAGCCTTATTAATGTCGATTTTTGATTTGATTGCATGTTTGAAGTTTTGAGATTTTATAATTGCTAGTTTGCCAAACAACCATTTTACATTACTTAAAACTCTGTAACCTGGTGTTATAGTTTGTGTAATTCCTAATTTTCCATTATCACAAGCTTTGAAATATAAATCTATTGAACTCCAATCCTGCACCCAGGCATCACAATCAATCCATAAATATTTTTTATAATTAGGAAAATATTCAGGCAGAAAAGCTCTTGAAACCTGGCTCTTCAGCCAATCTTTACCTTTAACTTTTGATTGGGGAACTTCAATATCCCATTTAGCTTTTTTTACTTCATCAACTTTACTTTTTAATTTTTCATTTTGATCTTCAGTTAAACCAGCATCAAGTATGCAAATTGCAGTGTTTTTGCTTTGATCAAATTGTTTAACAGAATCAATTAATTCGTTGAGAAGTTCAAAATAATTGGAGTCGGCCAAAGAAATTATTACGTTTTCTTTCATTACAAAATATCTTCATGATGATCAATTCCTTCGTCTTTTCCAGTGTTTTGTTTATTTAAAAATAGGTAATGAATTGAACTTACTGGTATCATCAGTAGATATATTATTCCTGAGATAATAATTGTATTAAAAGTATAAATTAGTAATAAACCAAAATATAAAATAATTCCAAAAAGAAGAAATATTGAAGTACTTCTAGGCACAACAATTCTTTTTAAAGAGTAAGTTGGAATTTTACTAATTAAAAGAATTGAAATTATTATGAATAAAGATGGAACAACAACGTTCTTATTAATGTTAAAAAATTGAATTTCACTAAAACTATAAATTAATGGCATTAATACTAACACTCCTCCAGCAGGTGAAGGTATACCTTCAAAAAAATTATCTCTCCATGATGGTTCTCCTCCTGAAGAAACGTTAAATCTTGCAAGTCTTAAAGCAACGCACACAACATAGATCAAAGATATCAACCAACCAAATCTTCCAATATTATCTAATGCCCAAAAGTACATTATAAATGCTGGAGCAACACCAAAACTAATTACATCTGTTAATGAATCTAATTCTTTACCTACTTTAGATGTTGCTTTTATTAATCTTGCTATTCTTCCGTCAAGTCCATCTATAATTGCGGCAATCAATACTGCAATAACTGACAACTCAAATCTTCCATCAAATGCAAACTTAATAGAAGTTAAACCGATACAAACTCCAACTAAAGTCATAATATTAGGTAAGATGACTCTAGAATTTTTATTTGATACTAGTTTAATATTTTTTTTAGGATTTTCCATTTATCTTTTAGCAATCAATGTTTCTCCTGCGACTGCTCTTTGATTAACTTTAACTAATGGTTCATAGTTTTCAAAATATAAATCTGCTCTACTTCCAAATCTTATCATTCCTATTCTAGATCCTTGACTAATATTTTCTTCAACTGAAGTATCTGTTACTATTCTTCTTGCAACTAAACCAGCAATTTGAACGACGATTATATCTTCACCATGAGAATTTTTTATTTTATAATAATTTCTCTCATTATCTTCACTTGCCTTATCCAATGAAGCGTTGATAAATTTGCCTGGCTTATATAAAATTTCTTCAATTTTTCCTGAGCACGGCGACCTATTTACGTGGCAATCAAATACGTTCATAAAAATACTAACTTTCTTATATTTTTTATTTTCAAGGCCAAGCTCTTTTGGACCATTTGTATCTAAAACTTGTAGAATTAGTCCATCAGCTGGACTAGTTAAATAATTTTCATCGTCTATTGGAATTCTTTCAGGATCTCTAAAAAAATAATAACACCAAATACTTAAAACTAATCCAACAAAACCCAAAAATCCATGAATGAAATATAGTATTACAGTTGCAACAACAAATATAACTATAAATTTATAGCCTTCGTTGTGTATCTTTGGAAAAATTTTATCTATCATAATCGTTCAATTGATAATTCTGGATTAATATGTATATAAAAAGTATAAATTCAATTATTAAGATACATCAAAAAATGAGCAAAATTAAGGTAAAAAATCCTATTGTCGAGCTAGATGGCGATGAAATGACCAGAGTAATTTGGGAATTCATTAAAAATAAATTAATTCTACCTTACTTAGATCTAAGTATTGAGTACTTTGATCTAGGAATGAAAAGTAGGGATAACACAGAAGACAAGATCACAATTGATTGTGCAAATGCAATAAAGAAAAATGGAGTTGGAATTAAATGTGCAACTATTACTCCTGATGAGGCAAGAGTAGATGAATTTAATTTAAAAAAAATGTGGAGATCTCCTAATGGGACTATTAGAAATATTATTGGAGGTACAGTATTTAGAGAACCAATAATTTGTAAAAATATACCTAAACTTGTTCCATCATGGACAGATCCTTTGATTATTGGAAGACATGCTTTTGGAGATCAATACAGGGCTACAGATTTTTTAGTGCCAGGAAAAGGAAAATTAGAAGTAAAGTGGACTTCTGACGATGGAAGTGACGAGAAAAAATATGAGGTATTCAACTTCCCAGGACCAGGAATCGCACTTTCAATGTATAATTTAGATAAGTCTATAGAAGACTTTGCAAGATCATGCTTTAATTATGGATTAATAAAAAAGTGGCCAGTATATTTATCGACAAAAAATACAATCCTAAAAAAATATGATGGAAGATTTAAAGATATATTTCAAAGTGTTTTTGAAAAAGATTTTAAATCAGAGTTTGAAAGATATAAGATAACTTACGAGCATAGATTAATCGATGATATGGTTGCTTGTGCAATGAAATGGCACGGTAAGTATATTTGGGCATGTAAAAATTATGATGGCGATGTACAATCTGATACTGTTGCCCAAGGCTACGGATCTTTAGGTTTAATGACAAGTGTATTGTTAGCGCCTGATGGTAGAACAATGGAAGCAGAAGCAGCTCATGGAACTGTAACTCGACATTTTAGAATGCATCAGCAAGGTAAAGAAACATCAACTAATCCAATTGCATCTATATTTGCTTGGACAAGAGGTTTGGCACATAGAGGAAAGTTAGATAGTAATGATGAATTAATTAAATTTTCCAAAACACTTGAAGAAGTATGTGTTGATTCAGTTGAATCAGGTTCAATGACTAAAGATTTAGCTATACTAATTGGTCCTTCAACAAAATATTTAACAACTAACCAGTTTTTAGATGTAATTGATGGAAGTTTAAAACAAAAATTAAATTAACGTTTTTAGTTTTTCTAAAGCTTCTTCGATTTTATTTAAATCCTGGCCTCCAGCTTGTGCAAAATCTTTGCGGCCCCCACCACCTTTTCCACCAATAATTTCAGATCCTAGTTTTGCAAATTTAACAGCATCGTATTTGTTTGTTAAATTTTCAGTTACACCTACCGCAAGACCAACTTTCTCATCTTTATTTGCAAATACAACTACTATTCCCTCGCCTAAATCTTTTTTACCTGCATCAACCAGTTTTCTTAGGTCTTTTGGAGATAAATCTTTAACTTTTTGTAATCTCACTTTAGTGCCATTTATATTTTCGTCTTTAATTATGTTTTTTGTTTTGTCGCCTAAAACTGACTGAACATTTAATTGTTCTAGTTGTTTATTTAGGTCTTTAATTAATCCTTTCATATCTTTATTTTCTAGATTTGGTTTTCCACCCAATTTAATTATTTGTGCAGACACTTCTTTAATATTGTCTTCATCCTTTTGTGCAGAAAGGTTTGTTAATTTTTCCTTATTTTTAATATATATTTCGAGTTGTTTGTCCCTCAAAGCTTCAACTCTTCTCACTCCAGCAGCTATTGAGGATTGGCTAACAGTTTTAAATTTCCCTATATCTCCTGTATTTTTCACGTGTGTTCCACCACATAACTCTGTTGAAAAATAAGAGTTATTTTCTGCTCCCATAGAAACTACTCTCACTTCTTCTCCATATTTTTCTCCAAAAAAAGCTAAAGCACCTTTTTCAATTGCAGCTTTCGGCGTCATAATTCTTGTAGTTACATCAGTTTTGTTTTGGACGTATTCATTAACTAATTTATCGATAATTGTTAATTCATCCTCTGTAATTGGTTTCATATGACTAAAGTCAAATCTTAACCTGTCAGGCGCTACTAAAGATCCTTTTTGCATAACGTGTTTTCCCAATGTTCTTCTCAAAGACTCATGTAGTAAGTGGGTTGCAGAATGATATGCTTTAAGATTATTACGTCTTTCAATATCTATTTTCATTTCTACAACGTCTTTAATCTTAATATTTCCAGATTTTAGAATTCCATGATGCACAAACAAATCTCCAAGTTTTTTTTGAGTATCTGTAACCTCAAATACTGAATTACCAGATACTATTGTTCCTTGGTCTCCCACTTGTCCACCAGACTCTCCATAAAAAGGTGTTTGATTAGTAATAATTATTCCTTCCTCACCATTTGAAATATTTTGTACTTCTTTATTATTTTTAATGATGGATAACACCACTCCCTCTGATTGGTTAAACTCATATCCAAGAAACTCTGTAGGTCCTATTTTATCTTTTATACCAAACCAGATTTCTTCTTCAGAGGTATCTCCAGAACCTTTCCAATTTTGTTTTGCAAGCTCTTTACTCTTTTTCATTAATTCATCAAATTTATTTTGATCAACGGTCAAAGATTTATTTTTTAAAATATCTTCGGTTAGATCTAACGGAAAACCATAAGTATCATATAATTTAAACGCTACTTCACCTGGTAAAACTTTTTTTATTTTTGAAATTTCATCATTCAAAATTTTAATTCCTCTATCAAGTAATACTAAAAACTTTTCTTCTTCCATTTTTAACGTTTCTTTAATTAAAGTTTCTGATCTTTCTAGTTCAGGATAATTTCCCTTCATTTCATCTTTCAATGCATCAAAGATTTTATTGAAGATCGGTTCTTTAGAACCCAACAAATGAGAATGTCTCATTCCTCTTCTCATTATTCTTCTAAGAACATAACCCCTACCTTCATTCGAGGGTAATACGCCTTCTGCAAGAAGAAAGGAGCTAGCTCTTAAGTGATCTGCAATTACTCTAAAGCTTGATAAATTATTTTCATCTTGTTTTAATTTTGTAAATTCAGAAATAGAGCTGATTAATTTTTTAAAGTGATCTGTCTCATAATTATCATGTGTACCCTGAAGTAACGCTGCTATTCTTTCTAAACCCATCCCAGTATCTACTGAAGGTTTCGGAAGGTTAATTCTTTTATCTTTTGAAACTTGTTCAAATTGCATGAAGACCAAATTCCATATCTCAATGTATCTATCACCATCTTCATCTTTAGTTCCGGGTAAACCGCCTTTTAAATGATCTCCATGATCATAAAATATCTCTGAACAAGGTCCACAAGGGCCCGTTTCGCCCATTGACCAAAAGTTATCTGAAGTTGCTATCCTAATAATTCTATCATCGCTAAAACCCGCTATTTTCTTCCAAAAATTGAAGGCTTCGTCGTCTTCATGAAATACTGTTACATATAATCTATCTTTATTTAATCCAAAATCTTTAGTAATTAAGTTCCAAGCAAGTTCAATTCCCCTTTCCTTGAAATAATCTCCAAAAGAAAAATTTCCAAGCATTTCAAAAAATGTATGGTGTCTTGGAGTGTAGCCTACGTTTTCAAGATCATTATGTTTACCTCCTGCTCTTACGCATTTTTGTGAAGTAGTTGCTCTTTGATAATCTCTCTTTTCTAATCCTGTAAAAACATTTTTAAACTGGACCATACCAGAATTCGCAAACATTAGCGTTGGATCGTTATTTGGAACCAAGTTGCTAGATTCAACTATCTTGTGATCATTTTTTGCAAAATATTCTAAAAAAGTTGATCTAATCTCGTTTAATGTTTTTGCCATATTTGTTAAAATACAGCTTTTTCTATTGATGTCTATAACACTTAAGGGAAAAAAGGCGCCCATTCGAGCGCCTTTTTAATAACTAAAAGTTATCTGCTAATTTTTTTTAGTAGGAATTTCCTCTTCTTCTTTTTTTTGAGCCTCTACTTTTTCTTCACTTAGTGGATTCCCTTCAATTTTCTTCGAAATCACACCAGCTTTTTCTCTAATAGCCATTTCAATTTCAGCAGCGGCTTTGGGATTTTGTTCAAGGTAAAGTTTTGCATTTTCTCTACCTTGCCCAATTTTTTCACCTTTATAAGCGTACCAAGCTCCAGATTTCTCAACGATATCTGCTTTGGCGCCAAGGTCTATTAGTTCCCCTACTTTACTAATTCCTTTTCCATACATTAAGTCAAACTCAACAACTTTAAAAGGCGGTGCAACTTTATTTTTAACAACTTTAACTCTTGTATTGTTACCAATAATTTGTTCCTTATCTTTGATTGCTCCAATCCTTCTGATATCCATTCTAACTGATGAATAGAATTTCAATGAATTTCCACCTGATGTTGTTTCTGGACTTCCAAACATAACTCCAATTTTCATTCTAATTTGGTTAATAAATATAACCATTGTATTAGTCCTTGAAATTGAGCCTGTTAATTTTCTTAATGCTTGAGACATCAATCTTGCTTGAAGACCTACATGATGATCTCCCATATCACCTTCAATTTCAGCTCTTGGTGTCAATGCTGCAACAGAATCGACTACTAGAACGGACATTGAGCCAGATTTAATTAATGTGTCAGTTATTTCTAAAGCTTGTTCACCAGTATCAGGTTGAGAAATTAACAATTCCTCTGTATCAACTCCTAATTTTTTTGCATAAACTGGATCTAATGCATGTTCTGCATCAACAAATCCGCAAATTCCCCCTGCTTTCTGTGCTTCTGCAACTACTTGTAATGCTAAAGTAGTTTTTCCAGAAGACTCTGGACCATAGATTTCAATAATTCTTCCTTTTGGTAATCCACCAATTCCTAGAGCAAGGTCTAGACTTAATGAACCAGTAGAAACTGACTCAATGTCCATTGCTTTTTGCTCACCAAGCTTCATTACGGAGCCTTTTCCAAAGCTATCTGTAATTTGGCTGATTGCTGCGTCTAATGCTTTATTTTTTTCTTTATTTTCCAAATCTTTGTCTTTTGCGGTTTTCACCACTTTTAGGTTATTTTTAGTCATTTTTTGCCTCTTTTTTTGCTTTTTTTAACACTCGAATCATGAATTTAAATGTACACATTTTGTTCTCATTAGCAATATATTTTTAAAAAAACCCCAAAATTGTTGAATTATTTAAGTTTTAAGTACTCGCTATTCAGTAAACCTATAGCTTTGAGAAGATTATATTGGGCAATAAGATTATTTCTCTCTGACTCTGCTAAAGAAATTTTTGCAGCTAACAATAAAGAATTTGATTGGATAACATCTAGCGTTGTTCTTGAACCTCTTTCATACTCTGCAGCTATTCCTTCATTGGCAATTTTTGCTGCTCTAACTTGGGATCTTACTGAATTTAAAAAACTTTTGGATGCCTCAAGATTTGACCAGGCACTCCCAACATTTTTTTCTGTTGTTTTAACTGCATCCTCAAATAATAAAATTTTTCTAGTTTTTAAATTTGTATTTTTATTTATTTTTGCACGCTTACTTCCACCAGAATAAAATGGCCAACTAATTGTTGCTTTCAATGTATCTTTTTCTCTTTGATCATATGTCGAACTAAAATCATCTGCATAAGATCTCTCTAAAGATAAAGATGCGCTAGGTTTTAAATCACTTTCAGCTATAGCAATATCCATTTCAGACTGATTTAACTCTATTTTAGCAATTTTTATATCTGGATTGTTATTTCTAGCTAAATTAATTGCCGAACTCAGCTCACTTGGAATACTCACAATTGCTCTATTTGTCTTTTTTAATTCATTAGTATTTAAAAGTTTACCAATAATATTTTCATAATTTAATTTATTTATCATTAATTCGCTTCTTGCTTGAGTTAGTTGAGCACTGGCACCTGCGAGAGAGGACTCCGTTTGTGATAAATCTGCAGTTTTTATTTGACCTCTATCTAATCTAACTTTATCATTTTCAAGTTGTTTGATAAGTAAGTTTAAATTTTGTCTGTTAATTGCAACTTTTTCTCTTGATAAAATTACCGATGTAAAAGCTTCGATTGCACTATATAGAATATCTTGCTCTTTTTTAAATAATTTTGCATTTGAAAGTTCTAAACTTACTAAATTCTTTTCATAATTAAGGTCTCTTCCAAAATCTAATAAAGTTTGTTCTATTTTTATAGATGTTGTGAATGGATCTGAGTCGCTGATTGACGCATCACCACCACTCTGGTTAGTTAGTTTATTTGTTTCTTCTAAACTTTTAGACCCACTTAAACTCAAGGAAGGCATATAATCTGCTTTAGAGATATTTAAATCTTCTTCTGATGCTTTTATATTTTCTCTTTCGGCATTTAATTGTTTATTATTATTATAAGTTTCATTCAATGCTTCGTATAATGTTACTGCTAGTGATTGAGTAGTTACACAAACAAAACTGAAAATTATTATTAGGATTTTTTTCATTAATTATACTTTACTGAATTAATTTGATGATTAGAATTTAATTTAATAACTATAGATGCATATTTTGGAGCATATTTAAACATATTTTGAGTAATTCTTTGGTAAGTTTGCATAAAGTTTAAAACTTCTTTTTTTGTCATAATCTTTTGTTTTATTTTTTTATTTTTATTTTTTAATTTAAGTTTTTTCTCCTGAATAATTCTCCACTTTTGTAATAAACTAAAATTTTCTGCACGTAAAAATAATAAACAATTAATTTTACTATAAAGTTGTTTATACTCCTTTTTAAGCTGATTATTAACGTATTTTCTCCAGATTAGTTTTTTATCCTGATTTTTTTCCATTAAATTAATATCTTTTTTTAATGTTTTTATACTTTCAGCTCTTGCACCAACACACCATCCTTCAAATATAATTACATCTGGCTTACTATTCACTTTATACCAATTATTTTTTGTGAATCTATCATCAATGGCTTTATCAAATTTAGGTAAATTAATTGATTTAAATTTCCTAGAATTTGCTTTTTTAATAAAATCAGACATATAAGAAATATCGTGTGTACCTGGAACTCCTCTTGTTAATAATAACGGGTGAATTTTTTTTGATAATTTTGCCCTATCTTTTTTAGTTTTGTAAATATCATCTATTGATATTTTAAAAACATTTAATTTAAAATATTTTTTCAAGATTATCATTAGTATAGAGCTAATAGTTGTTTTTCCTGTTCCCTGTCCTCCTGTAAGACCTACTATATAAGGTTTTTTTAGATTTGTTCTTTTTGCTATCCAAAAACTCAGTGGAACAAGATAATTTTTTAGCATTTTATCTTTATTTTTAAATTTATCTGAAGATGTTTCTTGAGTTAATATAAATTTATAACAATCTTTTTTTACTTTGCTTAAGCAGTCTTCAATTAAATTCATGTATTTTATTTTTTATCAAGCGGATGATTATTACCATCGTTGATCAATACATCTGCATACTCAAAAGGATCAACTCCTTCAACGCATGCTATGTTAATCATATGTAATTTTGGATTGCTTCTTGGTCTTGTATGAGTGAAAATTCCACAGATAGAACAAAAATAGTGTTTAGCCATTTTAGTATAAAATTGATATAAAGTTAATTTATCTTCTCCTTTAGTGATCTTCATATCATTTTCTCCAATTGGAGACATAACATAGCCTTTTCTTTTGCATACAGAACAATTACATCTTAAAACTTTTTCAAATTTATCTGGAACATTAACTTCAGCTTCAACGGCACCACAATGACATGTTAGTTTTTTCATTTTTTATCCTTTAAATTTTTTGATAATTTTTTTATTTTAACTTTTAACTTATATTTTCTTAAACTATAACTTGTTAAAGTTATCCACAGTCATACTAAATCTTGTTTCAATGTTCTCGTTTTGATTCACTTTTGATTCACTTACAGACTCAAAATACAACCTGATTGACACTATTGTATAACTCATATAGTAATTAGAACAAAACAAGAACACTTATGAAGCTAACAATACCTTATTACTTACATAAAGCAGGAGCAGGTTTTCCGTCACCTGCAACCGACTATATAGAAGAAGACATAGATTTAAACGTACATCTAATCAAGAATGTTCCAGCAACTTTCATCATAAGAGTTCAGGGGAAATCAATGGTGGATGTTGGAATAAATGATGGGGATTTATTAGTTGTAGATAAAAGCTTAACTCCAAAAAATTTTTCAACTGTTATAGCAAATGTTCATGATGAACTTGTTGTAAAAACTCTAGTTAGAGAAAAAGATAAACAATTTTTAACATCTGGCTCTAAAGAATTTTCTGATCGAATTTTAATAAATGAAGAACAAGATATTTTCATTTGGGGAGTAGTTACCTATGTCATACATTCAGTACACTAGAAAATTAGCATTAATTGATTGTAATTCTTTCTATGTTTCTTGTGAAAGATTATTTAATCCAAAAATAAGGAAAAAGCCTGTTGTAGTTTTATCTAATAATGATGGTTGTATAGTTTCACGGTCCACTGAAGCAAAGGCTTTGGGAATTAAAATGGGCGAGCCCTACTTTAAAGCAAAAGATATTATTATCAAAAATGATGTACAAGTATTTTCATCAAATTATTCTTTGTATGGGGATTTATCCAGAAGAGTAATGAGGACTTTAAAAAGATTTAATTCTGATATTGAAGTTTACTCAATTGATGAAGCATTTATGGATTTGTCAAATTTTTCTGACAATGAAGTAGAGAAAGTTGGAAGGGAAATTAGAGAAACAGTTTTAAAGTGGACTGGTATTCCAACAAGTATAGGAATAGCTAAAACTAAAACTTTAAGTAAAATTGCAAATCATATAGCTAAGAAAAAACAATCGGGTGTTACAAGTCTAATTGGAATAGAAAATCTTGATCCTATTTTAGAGAAAATAGATATCAACGATGTTTGGGGTGTTGGGAGACAGATGACAAAGTTTTATCAAAAAAATGGAATTTATAACGCTAAACAATTAAAAAATAAATCCAATACCTGGATTAAAAAATCCTCAAATGTTCTAAGTTCAAGAACTGCAATGGAACTTAGAGGTGTGCCTTGTATCGATCTAGAAAAAACTGCATCAAAAAGAAAAAGCTGTGTAGTATCAAGATCATTTGGAAAAAGAATAGAGAGATTTCAAGAACTGGAAGAAGCTGTTGCTAGTTATTGTTTAAACGCATCAGAAAAAATAAGATCTGAAAATCTTGTTGCAAAAGCCGTTATGGTATTTGTTAGAACCAGTCCATTTCAAAAACAATTTGGTTTTTATTCAAACTCTAGAACTGTTGATTTTCCTATAGCAACTAACAATAGTATAGAGATAGTAAAAAATGCCTTATCTGTCTTAAAAGTAATTTTTAGAAAAGGACATCGTTATCAAAAAGCAGGAGTTATGCTAACCGGGTTAACAGACGCTGAGAATAACGAAAACCTATTTTCATCTGCAAAAGATGAGAAAATTAATAGATTAATGAGATCAATTGATAATACAAATTATAGATATGGCAGATCCACACTAAGTCTTGCAAGTGCTGGTGTTAGAAGATCATGGAGCATGAAAAGAGATTATAACTCAAAAATAGATACAGCTGATTTTTATTGTTTACCAACGATTAGAGCTTAATAAGCAACTATCTCATCGAAAAAGGATCAAGAGTTGGCTCGTCAGATGTATAGTACCAAGTAGTTTTTACCCTAGTGTAATCTTTAATAGACTCTAAACCGGCCTCTTTTCCGTATCCACTGTCTTTTATTCCACCAAATGGTGCTGATGGAGAAATTAAACGATAAGTATTAACAAAAGTAATACCTGCTCTAATAGCTTTTGAAACTCTTAGTCCTTTTGCAAAATCACTTGTGTAAACTCCAGATGATAATCCATATTGATTATCATTCATCTTAGAAATTACTTCTTCCTCTGTATCAAACTTCATTACAGAAAGAACGGGTCCAAACAATTCATTTTCAGCTGCTGGTAAATTATGGTTATCGCATTCAATAATAGTTGGTGGAAAATAAAATCCTTCATTAGAAAATGGATGTCTTTTACCCCCACATCTAACTTTTCCACCTTGCTCGGCTGTTAGTTTGATATTTTTTTCTATGACCTCTAATTGTTTAAAATTACTTAATGGTCCCATTTCTGTTTCAGGATCCATGGGAGCACCAATTTTTATTTTTTCAGCCCTTGAAATTAACTTATCTAAAAATTCATTGTAAATATTTTTTTGAAGGTATAATCTTGAACCTGCTATACAACTTTGACCACTTGCTCCAAATATTCCTGCTGTAATACCATTAATTGCATTCTCTTGTTTTGCATCATCAAAAACAGCTACTGGACTTTTTCCACCTAGTTCCAAGCTGACTTCTGATAAATTTTCGGCAGAGTTTCGAATTATATGTCGTGCAGTTTCGGGGCCACCTGTGAAGGCAACTTTTTCAACCAAGTTATGCGTTGTTAATGCTTTCCCACATGGATCACCAAATCCTGTGATAACATTTACTACACCTTTTGGTATTCCTGTCTCTTCTATTAGTTTTGCAAATTCAAACATTACAGCAGGTGCTAACTCAGAAGATTTTATTACAACTGTATTTCCCATTGCCAGAGCAGGAGCTAGCTTCGTTGCTGTTAAAAACATTTGAGAATTCCATGGTACTATTGCTGCAATTACACCTATTGGTATTCGGGTTGTAATAGCTTGGATATTCGGTTTATCTATAGGTAATACAGTGCCTTCAACTTTATCAGCCAACCCAGCGTAATAATCATAATACTCAGCAATATATATTGCTTGTTTATTTGTTTCTCTAAAAAGCTTCCCAGTATCTATTGTTTCAATTTTTCCAAGAAGTTCTGCATTTTCTCTTAACTTGTTTCCGATTGCTCTTAAAAATTTTGCCCTGTCTCTTGGTAACAACTTTGACCATTCTCCTTCAAATGCGTTATGAGCAGCTTTTACAGCCTTATCTACATCACTGGCGCTAGCTTCAGGTACTCTTGCCCAAGGTTTATTGTTTTCTGGGTTTAATGTTTCAAATGTTTTATCAGTGTCAGAGTCTAACCATTCTCCACCAATAAACATTTTATAATTTTTTAATTCAGTCATTAATTAACTCTTTGATAGCTTTATTTACATCATACGAATACTCGATACCACAAAGATGTTTTCCTTTAGGAATAATTTTAACATATGAATTATTAATAACCTTACTTAAATTATTTGAC
The DNA here is from genome assembly GCA_003211555.1 of Pelagibacteraceae bacterium AG-470-G21. Lineage (GTDB taxonomy): Bacteria > Pseudomonadota > Alphaproteobacteria > Pelagibacterales > Pelagibacteraceae > Pelagibacter. The sequence goes on from QCSH01000006.1 coordinate 52,861, forward strand.
ATTTCAGGAGTTGAGCCATCGTCATTTTCTCCAGTAATTACAAGTGTTTTTATATTAATTTTTTCAAAAACTTCTTCATCTTTATGTGTTACGAATAATTCATAAACTTTAAGAAAATTTTCCACATCGTTTTCATCTAAAATTTTTATTATTTTATTTTTCTCAGATTTATGGTTTTCTAAAAAATCATCTGATAACCATCTTTTAAGAGATGAATGTGGTATTTTTTTTTCCTTTTTCATATTTTCAAATCTATCATTAACTAATTTTTGTTGCTCGTTACTTCTATTAAAAATTGATCCAAATAATGTTAAACTTTTAAGTTTGTCAGAATACTTCGTTGCAAAATTTCTTGCAATTAAAGATCCAATAGAAAAACCAACTAGATGAATTTTATCTATCTCTAAATGATTTAATAAATTTATTAATTGGTTGGTAAAATCATCAAATGAAATAGTATTTAAATTTAAAGGTGTTTTTCCGTGTCCAAGAATATCGTAAACGAGTACTGTATTTTCAAATTCTCTTATTTGATTATCCCAAATAGAATGATTTAAACCAACGCCATGTATAAAAACAATTGGTACATCTTCCTTTTTGTTAATTAGATAAAAAGTACCGTTGGAATCAAAACCACTTTCCATTTTTTATTTCGGTTCAATACCCATCTCTTTCATATCTTGATATCTATCACCTGTTCTTGCATGTGCTCTTCCAGATGAAGCACCTCCGATCGCAATAACTATTTCATCATCAAATGGAGCATCATGAATAGTAAATTCATGTGTTAAGTAATAAGGTCTTAATCCTGCATCAGTTTTATGCATCATTGGTATTGAAATTTTTGATCCTGCTGGTCCTCTTGTATTTGTAAAGCTTAAATAGGATGTACCACCTACCGCATCTCTAAATTTATTACCAAACCTTAAGGTATGTATAAAAGCGGATGCATGTTCTATTTCACCTTTTAGTCCTACAACACCTGCCTTGCCATAAGCTAAAATTTTTTCAGGCGCTCCTATTTCTTTTATCAATTCTGGAACTAATAAATCTCCCAGCTTAGGTGCTAAATCTAAAATTATAGGTTTCAAATCTTCAACGAAACCTTGTCCATCCCATGGATTTTTAATAATTGCTGCAACTGAAACTAATAAAACTGGTTCTTTTGCTTTCTTACCCCCTTCAATAAATGATTTATCTACAAATTTTGCAAATTTTCTAAGTTCTAGTTCCATTAACTAGCTTTTTCTAAGTCTGAGGAATTTAAATTAATTTTTGGTATTACTTCATCATTAAATAACTTAATACTTCTCATGCAATCTTCATGTTTCATTCCAGGAAAGTTCGACCAAACTTGAAGGTTTTGTAAATTTAATTCAGATTTTAATTCATTTATTTTATTTACAACATATTCAGGTGTGCCAAATAATAAATTTCTTTTATGTAAAAAATTGTAGTCTAACAAATCTAGTTTATTTTTAGTTTCAGGCAGTTCTTCTCCTGGATCCATATGATTACCAAGACCTCTCCAGTGACAAACCCATTTCATATAATTGATAATGTGCTCACCTGCTAATTTTTCGGCTTCTTGCATAGTTTCTGCAACAAACATGTCTCTGACTAGTGAAACACCTTCGCCAAGAGCAACATCTCTATTCTCAACTTCAGATTTTGCTTGTTGGTAAATTTCAAATCTTTTTTTTAGAGCTTTTACTGTTGGTATCCACATAATAGTATTTAATCCGTTTCGAGCTGCCCATTCAATTGATCTGGCTCCATCCACAACTTGCCAAATCGGAGGATGAGGAGTTTGTTTAGGTTTGGGAACAACACTTAATTTTTTTATTTCGTTTGTTTCAATATCAACAAATTTTTTATTTGGCGGACTCATATCATGTTGCCAAACAAAATTAGGTGCTGGGTAAGTATAGAATTCACCTTTATGACTGAAAAATTCTTCGGTCCAAGCTTTTTTCATAATAGTTAAAGTTTCTTCAAATAATCTAAAATTTTTTGCTTGGTCTTTTAGATCTGCTTCTTTATTCATATTTAAAGCTTCTCTACCATATACACCTCTCCCTATTCCTACTTCTACTCTCCCATTTGAAAGTTGATCTAATAATGCAATATCTTCCGCCAGTCTGATTGGATTATGAAATGTTATCACATTACATGCTTGTCCAATCCTAATTTGTTTTGTTCTTGCGGCAGCATCAACTCCCATCATCAAAGGATTTGTGCAAGACTCCATTCCTTCATGATTAAAATGATGTTCAGTATACCAAATCGAATCCCAACTATTTTCATCACAATAATTTGTGATTTGTCTAGTTTCTTCTAATAAAGTTTCGTATGGTTTATGTTTCCAATTAGTAGTGTTACAAAAGTATCCAAATTTCATAAAGCCTCCTTTAAAATTTACTTTTAAAGACGACCGATCCCACTTTCGTAAATTTTTATATTAACGACGAGTTATGTATCGCTTTATGAATAAATAATATTATTTTGGTGAAAATTTTCAATAGAATTATTTAATCGTATCAACATTATCTATATTATTTAGAGAATTATTGAACTCCTCTAAGTTTTCTCTTCTTGAAATATATATTATATAGAGAGCAAAAATGACCACTGATGCTAAAGGAATTGCAGTTATAATACTAATGTAATCTGCAATAAGAATTAAATAAATAGCATAAAAAAGAATAGACCTAATGATAACTGTAGATTTAAATATAGCGATAATTGCGAAGGAATGTTTTATTAAATTTACAAAGCTCATTTTGGATGGACCAAAATATCTTGTGCCTCTTATGGATGGAGATGATAATTTATCTTTTTCTAGCTTTGCTAAAGCTCCAGAGAAACTGCACCAGGTAGATTTATCATTTATCAATTTTTCAACAGTTGATTTAGGAAGACAAGTATAATTTCCAAATTTAATTGATTGACCTGTAAATACATAAGTAATTATTTTATGCAAATGATAACAAATTTTAAAGATAATATTTTCTGATCTTTTTACTCTTTCTCCAACAATCACTTTTCCATCATCATAATTAATATACTCAAGAAAATTTTTGATTTCCTCAGGTCTATCCTCGCCATCTGAATCCATTGGTATTACATAATCAAATTCTTTATTTTGAAATATATGTTTAAGTCCAGTTGCAATACATCTTCCATGACCCTGATTTTTTTTGATATTCAAAATTTCTATTGAAGATAAATTTTCTGTCTGATTGGTTGTTAATATATTTTCTTCTGTTGATGCATCATTAACTATAACAAGAGAAAATTCAGCATCTAAGTCTTTTACAATTGTATTTATTTCTTCAAGTAATTTTGAAGCTGATTTCCAGTCATTGTAAACTGGTGTTAAAATAGTAATTTTCATTTATTTAACTTGTAAGCAACCTCAATAAAGAAGCTACAATTCCATGACCTGACAACTCTATTACTACAACAATAAAGACGATAAAAAGTATGTTTTTATTGAATTTCATATCTATGACCCAACACAAATCTTATCAATACACATATATTTTTCAAATGAATTCAATTTTTCTTTTGTTACAAAGCCTTTCCAAATAGGTCTTGAATTTATGTGATAAGATAAATTTCCAGCTACCCATTCATCTCCAAGTACATATTTAATAGGTTCGTCATGTTGCTCATGCCATGCTATTTGAACTTTAATTGCAATATCTCTACCTGGATAATCAGTTCTTTTATCTGCCTTAGAAATAGAGACATAACCATATAAAAATGGAGATAATAGAAATAAAAATAAAAATCCTATTAAAAAAGTGTTTAGTTTCTTTAAGTTAATTTGAGTTTTAAATATATAAATAAAAAAAGTTCCAAAGAATAAGTAGAATGGTGTCATCCACATAGTTCTAATCTTTGATCCTGTTATTAATGCTGTCATAAATACCAAGATAATTGGCACTAAATTAATAAATATCAAAAATAATAGTTTTTCGTCTTTAAAATTTAATTTTTTAGGAATTTTTTTTATCAGTAACCAAACTAAAAATAAAAATGGTATCAAAATACCAATTTGTTTTAATGTAAAAAGTAAAGGATATTTAAGATGATTAATTATTTGTCCTTCATCCAAACCTGCACGGGCAAAACCATACTTTATAGTAATAAAATCGTTGTTAAATAACCATATTAAATGTGGAATTAATATTACAAGAAATACTTCTAATGAAACTATATATTTAAAATCAAATTTCTTTGATTTTTTAAAAAATATTAAATATGCAAACATTAAATCTATTGCGATTAATAAATAAATAAATAGATACTTAGATAGAATACCAAGCGCTGCTGTAGCACCCAATAATATACAATCATAAAGCTCAACTTTTTTACTCTTATATATTTTCCAAGCAAAATAAATCGTAAGGCACCAAAAGGGTAATTGACATACATTTACATTAAATTCGGGGGTTGTGAAATTATAAAAGTATATTCCTTCAATCATAAAAACTGATAATAAACTTAAAGTACCGTCATTTAAGATTTCTTCTGAAAGTTTAAAAATAATAAAAAAAGATATGACAACAAATATTTGACTTAAAAAATAATATGCCCAATCTTGTGGCCCAAATATTTGAAAAAAAACTTCTGAGAAAAAAGCACTTAATGGTGGATGTTTATTAAATCCCCAATCTAAATTACTACCCCATGCTAATGCTTCGATGGTATCTAAAGGTAAATTAGAATTTGTAATAGTTGGAACAACTGTCCATAAAATTAAGTGTGAAGTAACAAAAATATAAAAAATATTATTTATATTTCTTTTATTTATGGCCATTTTAAACAATCTATATGAATAAACCTTTCTTGACACTCATTTATTCATGAATATATTCACCGACACAAAATAGCTTAGTATGGTAAGAATTTCAAAAACTTATACTCCTAAAGAAAAAGAAAAATATATGTGTGCTAAACATTTAGCATTCTTTAAGATAAAATTAACAGAATGGAAAAAAGATCTAAAGAGATCAAATAACGAAGCAATATTTCAAGCTTCTATGGATGACAATAGTGCATCAGCTGACATAGTAGATCAAGCAAGTTCTTACACAGAAAAAAATGTAGAAATGAGAGCTATTAATAGACAAATTAAATTAATTTCAAAAATTGATGGTGCATTAAAAAAAATTCAGGATGGAACTTATGGTTTCTGTGAAGAAACTGGAGAACCTATTGGATTAAAAAGATTGATGGCAAGACCTGTAGCAACACTTTGTATTGCTGCGCAAGAAAAGCACGAAAAAAATGAAAAAGTTTATGCTGACGATTAGGGTAAATCTATTTCATTATCTTTATTTAAAGCTTTAAATCCTTTTATAACTGCTGGTCGGTTAGCAATTTCAATAAACCATCTAGATAAATTTTTGAAATTATTTAAACCAATGTCATGTCTTTTATGTCTTGCAATCCATGACCATGTGGCAATATCAGCAATAGAATAACTATCATTTGCTAAAAATTTAGTTTGAGACAATCTAGCTTCAAGATCTTCATATATTTTTCTTGTTATTTTGAAGTATCTCTCCTCTCCCCAATCACTTTTTCCTTGATGATAATAATGAAACTGATGATGTTGACCTATCATGGGGCCTACAATAGCCATTTGAGCCATTAACCACTGATTAATCTCTAATCTATCTGTTTCAGGATAAAGCTTGTTACTTTTCTCACCTAAATACATGAGAATAACCCCTGACTCGAATACTGTTTTATTATTTTCATGATCTTTAATTACAGGGATTTTATTAAAAGGACTTATTTTTTTAAATTCTGGTTTAAATTGATCACCACTTAGATTTATCTTTGTCAGTTTATAATCGAAATTAATTTCCTCTAACATGATGCTAATTTTCCAACCGTTGGGAGTATCAGCTGTAAAGAGTTCGATCATTCTTTCACACCTAGTCTATCTTTGATAGTGCTGGATGCAGTTGTAAACTCAAATCTATATTTCTCATCTGGTCTTGCATATTTAAAGCAGCCCCTAGCAGCTAAAGCTCCTTCATGAAAACCTGATAGTATTAACTTTAATTTTCCAGGATAAGTGCAAATATCTCCAATTGCAAATATTCCTTTTTTATTTGTCTCAAAATTTTCTGTATTAACGGGTATAGTTTTTTTATCTAAATTTAGTCCCCACTCAGCAATTGGTCCTAATTGCATAATTAATCCAAAAAAACCGAGAACATAATCAGCTTTAACAACTTTACTTTCACCTGTTTCATTTTTTATTTCTACACCTTCCAATGACCCATTCCCTTTAACATCTTTAATTGAATATCTAGTAATCAAATTAATTTTTTTATTCTCACTTAATTTTTTTATTTTATTAACACTTGCTGCCGCCCCTTTAAATTCGTCTCTTCTGTGAACAAGTGTTACCTTAGAGGAATTTGATAACTCGATAGCCCAATCAAGAGCACTATCTCCACCTCCAAAAATAACTACCGATTTATCTTTAAAAATAGTTTTATCTTTTATTGAGTATAATACTGAAGTTCCATCAAACTTTTCAGCGCTTTTGGTTGGAAATTTTCTTGGTTCAAAAGAACCTACTCCACCTGCAATAATAATATTTGGAGTTTCAAATTCTTTTCCATTTAATGTCTTAACAATCCATCTATCGTTCTCATTTTTTAATTCTTGAACTCTGTCATTTAAATGAAAATCAAAATTAAACGGTTTGATTTGTTTAATTAAATTATTTGTAAGCTCTTTCCCTGTGCATTTAGGAATTGCTGGAATATCATAAATTGGTTTGTCAGGATAAAGCTCAATACATTGACCTCCAATTTTATCTAAGTTATCAACTATTTCGCATTTTAATCCTATGATGCCTAATTGATGTGCACAAAATAAACCTGTGGGTCCAGCACCAACGATTACTACATCAGTTTTAATCATTATACCTGTTTCTCTGGCATGTGAACGGTTAAACCATCTAAATCGTCTGAGACAATTAATTGACAACTTAGTCTGCTATTTGATTTAGGTTCAAAGGCTTGATCTAACATATCGTCTTCTCCCATTTCTTTCTCCGGAAGTTTACTAAACCATTTATCATCATTAATATATACATGACATGTAGCACATGACATGCCTCCTCCACAATCTGCATCAATGCCAGGAATATTATTTTGAACAGCACCTTCCATTACACTAAGACCATTGGTAATTTCAGCTTCATGCTCAGTACCATTAAATTCAATATATTTTATTTTTGCCATGTTTAATATTTAAGTTTTTTAAATTAGTTTGCGACTGCGGCAAATTTTAGATGCTTTTAATTATTATGGATTGAATGACCAAAAAAAAAGGCAGGTATGATTTTTCATACCCGCCTTTTAAATATTAAAAGCTAATTATTTAGCCTCTAGCTCTCGCTCCACCTTGTGAAACTGCTGCTGACCAGATTACTAGACCAAAAGCAATTTTGTTGATGAAGTCAGCTAGGTTGTAAATCACGTTCAATGAGTTAGCATCTACTCCACCTACTAGGTAACCAAAAATATAACCTAATGGGTAAATAGCCCAACCAACTGTTACGATCATTCTCATAGCGCCCCATGCAGTTGCTAATGGTTTGTTTCCAGTTTTAGCTGCAATTTTACCAGCTTCACCAGAGAATATTTCATATAAGATGTAGATCCATCCAGCCATACCGACTATGAAACCAAGCATAGCATTGATGTAACCTGCTTCTCCTAAATATCCACCAATTAACATCACAAGCGAACCAATTAATAATCTCCAGAAAATTGCTCCTGGAATTTTCTTAACTGCTGCTAGAATTAAGTAGAACTCGATCATCTGTAATGGTACAGTGATTAACCAATCAATATATCTATATACTGTTGGAGAATCTCCAGTCATTACCCATACATCTCTCATGTACATGTAGTGAATGAATGCAACACCAGTTACAAGACCAGCTACTGTTACTGAAGTCTTCCAGCCTGCTGCAACAGTATTTCTTTCCATAAAGAAGAATACTGTAGCTGCTGCCATACCCATTGCGATTACCCAAAAGGAAATCCCAACAAAGTCGTCAGAAGCCAACATCGCAGTTGCTGCGTTTGCTGCACCAGTAAGACCAAATAAGGCCACCGCTGCTAATGCAAACATTTTAAGTTTTTTCATAAAAAACTCCCTCTCGTTAGTTTTTTTTAGTTTAAATTTAAACTACGGACAAACCAAATTGATTTATCCAAAGTTATGGGCTTAATATCAAATATAATTAGTTTGTTGAAGGCTTTTTGCCGCGTTATAAGTGTTGATTTTACTGACTTTTTAAAATTAAATACAACCTGTTGCACAAATTCAATAGAAAAATGACATTAAAAAGCAAATCAAAATGAGCAAAAATTATAAAGAAATTTACGCAGAATCTTTAAACAACCCTGAAGAATTTTGGAAAAATGTTTCTGAAGATGTGTTTTGGTTCAAAAAACCATCAAAAATTTTAAACAAAAGCAAACCTCCGTTTTACAAATGGTTTGAAGACGGCACAACTAATACATGTTATAATGCATTAGACCATCATATTGATCAAGGCAGAGGTGATAAAACAGCTTTAATCTACGACAGCCCAATTACTAACAACAAAGCGAAATTTACTTTCAATGAGTTAAAAGAAAAGGTCTCAAAATTTGCTGGTGCTTTGGATAAAGAGGGAGTTAGTAAAGGAGATCGTGTAATTATTTATATGCCAATGATACCGGAGGCAGTTGTAGCTATGCTTGCATGTGGAAGAATTGGAGCAATTCATTCTGTTGTCTTTGGTGGGTTTGCATCAAATGAGTTAGCCAGCAGAATAGATGACAGTAAAGCAAAAATTTTAATTACAGCCTCATGCGGTTTTGAACCAGGAAGAACAGTTGAGTATAGACCACTAGTCGATGGGGCTTTAAAATTAGCAAAACACCAAGTTGAAAAAGTTATTTTATTTCAAAGAAAAGATCATGAAATAAAATTAAATAAGCCATTAGAGATAAGTTGGGATGAAGCTCTGTCAGGAGCAAATAATAAAGATTGCGTAGAGATGGGCGCAAATGATTACGCATATATTTTATACACTTCTGGAACAACAGGAATTCCTAAAGGAATTGTTAGAGATATTGGAGGCCATATAGTTGCTCTCAAATGGACAATGAAAAATATTTACAATATTGATCAAGATGATGTTTGGTGGTCAGCTAGTGATATTGGTTGGATAGTAGGACATTCCTATATTATCTATGCACCTCTTTTTAAAGGTTGTACTACGCTACTATTTGAAGGAAAGCCAGTGGGTACGCCTGACGCTGGGGTTTTTTGGAGAATTATTTCAGAGTATAAAGTTAAATCCTTATTCACAGCACCAACTGCATTTAGAGCAATTAAAAAAGAAGATCCAGATGGTAAGTTTTTTTCAAAATATGATTTGAGTTCATTTGAGTCACTTTTTTTAGCAGGTGAGAGAGCAGATCCAGATACAATTAAATGGGCAGAAAATTTGCTTAAAGTTCCAGTTATTGATCATTGGTGGCAAACTGAAACTAGTTGGGCAATAAGTTCAAACTGTACAGGAATTGAGATGCAAGAAACAAAATATGGGTCAGCCTGTAAAGCTGTTCCAGGCTATGACGTAAAAATAATTAAACCAGATCAGTCGATAGCAAAACCAAATGAGATGGGAGATATTGTAGTTAAACTTCCGTTGCCTCCGGGAACGTTTCCAACTTTATGGAATGCAGATAAAAGATATGAAGAAAATTACATGTCAAATTATGATGGATATTATCAAACTTATGATGCAGGTCACATTGATGATGATGGATATATTTGGATTATGTCTAGAACAGACGATATAATTAATGTAGCTGGTCATAGATTATCAACTGGAGCGATAGAGGAAGTATTGTCTGAACATCAATCTGTTGCTGAGTGTGCAGTGATAGGAATAAAAGATCAATTGAAAGGACAATTGCCAGTTGGTTTAATTGCTTTAAAAGCTGGTGTTTCTAGGGATAATGAAACAATTTCAAAAGAATGTATCCAAATGGTAAGAGATAAAGTTGGTCCTGTAGCAGCTTTTAAAATTGCAATTGTTGTAAAGAGATTGCCCAAAACTAGATCTGGAAAAATATTGAGAGGAACAATTAGAAAAATCGCAGATAAAGAGGATTACAAAATGCCAGCTACAATAGATGATCCTGCAATACTTGATGAAATTAAAGAAGATTTAATAAATAGCAATATTTTAAAATAATGTTCAAGACTTATATTTTTTTAGTCGGAGCAATTATCTGTGAAGTTTGTGGTACAATGCTTCTACCAGTAACTCAAAATTTTACAAAATTAACTCCAACAGTTTTTTTAGCCGGTTTTTATTTATCAGCATTTTATCTGCTTACATTTGTTGTTGATAAACTTCCAATTGCAATTGTTTATGGAACTTGGAGTGGTCTTGGAATTTTTACTATAGCAATACTAGGTTACATTTTTTTTAAACAATCATTAAGTTGGCAAGCAATATTGGGTATGTTTCTTATAGTTGTTGGTGTTACTTTGGTAAATATGTATTCAAGTAAAACAATATAACTTAATTGAAAAGTATTGGTTTGCCAGAGGGATCCCCGATTATTTCATCATCTTTCATTTTGATATTACCATTGATAATTGTGTAGACGGGAGAGCCTTTAAATTTATATCCATCAAACGGACTCCACCCACATTTACTGTGAATATTTTCATTTTTAATCTCAATAACTCTGCTCATATCAATTATAGTAAAATCAGCATCATAATCTTTTTTTATAAAACCTTTATTTTTAATGCCAAATACAGAAACTGGATTTTCACATAAAAGTTTAATTAATTGGTCTAATGTCAGTTTTTTATCATTTACATGATTTAACATAACTGGCAATAAAGTTTGTACACCAGGCATGCCTGAAGGTGACTGGGGATACTCTTTCAATTTATTTTCTTTTAAATGAGGTGCGTGGTCTGAACCAATTGTATCATTATAATTATTTCTTACAGCATACCATAATCTATCATAATGAGATTTATCTCTTAGAGGGGGGTTCATCTGAGCGAAAGTGCCAAGTTTGTCATAACAGTTTGGTGCAAATATTGTTAGATGTTGAGGGGTAATTTCAAATGTTACGTTTCCTTTATTTTGAGATAAAAAATCTACTTCTTCTTTTGTTGTAACATGTAATATGTGAGCTTTTTTGTTAAGTCTCTTAGCAATCTTTACAATTCTTCTAGTAGATGAAATTGCACACTCTTCATTTCGCCATACAGGATGTGTATGTACATTACCAATTTCAATTAATTTTTTTCTTAAATTAATTATTTCTTCATCCTCTGAATGAACTGCAACTATTTTTGATGTGTTTTGAAATACTTTTTCAATATCTTCTTCTTTATCAACCAATAAGTTGCCAGTAGATGAGCCTGCAAAAAGTTTAACCCCACAGCAACCATCTAAACCCTTAAGATTTGCTAAATCGGATGAATTATCCGGAGTTGCACCAAAATAAAAAGCATAGTTGGAATACATTCTATTTTTAGCAAGATTTAATTTGTTGTTAAATTCTTTCATATTTGCTGTAGGAGGATTTGTATTCGGCATCTCAAATACACTAGTAATTCCACCAGCAATTGCTGCTTTACTTCCTGTATGCAGATCCTCAGCATTTGTTGAGCCGGGTTCCCTAAAATGAACTTGAGTATCCATACAACCAGGCAAAACCATTAAATTGGTAGCATCAACGGTTTCTTTACTTTGTTCTCCGTCTAAATCTCCAATTTTTGTGATTTTTCCTTTTTGTATACCAATATTAGTCTTAGTTAATTTGTGATCAATGTAACATTCGCCGTTCTTAATAATAAGATCTAACATTTTCAGGAAATGTTATTATATTAATATTTCGGGATTATCAATGATGAAAAAAAATGATGTTTATATCTTAGAGGACAGAGGTCTTTTATACATTTCTGGTGATGATAGTAAAGAATTTTTACAAAATTTAATTACAAATAATATCAATAAAGTAAATGAAGACAATTCATGTTACTCAGCTTTACTTACTCCACAAGGTAAATATTTGTATGACTTTAATATAATAAAACATAAGACAGGATATTTATTAGATTGTGAAAAAAAAAATATAGAGAGTTTATATAAACAATTAAACTTATACAAACTTAGATCAAGAGTTGAAATTTTAAATTTAAGTAATGAATTTGTTATAGCAGTTTTAAGTAAAGAAAGATTTTTAGAAATTAAAGAAACAAACTCAATAGCTGGGTGCACGATAAAATATAGAGAAGATCATATTTTTCTTGATCCAAGAAATATTGAGCTTGGTGCCAGGTTGGTAACTAATTTAGAAAAGCTTTATTTATCATTAAAAAAACTTAATCTAAAAAGCTCTGATAAAAAAGAATATTATAATTTAAGTCATAGTGTTGGTATTCCACAAAATAATACTGACAAACTTCAAAATAAGATTTTTGGAATCGAATGCAACTTTGATGAATTGAATGCGATTGATTTTAAAAAGGGCTGTTACGTTGGACAAGAAAATACTGCAAGAATTAAATTAAAAAATAAACTAAATAAACGTCTTTTGCCTATTGAGATATTACAAGGTGAATTAAAAAGTGATTTGATAACTTTAGATAATGATGAAATAGGAAAAGTATTAATTAATGAAGATAATGCTTTTGCTATTATTAAAATAAAAAACGAAAAATTTAATTTTGATAAAACATTTGATTGTGGTTCTGCTAAAATTAAAGTTAAAAAACCTAATTGGTTACAAATTACTTAATAAATTTAGATAGGTCCGGTTTAAAGTAATTAGGACCTTTCATCACTTTTCCTTGTTCGTTATAAATTGGCTTACCATCTTTACCGAGTTTACTCATATTTGAATTTTGAACCTCTTCAAAGCATGCATCTAGATTAATTCCAAATGCATGACCTGCTCCGTATGTAACATATAGAATATCCGTTAAAGCATCAGCCACTTCTAAGAGATCATCATTATCTAATGCTTGTTTAAACTCATCTAATTCCTCTTTAATTAAATTATATCTAAGTTCATTTATTTTAGCAGAACTGAAAGAAGGGCTTGATTTAACTTCCTGTCCAAAAGTCTGCATAAAATTTTTTACTTTTTGAAAATTTGTCATTTTACTCCTGTAAGATTATTGCAAACTAGTATATAAAATATTTGGTTATTTATTCAAATAAATGAAAACTAGAAAAGAATTTGACAGTTTAGGTGGCATAAACGTGCCAAATGACAAATATTGGGGAGCTTCAACACAAAGATCTAAAAAATTTTTTAATATTGGTAAAATTTTAGTTCCATCCTCAATAATACAATCGATTGCAATTATTAAGCGAAGTGCTGCCATAGTTCACAATAAAGACAAATTAATTTCTCCAAAAATCGCAAAATCAATAATTAAAGCTTCAAATGAAGTTATTAATGGTAAATTGAGTAAAAATTTTCCTTTAAAAGTTTGGCAGACAGGATCCGGGACTCAAACCAATATGAATGTCAATGAGGTGATATCAAATAGGGCTATAGAAATTTTAAAAGGAAAGAAAGGGTCAAAAAATCCTGTGCATCCAAATGATCATGTAAATAAATCTCAATCAACAAATGATGTTTTCCCGACTGCAATGCATATTTCTGTTGCAAAAGAGACAATAAACAAACTTTTACCAAGTTTAAAAATGTTAGAAACTTCTTTAGGGAAAAAAAGTAAAGAATTTAAAAAAATTGTTAAAATTGGAAGGACTCATCTTCAAGATGCAACTCCCTTATCACTAGGTCAAGAATTTTCGGGTTATCATGAACAAATTAAAAAAAGTATAGATAGAATAAAATATTGTTTAAATGACATTTATTTCCTGGCTCAGGGAGGAACGGCTGTTGGAACAGGTATAAACTCAAAAAAAAACTTTGATAAAAAAATTGTAAATGAAATTAAGAAATTTTGTAAAATTAATTTCAAGCCTGCTCCAAATAAATTTTCCGAATTAGCCGCTCACGATGCAATAGTAAATTTTTCTGGATCTTTAAATTCATGTGCAGTTGCACTCATGAAGATATCAAATGACATAAGATTTCTAGGGTCTGGACCAAGAGCTGGTTATGGAGAACTTTTATTACCGGAGAATGAACCAGGATCTTCCATCATGCCTGGTAAAGTTAATCCTACTCAATGTGAGGCTGTTACAATGGTTTGTGCTAAGGTGATAGGAAACCACACTGGCATAACTGTTGCGGGTAGCCACGGGCATTTTGAATTAAATGTTTTTAAACCCTTAATCGCTTATAACATTTTACAATCTATAGATATTTTAGCAGATAGTGTTAAAAACTTCAGCTTGTACTGTGTGAAGGGGATTAAAGCTAATAAACAGAAAATTAAAGAACATTTAGATAATTCGTTGATGCTCGTAACCGCTTTAGCACCAAAAATTGGTTACGATAATGCAGCAAAAATTGCAAAAAAAGCATTAAAAAATGGTACAAAACTAAAAGAAGAAGCACTTAAATCAGGTTTAATCAAAGAAAAAGAATATAACATACTCATTAACCCAATAAAAATGATTACACCTAGTTAGTCTATCACTTTTCTTATATGCGATCTCAAGTTTTGTATATTTTTTACTAAAAAAATTTCTTTAGATTTTTCTTCGTTACTATTAATTTTAACATTGGTTATTAATAAAATCTTATCACCAACATTTTTTTCTAAATCAAAGTTAATTTTTTTTATTTTTTTTGCTTTTTTTGACCCTATTTGAAATATTTTAGCAAACTCAATATGATTTTCTA
>QCSH01000007.1 GCA_003211555.1 Pelagibacteraceae bacterium AG-470-G21
ACGCTGATTTCCAAGCTGATGTTTGGACTCAAATTGGTTGGGATAAAGATATTGCTCAATCATATGTTGATACTCTTGCGCAAATGGAAAAAAGTAAAAATAGAGTATTTCCATTGAGAGTTCCTGGAACTTTTGAGTTTAATGCTGCTTTAGCAACAGCTGCTGCAAAAGCACTTGCTGGGCAATTATCTCCACAAGCTGCTTTAGATGAAGCTGCTAAACAGTGGAATGATATACTTAACAGAGTAGGAAAAGATAATGTAAGAAAAGCCTATGCTGTTGGTGTAGCAATGGAAGACAATAAACAATAAAAAATTGAAGTGTGTGGCCGTTATCTAACGGCCACACTTAAAAAAAATCCAAAAAAAAATAAAGTATGAATTTTAAACACAAGTTTGTTTTTCTATTTCCTGGACTGTTCGTACTTATTGGCATTTTAATTTTTCCTATAATATTTACAATTAGGCTTAGCCTTTCTGGCTGGAATAGTTACACACCAGAAATGAACTTTATAGGTATAACGAATTATATAAGACTATTCACAGATGACCCAAGATTTTGGGAATCATTTTTTAGATTAAGCTTTTTATCAGTAACAACAGTAGTTCTCCAATATATTATTGGATTTGCTCTGGCCATGATGGTTTGGAGGGATATAAAATTTAAGAGATTTTTTAGAGTAATTTTTCTAATACCAATGATGACAACCCCAGTAATAATGACAGTTATTTGGAGAACTTTTTTTCACGAGTCTTTAGGTCCTGTTAATGATCTTTTGGGAGGCTTAGGAGTGAAACCAATACTTTGGTTGAGTGATCCTGTGATTGCAAAATTTACAGTTATAATTGTTGAAGTTTGGCAATGGACGCCTTTTATGTTTTTACTTTTATTAGCCGGACTTTTATCACTTCCTAAAGAACCATTTTTAGCAGCAGCGATTGACGGTGCTAGTCCATTTAGAAAATTTGTTTATGTAACTTTTCCCTTAATGGCGCCAATCTCAATTGGAGCAATAATAATAAGACTAATTGAGGCTTCAAAAATTATGGATACAGTATTTGTTTTAACATCTGGTGGACCAGGAACTGCCACTGAAACATCAAGTTTTTATATTTATATTAAAGGATTAAGAGAATTTCAAATGGGATATGCAGCAACACTTTCTTTCACATATCTAGTTATCATGATTATAAGTCTGACAATAATTGCTAAAGTTTTAACAAAATTAATGATCAAGGAATAAATATGACAAAACTTTATACTTTTCTTAAATATTTCTTTATTACTTTTTGGACTGTGTTTGTTGTTGCGCCATTTTTATGGGCTGTATCAACCTCATTTAAAGATTTCCAGTCTGTAAATAGTAAAGTTACATATATACCTTGGTTAGATTTTGAACCAACATTGGAAGGTTGGAGGGTTTTAATTAAGTCACCAGCAAAAGGTGGAGTTGATATTGTTGAACCTTATTTTAATAGTATATTTGTAACTTGTACTGCGAGCCTTATCAGCATTGTACTTGGAACTTTAGCTGCTTATGCGTTGTCTAGATTTACCTTTAAGGCAGGGTTTGTTAGAAATAACGACATCACTTTCTTCTTTATTTCTCAAAGAATTATGCCTCCAATAGTACTATCGATTCCATTCTTTATTTTTTTGAGCACCATTGGATTATTAGACAGTTTGTTAGGATTAGTAGTTGTCTACATCGTTTTATTAATGCCAATAGCTGTTTGGATTATGGTAGATTTTTTTAATAGGGTACCCAAAGAGTTGGATGAAACAGCACTAATTGATGGATGCAATCCTTACCAAGCATTTTATAAAGTTGTTTTACCAAACTCAATACCCGGTTTAATAGTTGCTGGAATGTTTTGTATTATATTTGGATGGATAGATTTCTTTTTTGCATTTATTTTAACATTTACTGAAGTACAATTGTTACCAGTAAAGGTTGTTGCACTTAACTCATCAATAACACCATGGTGGAGCCTTTCGGCATCAGCTTTAGTCTCAGTTGCACCTTTAATCATTGTTGCGTTTGTAGTTGAAAGATATCTATCAAAAGGAAATTTATCAGGAGCATTAAAATAATGAATTTAATTGGAGAGAAAATTTCTTATAAACCTGATGAGCAATTTCATTTAAATGATGTCTCGTTTAATTTTAAAAAAGGTAATTTGTATACAATTTTAGGCAGGACTTTATCTGGCAAAACTACACTTTTAAAAACAATTGCAGGATTATTAAATCCGGATCAAGGCTCAATTTCTTTTGAGGAAAAAGACTTTATTAAAATACCAGTTTGGGAACGAAATGTTGCTATGGTCTATCAACAATTTATTAATTATCCTCATTTGAATGTTTATGAAAATATTACTTTCCCATTGGTGCAAAGAAAACTAAGTGCGGAACAAATCAAAAGTGACGTAGATGAAGCTTTAAAAACTGTAGGATTGGTTGGTTTTGAGAACAGAAAAATTCAGGAATTATCAGGTGGGCAGCAGCAAAGAGTTGCACTTGCAAGGTCACTCGCTAAAAAGGCAAAAATATTATTATTGGATGAGCCTCTCGTCAACTTAGATTATAAATTGAGGGAGCAATTAAGAGAGGAATTTAAAAGAATCTTTTCTGAGGGATTGTCACAAGATACAATTTTAATTTATTCCACAACAGATCCTCAAGAGGTAATGGAGCTTAATGGAGAAGTTATTGTATTAGATGAGGGCAAAGTATTACAAAAAGGTCCAGCAAAAGAAATTTTTGAAAATCCAACAAATTTAAAAGTTGCAGAGATATCAAATGATCCACCAATGAATGTTTTAAAAGGTTCAAAAAATTTAAAAAATCTAAACTTTGAGAATATTTTTTTAGAAATTCCAAATCATTTTAAAAATTTAGAAGATAAAGATTATAATTTTGGAATTAGAGCCTCAGAGGTAAAATTGGATGATAGTGGTGAAGAATTTGAGATAGAATTAGCAGAGATTAGTGGTTCAGAAACATTACTTCACTTAAAAAGAGGAAATTCAAAAATAATTGCTTTAATTGAGGAAGTAATGAATTTTAAAATTCATGAGAAGGTAAAAATAAAATTTAATGAAAATAAGTTTTATGCTTTTGGAGAAGATGAAAAATTAGTTTCTTCACCATATGGAGGATCGAATGGCTAAAATTGATTTGTCTGAAATCTCTCACACTTATAATCCATTGGACTCAAAACCGACTTATGCTCTTAATCCTTTTTCAATGACATGGGAAAATGGCAAGCGATATGCGATTTTGGGACCTTCTGGTTGTGGAAAAACTACAATGTTAAACATAGTTTCTGGATTAGTGAGACCTTCTAAAGGTGAAATATTATTCGATGACAATCCTGTAACTGATTTAAAAACAGAAGATAGAAATATTGCCCAAGTTTTCCAGTTCCCAGTAATTTACAATACTATGACTGTTTATGATAATTTAGCTTTTCCACTAAGATGCAGGGAATTTACAAAAGAAAAAATTGAAGAAAGAGTAAAAGCAGTTTCAGATACTTTAAACCTATCTTCATTTTTAAGCTCACCTGCTAGAAAATTAACAGCTGATCAAAAGCAACTTATTTCCTTAGGTAGAGGCTTGGTTCGAGAAGATGTTGCGGCCGTTTTAATGGATGAACCTCTTACAGTAATTGACCCAGATTTAAAATTTAGACTTAGAAGAAACTTAAAAGAAATTAATGAACAATACAAAACTACATTAGTTTATGTAACTCATGATCAAAATGAAGCTATGACTTTTGCAGAAAATATAATTGTTATGGATCAAGGAGAAATTGTGCAAGTTGGTTTGCCTAAAGATTTATTTGAAAGACCTAAAACGACTTTTGTAGGTTATTTTATTGGATCACCAGCAATGAATTTGTTTGACTCCGAAGTTCTGACAGATTTTGAAGTTAAAGTTGAAAGCATAAAGATAAAAACGAATTCTAATCTTTCAAAACTTAAAGATAAAAAAGTTAAATTAGGAGTAAGGTCAGAATTCATTGATATTGCAGAAAATGAAGGAGAAAACACTTTTAAAGCTAGAGTAAATAGAGTTGAAGATTTTGGAAATTTTAAACTTATAACTGCAAATATTGGTTCTAAGGTAATTAAATCAAAAATTGAAAGAGAAAAACCTGTAACTGAAGGACAGGTAAATTTATATATACCGCCTGAAAAATGTTGCGTATATGTTGACGATAAGCTGATATAATTCAATCTAAGATTGAATATTATTAATTAAAGTCATTTTAAGAAAGACTCATACATATTTATATGCTTTATTTATAAGTAGTTAATTAACTTAAGAGGAGAAATATATGGTTAAAGAAAAAAAATCATTGAAGGGTAAAATACCTTCAAGAAGAAAGTTCTTTAAAGCAGCAGCAGCGACTGGTGCAGCAGCAACAGCAGCTGTAGCTATGCCAAACCTAGCACTAGGTGGAGGTCACACAACACTTAAGATGCAAGCGGCTTGGCCTAGTGGAGCCAACATATTCTTTGAGATGGCAGGAGATTACTGCAAAATGGTCGAAGATATGTCAGGTGGTACACTAAAAATTGATCTGCAACCCGTTGGAGCAGTTGTAAAGACTGGTGAAATCGGAGAAGCTGTAAGTGATGGTGTGCTTGATATGGGTCACTGGGTTACAGCTTATTGGTATGGAAAGAACCCTGCAGCATCACTTTTTGGAACAGGTCCATCTTATGGTCTTTCATCTCAAGAAGTTATGGGATGGATGGAAGAAGGTGGTGGAAGAGCATTGTATGAGGAAACACTTGCCAAAGTCGGCTATGACTATGTTGGAGTTTTTGCGATGCCTATGCCTGCTCAACCGTTTGGTTGGTTCAAAAAGAATGTAACAAAAGCATCTGATGTAAAAGGTATGAAGTATAGAACAGTTGGTCTTGCAACTAACGTTCTTACAGCAATGGGAATGGTCGTTAGACAATTACCAGGTGGTGAAATACAACCAGCTATGAAAACTGGTTTGATTGAAGCAGCTGAGTTTAACAACCCTACTTCAGACTCTCAGTTTGGTATGCAAGATGTTTCTAAGCATTATCACTTAGGATCATTTCACCAATCTCAAGAGATGTTTGAAATACCAATCAATAAAAAAACTTTTAATAGTTTGTCACCTGCACACCAAGCAATTTTAAAAAATGCTTCGTATGCTGCAAATACTGCAAACTACTTCAAAGCTTTGGTAAGATATTCAGCTGATTTATCTAAATTGATGAATGAGCACAAAGTAAATGTTTACCAAACTTCTGATGCAATTCTTGCAGAACAATTAAAAGGTTGGGATAAAGTTATTGGTGATTTTGCTGGTAAGGATCCATTCTTTAAGAAGGTAGTAGATTCACAAAAAGCTTACGCTAAAAGAGTAATGAAATACTTACTAATGAATCAGCCTAATTACAGACTTGCTTATGAAAATGAGTTTGGTCCTTTAGGTAAAGTAAAAATCTAAGGCAAAACAACAATTAAAAAATTAAAGGGGGCTTTTAGCCCCCTTTTTAATAATTGATTAAATTTAATAAATCACGATAAATTAAGCTGATGCATTCATTTATAAAATTTGCAGATACATTGAGCTCATCAATGGGAAAAGCATTTTCATGGTGCATTGTAATATTGATGGGAGGGACTTGTTATGAAGTAGTCATGGCATATGTATTTAATGCTCCCACTTTATGGAATTTTGACTTCAGTTTACAAATGTATGGTGCAATTTTTATGATGGCAGGAGCTTATACTCTATCTACTGAGGCACATGTGAGAGGTGATGTAATATATAGATTGTTTCCAACTAAAGTTCAGGCATGGATAGATCTTGTATTGTATTTTATTTTCTTTTTTCCTGGTGTCATTGCACTTGGATTTTATGGATATGAGTATGCCGCTAAAGCTTGGATGATAAAAGAAACTAGCTGGAATAGTCCGGCACAAATTCAAATTTATATGGCTAAATCATTAATCCCTCTTTCTGGAGCTTTATTAACTGTTCAAGGAGTTAGTGAAGTCTTTAGAGCAATTATTTGTATAAATACAGGAAAGTGGCCTGAAAGATTATCAACCGATGCAGAAGAGACAGAAAAAGTTTTAATGAGAACATCTCAAAAGGACGACAAAGCAGATGTTATTTAGTTTAACAAATCCAGAAATAGCAATTTTAATGATGGTGATATTTTTATTCGCTGTGTTACTTGGTTTTCCAATAGCATTTACATTAATGGCTATGGGTCTTGGTTTTGGTTATTATGCTTATTTTGATCCTTCAAGGATGGATCATTTGTTTGATAATAGAATTTTTAAACTATTTGTCCAAAACACCTATTCTGTCATGGACAATCACGTCCTCACCGCCGTACCGTTATTTCTTTTTATGGGCTATTTAGTTGAGAGGGCAGGAATAGTTGCAAGACTATTTTATGCTATAAGACTTGCCTCTCACTCTTTGCCGGCTTCAATGGCTGTAGCTGCACTTGTAACTTGTACTTTGTTTTCAACAGCAACAGGTATCATTGGGGCAGTTGTAACCCTAATGGGTTTATTGGCTTGGCCTGCAATGGTTAAGGCGGGATATGACAAAAAATTTGCATCTGGTGTCATATGTGCAGGTGGATGTTTAGGAATTTTAATTCCACCAAGTATCATGCTTATAGTATATGCAGTAATTGCTCAGCTTTCCCCATTAAGATTATTTGCAGCGGCTATATTTCCAGGATTGATGTTAGCTGGATTATATATTGTTTATGCTGTAACTTTAGCTTACTTAAATCCATCTATAGCACCTAAACCACCAAAAGAGGAAATTCCTCCAAGGTCTGTTATATTAAAAGAGGTATTAGTATCTTTTCTTCCTCTATTTTCTCTTATAATTTTAGTGCTGGGTAGTATTCTTGCTGGGTTAGCAACACCGGCTGAAGCTGCTGGAGTTGGAGCATTTGGAGCATTAGTTTTATCTTTCTTTTATAAATCTTTAAAATGGAAAAATTTTAAAGAGTCAGTTTTTCTCACAGCAAAAACAACCGCAATGATTATGTGGCTGTTTATTGGTTCATGGACGTTTGCATCTGTGTTCTCATATTTGGGTGGTCATGAAGTTTTCGAACATTTTTTTAAATCAATGGATATCAAACCTTGGCAGTTTCTAGTTATTACCCAAATAATAATTTTTTTATTGGGCTGGCCTTTGGAATGGACTGAAATATTAATTATTTTTGTTCCAATATTTTTACCTCTAGTAGAATTCTTTGGAGTTAATCCATATTTTTTTGCAATGTTAATTGCTTTAAATTTACAGACTTCATTTTTAACTCCCCCCATGGCCATGTCTGCTTATTACTTAAAAGGTGTTCAATCTAAAAACGTTCAACTTATCGAAATTTTTAAAGGAATTATGCCATTCCTTGCAATTGTTATTTTAGCAATGGTTTTGATGTATCTGTTTCCAGGAATAGCATTATGGTTGCCAGAAAAATTATTTGCTAATTAATTCTATGAATGAAATCTTGAATGTTTCAGTTGAAGAACTTTTAAACCAAGTTGCAAAATCACAAATTACATCAGTTGAAATTTGTAAAGCATTCATTGAGAGAATTGAAAAATTTGACAAAGATGTCAAAGCTTTTGCACATTTTGATAAAAAATTATTATTAGAAAAAGCAAAAGAGGCAGATGACTACAGAAAATCAGGTAAACCGATAGGCCCACTTCATGGTATTCCAGTAGCTGTAAAAGATATAATTGGGACTATAGATATGCCAACTGAATGTGGAACGCCTATTAGAAAAGGTAAATCTTATTCTCAAAATGCAGAAATTATAGATTTACTACATTCATCGGGGGCACTTATAATGGGTAAATCAGAAACAACTGAATTGGCTTTCCTAAATCCATCTAGAACTAAAAATCCTCATGATTATTCAAGAACACCTGGTGGTTCATCAAGCGGTTCTGCTGCTGCAGTAGCATCTTATATGGCACCATTATCAATAGGTTCTCAAACAGGAGGATCAGTTATAAGACCAGCATCTTATTGTGGTGTTGTTGGGTACAAACCATCTTATGGATTAATTTCTAGGAATGGTGTTCTTAAAACTTCAGAGAAACTAGATCATATAGGTGTGTTTGGAAAATCTGTTAAAGACGTGGCCTTACTAGCTAAAGTATTAATAAAGAAAGATTCATTTGATAAGGCAACAATCTATTTTTCATCAGAAAATTTTTTAAAAGCTATAGAAAAAGGTACATTATATGAGCCAAAATTTATTTTTTATAAAACTGAGTTTTGGAAAAATATTGAAAAAAAATCTAAAGAGTCTTTTGAATATTTTATAAAATCTTTCAAAAAAAATATCGAAGTATTTGATACACCATCATATTTTAAGGACATACACAAATATCACCAAATAATACATGAAACTGATTTAGCCAATAATTTTAGCGATTACTTTAAAAAGTATAAAAATAAACTTTCAAAGATTATGCAAAAAGCAATCAGCAATGGTCAGAGACATTCAGCGAGAGATTACGCAGGAGCGATTGACTTCATGAATAGAAGTTACGAGTCTTATAAAGAAGTATTTGAAGATTATCATGGTGTACTTTCACCATCCAGTTCTGGTGTTGCTCCCAAAGGATTAAAAAGTACAGGAGGTGCTGAGTTTAATAAAGTTTGGTCATACATGGGTACACCATCGATTTCTCTTCCTTTACTTCAAGGTGAAAATAATTTACCATTAGGAGTTCAAGTAATTGGTCAAAAATATGATGACGAAAGATTTTTAACTGTTTCTGCTTGGCTGGAAAAACAAAGTAAAAAATTTGATGAGTAAATTAACAACAATAATAGGTTTATCTTTCGCTATATTTTTCCTCATTGGTTTAGCGACCACTTTAACAAGATCAATGCTAATAGGTTTTTCTGACGTTCTGCCAGTTTACATACTGATGGGAATAGCTATATCGATGATGATATACGAGGCATTTTTCGACAAAAAATAAGAAAAAATAGCATAAATTATACTACCTCAGATTGTATATATGTGAGATTGAGGCACTTTTCGTAATGACTCTAATTAACATATGTGTTTTATTTAATTTAGTTAATTAACTTAATGAGGAGAAATAATGATTAAAGATAAAAAAGTATTGAAGGGAAAAACTCCTTCAAGACGTAAATTCTTTAAAGCTGCTGCCGCAACAGGTGTTGCTGCTGTGGCTGCATCATCTTTAGCTGCTCCTGCAGTTGCCAAAGAAAGAATTGAAGTTTCAATGGTAGCTACTTGGGGAAGAGATTTTCCAGGTCTAGGTACAGGCGCACAAAGATTTGCTCAAAGAATTACAGACGCGAGTGATGGAAGAATTCAAGTCACTTACTATGCTGCGAACGAGAGAGTAAAAGCATTTGACTCATTTGATGAAGTTGCTTCAGGTAACTCACAAATGTATCACGCTGCAGATTATTACTGGGTGAAAAAAGATCCTGCATGGGGTTATTTTACAGCAGTACCTTTCGGTTTCACATACACTGAAATGAATGCATGGATTAGATTTGCAGGTGGTCAGCAGTTATGGGACGAGTTATCTGACAAATTTGGTCTTAAAAACTTCATGTGTGGTGATACAGGAGTTCAGATGGGTGGATGGTTCAATAAAAAGATTAGAAGCCCAAATGACTTCAAAGGTTTAAAAATGCGTATGCCTGGTTTAGGTGGACAAGTAATTGGTAAACTCGGAGGATCTCCAGTTTCATTACCTGGTGGACAGATTTATGAAAACCTTGTTTCTGGTGCAATTGATGCAACAGAGTGGGTTGGTCCATGGAATGATGAAGCTATGAAATTCCAAGAAGCTGCTAAGTACTACTACTATCCTGGTATGCACGAACCTGGTTCGATGCTAGCTTGCGGATGCAATAAATCTTGGTTTACAAGCTTGTCAAAATCAGATCAGATATTAATTGAAGCATGTGCATCAACAGAGAATGATGTCATGATGTCAGAATACAACGCTAAAAACGGTGCTGCTCTGAAGAGACTAATAAATGATCATGGAGTTAAATTAGAAAGATTTAGCGACAAGGTTTATGATGGTTTCGGTAAAGCTGCTGAAGAAGTTTTTGAAGAAACAAGAGCAAGTAGTGATCTCGCTGAGAGAATTCATTCTAGTTTCTTAAAAGCTAGAAGAGAGATTGGTGCTTGGACAAACTTGTCAGACTCACCATACATTCAGCAACGTAATAGAGTATTAGGAATGTAATCAAACGATTATAAGTCATTAAAGGGCCCTAAATTGGGCCCTTTTTTTTTTATTATAATTGAGTATTACTTAGGTATCTTTAATATATGGAAACAAAAAATCCCAATTTGTACTTGTATGTTCGAATACTTAGTTATTCTGTTTTAGCTTTTACTTTAGCTTTTCTTTTAAATAATCTTTTAACTGTCTGGAGTGATTGGCCAGGTATTAAAAAGTTATTTTCTCACCATGAACTATTTGGTTTTAAAAAAAAGGCACTTGATGCTTCAGAAATAAATTACGGCTATATGCAAATTGGTTTATATCTAATTTGTATTGCGGCTGTAATTTTTTATGTTTTTAAAACATACGCTCAAACACTTGAGCAAGACTCCAAAATTTTATCAAAGTTCTCAGCTTACATTATCAGATCTTCTTTTTGGGCAGTTTTTTTAGTTGGTTTAGCAGATTTTATAATTTCGTTTATGGTCGTTGAAAGATTGTGGGAAGCACTATTTAGCCCTGAGGTAAAAGCCTTGATGGTAAAAGCACCTGTAAGAATTACCTATATCCATTTTCCCATAATTTTAGGATCATTTGTAATTGGATATTTTACAAAATCGGTTGGATTTATATGGTTGGCAGTTTTAGTTGTTGTTAGTGAATTTGTTATAGTTTTATCGAGATTTATATTTTCTTACGAGCAAGCATTTCAAGGAGACCTTGTAAGATTTTGGTATGCAGCGTTATATTTATTTGCAAGTGCTTATGCTCTTATTCACGAAGGTCATGTTAGGGTTGACGTTTTATATTCTTCATTTAGTGAAAAGAAAAAAGCATGGACTAACTTAGTTGGTTCAGCAATATTAGGAATTCCTCTTTGTTTAATTGTAATATTTTTAGGTTTAAATGGTAAAGCAAGTATTATTAATGGACCTGTGGTAGCTTTTGAGGTTACTCAACAAGGTTCAAATGGTTTATATCTTCTATATTTAATGGCAGTTTATTTAGCAGTCTTTGCTGTAACAATGTTAATACAATTTACAAGTTACTTCATGGAAAGTACTCACAAAATTTTAAAAGGAGTCAAAAATTAAACAATGGAAACTTTTTTTTTAGCAATCCTTGTTTTAATTATGATAGTGGCACTTGCATCAGGCTACCCAGTTGCATTTGCGCTTCCAGGATCAGCTATAATTGCGATTGGTTTAGCTGCTTTCTTTGGATATTTATTTGAAGGGGATTCCAGCGCATTTTTTGCTGTGGATGGCCCTATAGAGTGGCTAGTTGCAGGAATTACAAATTTTAGGAGTAATTATTGGGATGTTGAAACAGACACGTTAATTGCAATTCCTCTATTTATTTTCATGGGGATTATGCTTCAAAAATCGAAAATAGCTGAAGATTTGTTGATAACCATGGGTCAATTATTTGGTCCTATTCCAGGTGGACTTGGTATTTCGGTGATTTTTGTAGGAGCATTATTAGCAGCAACAACAGGAATTGTTGGAGCTACAGTTATCGCGATGGGATTAATTTCTTTACCTACCATGTTAAATAACAAATATGACAGACAATTAGCAAGTGGAATTGTATGTTCTTCAGGAACATTAGGTCAAATTATTCCTCCTTCAATTGTATTAATTATTATCGCTGACCAGCTAGCAAGCGCGTCAGATGTTGCAAATAATTTAAGACAGAAAGATTACCAAAATCTAACTGGCGAATTTAATATGCCTGGTGAATTCAGAGTCGGATCATCTAGTGCAGGTGATATGTTTCTTGGCGCTTTACTTCCTGGACTGGTGCTCGTTGCTCTTTACATGATCTATGTTTTCATTTTTGCTAGAATAAAAAAAGGGGTAGCTCCACCAGTTCCATTTAAAGGTAAATTTGATTTTAAATTTTGGTTAAGAGTTGTGATTATAATCATACCACCTCTTGCATTAATATTTGCAGTTTTAGGTTCCATACTAATGGGTATTGCGACAGTGAATCAAGCCGGTTCTATTGGAGCGATAGGAGCAACATTGATGGCTGGATATAGGTTATTTGAAGGAAAGAAAAGTGCGTTTTATCCCCTTGTACTTATTATTGGATCAATAATTCCAATAACATATTTAGCATCAACATTTGAGCTAAATGTTAAAAATTTGGAAGACAGAGATATTGGGGCAATTTATTTAACTGCATTTTTTGTTGTTATGTTGGTTATTGGTATTGCTTGGAGTTTTTGGAGAACATATAAAACTGAAAATGTTTTAAAAGAAGTAGTTACAGAAACATGTGTAACAACCTCAATGGTATTTATTATTCTACTAGGGGCTGCGATGTTAACTTCAGGTTTCAGAGCTTTTGGTGGTGAAGAACTTGTAAGAGATTTTTTACAAGATCTGCCTGGAGGGTTTTGGACACAGTTTGTTGTTGTGATGATAGTAATATTTTTACTAGGGTTTTTTCTTGATTTTATAGAGATAGCAGTTGTGGTTGTGCCTATTATTGCACCTATACTACTTGCAGAAACTGGTGCAAACGTTACAGCAGTTTGGCTTGGGGTTATGATAGGTGTTAACTTACAAACCTCTTTCTTAACACCACCTTTCGGTTTCGCTTTATTTTATCTAAAAGGTGTTGCTCCAAAAATAGTACAAACACTAGATATTTGGAAAGGTGTCGTTCCGTTTATAGTTCTTCAACTAATAGGGTTAGGAATAGTTGGAGCCTACCCAAGTTTGGTAAATTACTTACCGAATAGAGTTTATTTGACTTCAAATGTAGCGCCCCCACCAATGAATCCTAAGCTTCAGTATTGTTTGCAAGAGTATAAATTTGCAAGATTTGATACAAATGGAGAAAATATTAAAAACGCTATATTAAAATTTCAATCTGCAGCACCCTCTAATCTTCCAGATGATAAAATGGAAATTCTAGATGATCATTTCGATGCTGCTCTAGCAACTTTTGCATTAGTTGATAAATTAAAAAAAGCAGAGGGAGAGTATAATGATTATGCTGTAGACTATAGAGATTTACACTTTACCGTTAGAAAGAAACAAAAGAAAATACTTAAGTTAAATAAAAAGATAGAAAAATATAAAGCTGAAATAAGAAATCTTGATGATGATGAATTGGATGAAAAAAATAAAATTGAACTAAAAATTGAAGATGCGAAACTCGAAATTGAAGAAATTAATAGTTTGATTCCAGATACGTGGAAATCAAGAAATTCTGAATTTGATAAAATAAATAAAGCTAAAAATACTACAACTAAAAGATATAGGAGAAATGTAGATGATGCCTATGATTTGCTGGATCAGTTTGCTTTATTTATAAATGATGGAGATAAGCTAAAGGAAATATCTAAAGATATTAAGCGATTAGACTATTTCATAGCAATGGAAAGTAATACAAAAGCTTATGAAAGATCTGTACCTATAATGGATGAGCTTTTTGATAAATTGAGTGAGATTTCAGGAATGGATGAATTTTTAAATGGTATTGATGATATACTTTCTTTGATCGACTCAGATGAGATTGATCCAATTGAGATAAGAAAAAAATCAAAAGAAGTAGTAGAACTGTTTAATAAGGAAGTTGACTGGAGATCAGATGCTAAAGAGAAATTGATGCCAAAAATTCAAGAATACAATAATGCAATAAAAGATACTATTGGATTAAGACTTCAATCTAAACTAACAAAAGATCAAGCTATATACGTCTCAAGATGTAATTCGATACATAGAGATATCTCATTAAATTTCTAATTCGTCAATTTATCTATTAATTCCGATCTTGTATAAAGTCCCAAATCTTCAGCCTTAGATTTTAATTTTTCGTTTATTTCTTTTAATTTTGGAACTTTTAAATCTAACTTGTTGGCTATCTCTATAATAGATCCAATTATTGGATCTATTTCAAGAGGTTTGCCTGCATTTAAGTCCTGTGTGGTAGAGGGTTTGTGGCCTATTATTGATACTCCACCTTTTATTCTGTCTGGAATTGATATATTAAATTTTACACCCACTTCTTCACCTACTTTCTGGCACTCTTCCATCAATATTTTTATTAGATTATATGTTTCGGGATCATTTCCCATCTCATCCATTGTTTTATTGGTTAAAGCGCTAACCGGATTAAATGAGCAATTACCCCAAAGTTTAACCCATATTTCGTCTCTTAAATTTTTTTTTTGTGGAGCTTTTAAACCGCCTTCTATGAATAAGCTTGAGATCTTTTGAAGTCTATCTGAACGAGTACCATCAGGTTCACCGAGTGAAAATCGTTCACCATTTCCATTATGTTTAATTACACCCGGTTCTAAAATTTGGCACGCTGGATAAACTACGCATCCTATAGCTTTTTCTGGTCCAAGTGTTTTCCAAATTTTACCACCAGGATCAACAGTTTCTACAATCTGGTCATCAAGTTTCGTACCAGTATTTGCTTTATAAAAATACCACCATGGCAAACCATTTATTGCACATATAATGGATGTTTTTTCGCCAATAATTGGCATTAAACTTTCAGAAATTTTACTTATGGCATTAGCCTTTACTGAAATGATTATGAAATCTTGTTGTTCCAAGTCAGTCGGATTATCAGTTACATCGAATTTAAAATTAACTTTATTTTCCTCTCTTATAAAAGTAAGACCGTTTTTCTCTATAGCTTCTTTATGCTGTCCTCTTGCAATTAAAGAGACTTTAGCATTTGTTTTTTTAAGACTTGTAGCAATAAAGCCTCCAATTGATCCCGCACCAAATATACAAATCTTAGTCATTAATCTGCTAATCCAAATTTTTTAGCCAAGGTATTTCTTTGTAGTTTTCCTGTTGCACCTTTAGGTATTTCATCTACAAAAAATATTTTCTTTGGAATTTTAAATTTAGCAAGTTTTGCATTTGCGTAATTTTTTACATCATCCTCAGAACAATCCATTCCTTGCTTCACAATTATAGCAGTAGCGATATCTTCTCCAAGCATTTTATCTTCATATCCAAAACAAACCGCTTGTTCAATCATAGGATGATCCATTAAAATATTATCAACCTCTAAAGGTGAAATTTTCTCTCCTCCTTTATTTATAATCTCTTTCAATCTTCCAGAAATTTTCAAATAGCCATCTTTATCAAAGTACCCTTGATCTCCAGTTCTAAACCAGCCATTTGAAAAACTATTTTTATTTGCATCTGGATTATTTTCGTATCCAGAAGTAACGTTTTCACCCTTAATGCAAACTTCTCCTTCTTCTCCTTGATCTAAAATTTTATTACTTCTATCCATAATACATACTTCTGGTCCAGCGGGAATACCTACATAACCAGCCTTTTGTAATTTTGGTGGCATTGGATTTGAAGTCATTTGATGAGTTGCCTCTGTCATTCCGTATGCTTCTATTACTGGGCAATTAAAAACTTGGTTTAATTTTTCAAATACTGCTGGTGGCAATGAAGCTGAGGAGGATCTTAGAAATCTTAAACTTAAATTTTTGGCAGTTTCTTTATTTTTATCTGCTCTCATCAATATAGCTTGATGCATTGTTGGAACTCCTGAATACCATGTAATTTTTTCCCTTTTAGCATTATCTAGAAATTTTAAGGCATTAAAGCCACTACTCGCACAAACAGACGCCCCTACTTTCATTGAAGCTGCCAATACAGCTATTAATCCATGTATATGAAATAATGGCATAATATTTAGACAGTGATCTTTAAAAGTTAAATTTAAACTTTCAGATATATTTTCTGCTGAAGAATATATATTTTTATTAGATAGAGGAACTATTTTTGGTCTCGATGTTGTGCCAGATGTGTGAAGCACAAGAGCCTCACTATCCTCTGTTGGCAACTGATAATTACTAGTTTTTTCAAAGATATTAAAGTCTCCGCTTAAAGAATTTTCATCAACTTTAATTTCACAGATTGGAATCTTTAGTTTGCTTGCAACTTCAACAACAGGATTTTTCGAATTTTTTTCCACAATTACTAACTTTGGCATTAAATCTTTTAAATAAAATTCAAATTCCTCTGATTTATAATTTGGATTTAATGGTGCAGCTGACATGTAGCTAGAAATAGCTAGAAAACTTGTTGCCATGTAAGGGCCATTAGGCAAAACAATAGCTGCCCTATCTTTATTAGTAATATCATTACCAGATAACTGTTTTGAAATTCTCTCAATCAAAAATTTCAAATCACTAAATTTAAGTGGGGATTTATGTTCAGATGTAATAGCAATGTTTTGATCTTCTTGTAATTCAATAATATTTTTTACAATTCTTAGGCTCATTTAATTAGTAACCTTTTGCATATCCATCTTTTCTTGGATCTGAACCGCCAATTAAATTTCCTTTATTTCTATCTATTTGAATTGCTTGGCCTCCTCCATGCGTTCCATCTATATACTCAACATTATGGCCAACTTCTTTCAGGCTATCAAAAATTTTTTGTTCAATGGTTTTCTCTAATTTATAAATATTATTAAAATGAAAAGCTCTAGGAAATGAAATAGCTTGTTGTGGTGTTAATTTATAATCTATAATACTATTAAGAACATGTACTTGTCCAACTGGTTGATATTGACCTCCCATTACTCCATATGATAACTCACATTCACCTTTATTGTTCATAACTATTCCAGGAATAATAGTATGAAGAGGTCTCTTTAGTCCTTGAATACAATTTGGATGACCCTCTTCAACCCTAAAATTTGTACCTCTGTTATGTAGAACAACTCCAGATTTTTCTCCTGTAATTCCTGATCCAAATGCATAACAAACAGAGTTTATAATTGAAACTACATTGAGGTCTCTGTCTATAACACTTAAATAAACTGTCTCTGGATGGTTTGGAATATTTAAATCTCCAACATCTGAACAATTATTAATTGAAATATTTTTAAGTATATTATTAATATTTTCATCTCCTAAAATTTTCTCTAAGTCTAAATTAACAAATTCAGGATCTCCAATATTTTCCTCTTTAAGTTTGTAAGCTTGCTTTGTTACTTCTGCTTCAAGATGAAATCTCTCAAAAGAATTAACGTCATATTTTTCGATTTCTAACTTTTCTAATAGTTTCATCATTACCAATACGGTTATTCCAGGACCACTTGGAGGACATTGATGTATTATATTATTTCTATATTTGTCAGATAAAGTATTTGATTTAATAGTTTTTTGCCTTTGGAAATCCTCAATAGTATGCAAGCCACCAAATTCTTTCAAAGTTTTTACTAAGTCTTCTGTAACTGAACCATCATAAAATTCTTTAATTCCGTTTTTTGAAATTTTTTCAAGTGTTTCTCCAAGAGCTGTATTTTTATTAATCTCATTAAATTGATAGCTTTTCCCCTCATTTAACATATGTTTTCTTGAGTAAGGATTGTCATTTAATTTATTAAAAACACTATTCCAAGCGTTAGCAACTACTCGAGTTACATTGAAACCATTTTTGGCAATGTCTATCCCTTTGTGAAATAACTCCTCAAAATCGAGACTTCCAAAATCGTTATGAATTGAATTCCATGCATCTAATGCTCCAGGAATAGTTACTGCATGGGGGCTCGTCAAACCTATTTTGTCAATATTGTTATTTTTAAAATAATTGAAATTTGCTCTTTCTGGCGCTATGCCTGAGCCATTATATGAAACAGGGTCTTTGCCATTCATTTTAATTATAGCGAAACAATCTCCTCCTATACTAGTAGCATTAGGTTCTGCGACTGATAATACAACTGAAGCTGCAATTGCAGCATCTACAGCATTTCCCCCTTTTTGCAATATTCTCAATGCTTCCTCGGTTGCAATAGGATGTGATGTTGCGGCCATGCCATTTGAAGAAATGGCATCTTTATCTTTTGTTGAATGATTATTCATAATAGAACTTTAATTTCATAAAAAATATAAATGATCAATAAAAATAAAACTATTCTCATTTTTTGTGTATTTGCCTTTGGCTTTTTCATATCAAATTTACTTAGGTCGATTACAGCAACTCTAACGCCTGTTCTTTCCTCTGAATTCAATTTAAGTGCTGGAAATCTTGGACTTCTAGCCGGAGGATATTTCCTTGGGTTTTCAATTATGCAAATCCCTGCTGGAATTTTGCTTGATCGATTTGGTCCAAAAAAAGTTATAGGCTATTTTTTAATTATTGCTCTAATTGGGACTATTTCTTTTGCATTAGCAAAAAGTTTTACTGGATTATTAATTTCAAGGGTTTTTATTGGGGTTGGAGTTGCTGCCTGTTTAATGGGTCCTCTAACAGGATATAGAGTTTGGTTTGAGAAAAAATATCAACAACGTTCAAATTCTTGGATGTTAATGGTTGCAAATATTGGTTTCGTGACTTCAACTCTGCCAGTTCAAATTTTAATTCCTGTGATAGGTTGGAGATCAATTTTTATAATTATAGCTGCTTTAATTTTAATAAGTATAGTTTTAATATCTCTTTTCATCCCTTCATGGAAAACTCAAATAAATAAGGTTGAAAAAACTAATATAAAGAGTCTTTCTCAAATCTGGAGAAATAAATTTTTTATCAGTCTAATACCATTGGCATTTTTTAATTATGGTGGTGTACAGGCTATTCAGACATTATGGGCTGGCCCTTGGATGTTAAATGTATCAGGTTATAATGCCATACAAAGTGCAACAGGTCTATTTTGGATAAATGTTACTATGCTTTTTTCTTTTTTAATATGGGGATATTTTTTACCAAAGATTTCTTCTACAAGAATAGAAAGTATGAAAATTGTAAAGCTCGGTCTTCCTATCAGTTATCTTGTTTTACTACTATTAATTTTTATGGGAGAAAAAGCTGGTGCTACTATGTTTGCTTTATACATTTTATCCTCAATCGTTATATCTTTGACCCAACCTGCGATAGCTTTAAATTTCCCTTCTTATCTTGCGGGAAAATCTCTGACATCTCTTAATGTTTTTTTATTTTCAGGAACTTTTTTTGTTCAATGGATTATTGGTCTTATGGTCGATTTTTCAAGGAGTTTAGGTGCTAACATTGTATTGAGTTACCAAATCTCATTTTCAATATTTTTATTTGCATGCATTTTAAGTTATTTATTTTTTATAATTTTAAATAAAAATGAATAAAAGCATTATTGGATATTTTCTATTGCTATTTCAGCCACTCTTCATGGCTAGCAATCTAATTGTTGCAAGAGGAGGGGTAGATGATGTACCACCTATTTCCCTATCATTTTGGAGATGGTTTATTTTTTTTCTTATTTTATTTATTCTTAATTTCAAATATTTAACAAAAAACTTTCAAATAATAAGAAAAGAAAGCAAAAAAAGTTTTTTTTTAGGTCTAATGGGTTGTGGAGTTTGTGGAATCTTTCCATATATGGCTGGCTCATCCACAACAATAGTGAACATGGGTATACTCTATACATCATCACCTATATTTATAATATTAATCTCATTCTTTCTTTTTAAAGATAAAATTAATATTTTACAGTTTATTGGATTGTTATTTTGTTTAATTGGTGTTTTAACTGTAATACTTAAGGGAGATATTAATTTACTTCTGGAATTAAAATTTGCATCTGGAGATTTCTGGATGTTAGGAGCCGCACTTGGTTGGGCAATTTATACTGTAATGCTTTTCCAATGGAAATCAGAGCTTTCTTTTTTTCCAAGATTGTCTCTAATATCATTTTTTGGTTTTTTATGTATTTTGCCCTTTTATTTTATTGAGCACATTTATTTTGAAAAAACTTTGTTCAATGAAGAATTTTATTATTGGATTTTATTTGCCGCAATTTCACCAGGCATTATAGCTTTTTCTTTATATACCCTTACGATTAAATATTTGGGACCATCTACAACTGGATTTACACTATATCTTTATACAATTTATGGTGCTTTTTATGGTATAATATTTTTTTCCGAAATTTTAAAAAATTATCATTTAATAGGTACCATATTAGTATTTTTTGGGATTTATTTGGTAAGAAGAAAAAGTAAGAATGAAATTAAAGCCTAAAATGTTATTTGCAAAAATACTATTTTATATTTTTATTATCTATTTTGGTGTTTCATTAATTGTGTATTTTTACCAAAGAAACTTACTGTATCACCCTGGAGAAAATAATTATTTGGACGAAGGTCCCCTATCCCATAAAATCGAGAAAGTAAATATTCAGTCTGATAATGATTTAGTGGGATGGTACTTCAAAAAAAATGATAACTTTAAAACATTATTATTTTTTCATGGAAATGCTGGAAAGCTTGATAACAGAATTTATAAATTAAATGAGTTTGCAAATTTAAATTTGAATTATTTAATTTTTGCTTACAGAGGTTTTAGTGGAAATCAGGGCAAGCCAACTGAGGCTGGACTATATCGAGATGCACTTAGAGCAATAGATTGGTTAAACCAAAATAAAGTAAATAATAAAGAAATTGTACTATATGGAGAGTCCTTGGGAACTGCAGTAGCAATAGAAACTGCAACTAAAGATACATTTGCAGGTATAATTTTAGAGTCACCGTTTACATCCATGGAGATATTAGCACAAAAATATTATCCATATCTCCCAGCAAAAATAATTTTGAAAGATAAATATAAATCAATAGATAAAATTAATGGATTGAATATTCCTATGCATGTTATGCATGGTAAAAAAGATAATATTGTTCCATTTAAAATGGGTGAAGAAATCTTCAATAAATACAACGGTTCTAAGTCAAATTATTTTAATGATTATGATGACCATATGATGGAATTTAATAATGATCTCATTCAATCGATTGATAAATTTATTAAAAGTTTAAATTAAGACACATTTCTAACAAATCCGTATCACTTTTAAAATTTAATATTAGATATGTTTAAATTCTTTTTATTGGTTTTTTTTCTGTTTTTACCAAATAAATTATATTCAGAGATTAAGAATGAATACCACGATAATCATTATTTCTATGTTGGAAAAATGAACTCCTATAACAATGAATTTACTTTATATTTTAAAACAAGAAAAAAATCTATTTTAGCAAGAGGTGAAAATTCTAATTATATAAATGATTATCCGCAGGATTTATATTTATATGATAAAAATCTAGATAAAGAATACCCACTTATATCTTATGATTGGTTTCCTAAAAGCATTAAAAGCATATCAAAAAATTATAATTACCCACTTTTTCCTGAAGACTTTGCCTATTACTTATTAAACGACAACAATACATTAATTTTAATAAGTGCCAAAAAAAAATATTTTGAAAATTTAAAATATGACATTAAGAGTAAAAGACTAGAAATTGCAAAAACCTCAGGTAGATTAAATTTTATAATATCCTCATATGCTAAGAATTGTGGGTACAAATCTTTAAAAGATAATTATAACTGCAACATTTACAAACCTTTAATTTCAAAAAATTTACTTAATTAATTTGAGTAAACGCATTAGCAAATTTCTCTGCTTCAAAAATTTGTAAGTCATCTTCTTTTTCACCTAATCCAAGTCCCACAATTGGTACCTTATATTTCTTTGAAATTGCGATTAATATTCCACCTTTCGCAGTTCCATCAAGTTTAGTCATTATTATACCTGTTACTGGTAATAATTTATTAAATTCTTCTAACTGGTTGATAATGTTTTGTCCTGAAGTAGCATCTAAAACTAAAATCACTTCATGAGGTGCTGTGTCATCATTTTTTTTAATAACATTTCCAATTTTTTTTAATTCATCCATTAAATTTTTTTTATTTTGAAGTCTTCCAGCAGTATCTACAATTACCTGATCAATACTTTGATTTTGTGCAAATTCCATAGCTTTGAAAGCTACTGAGGCTGGATCGGATCCAGGATTTGACTTAACGATTTTTGCATCAACTTTTTTTGCCCACTCCTCTAACTGATCAATTGCTGCAGCCCTGAACGTATCGCAAGCAGAGAATAAAACTTTATTATTATTTTGAATAAACATTTTACCTAATTTTCCAATTGTTGTAGTTTTACCAACACCATTTACACCTGAGATTAAAATTACATTTATTTTTTCTTTTTTTAAAAAAAAATCTTTTTTTTCTAAAGGTAACATTAACTCTAAAATATATTTATTCAGTATATCATATACCTCATTGATAGGATCATTTTTAGGATCAATTTTTTTTTGAGAAATTATCGATTTTATTTCTGATGCCGCATCAATACCTACATCTGAACTGATCAAAAATTCCTCAATTTTATCTAAAGTTGCATCGTCAATTTCTTTTTTGACAATTATTTCTTTAAGTCCAGATGCAATATTGATTGCACTTTTTTTAAATCCAATTTTAAATTTTTCAAAGATTCCCATTAAATTTTTACTTTAATTTTTTTTATTTCAGATACAGGTCCTCTCATTCTGATATTCGTTTCATCATCGATAAAAATATTAAGTATCCCTGTAGAAAATTCTATTTTTGTCTCACTATTTTTTAATGAATTCAAATTAGCTGCAACTGCGGTAGCACATGCAGCAGTACCACAAGCTTTTGTTAATCCAGCTCCTCTTTCCCATACTTTTATTTTGTAATGATACTCATTAATTTTTTGAGCAATAGTAACATTGCATTTTTCTGGAAAAATTTCGTGATTTTCTATTGAAGGTCCATGTTTTTTTAAATCAATTCTTTCTATATCATTACAAAAAAATATAATGTGAGGATTTCCAACATTCACTGCAATGGCTCCTCTTATTTCCTTGCCATCAATATCCAATAAACCAAGTGATAAATTTTTAGTATCTAGATTACTAGTTAAAGGTATTTTACTCCATTCTAGACTGGGAGCTCCAATTTTGGTTTCAACATCTTTGTCATCAAAAATTTTTGAATATAATTTTTTTGATGACACTATTATTTCAACTTCTTTTTTATTTTTTTCAATGCCAAGGAGGTAAGCAACGCATCTGGTCCCATTACCACAAGCATCTGATCTACTTCCATCAGAATTAAAAAATGTGATTTCACCGTCTGCATTTTGACTTTCATTTAAATAAATCAATTGATCACAACCTATAAAATTCCTGTCACAAATTTTTAATATCTGATCATTGGATAAAATTAGGTTATTTAATCTTTGATCTATAATCACAAAGTCGTTGCCTAAACCGTCCATTTTAATAGCTTCAAATTCCATATAGTTGATACTTAACTTATTTATTGACTTTTTGAACCTCTAATATAGTTTACGCGCACTTCCGCAAAATACAGCAATTTGCGGTGTCTTTGGAAACAAAGAGATCGACACCAGTCAGCGAGGGTTCGCCCACTGGTGCGATACTTGCTGTGCTAAATTATGTTTGAAAATTTAACTAATAAATTTGAAGAAATTTTTTCTTCTTTAAAAAAAGCTCCTTCGTTAGATGAGAAACAAGTTGATGAAGGTTTAAAAGGTATAAGATTGGCTTTACTAGAAGCCGATGTTTCATTGGATGTAGTAAAAGAATTTATTAGTAGAGTAAAGCCAAAAGCGCTTGGCCAAGAAATTATTAGATCCACATCTCCTGGAGATATGGTTGTAAAAATTGTTTATGACGAAATTGTATCTTTTCTAGGTGATAAAAATTCGGAAATTTCATTAAATGCCATACCTCCAGTTCCAATTATGTTAGTTGGTTTACAAGGCTCTGGGAAAACAACTACAACATCAAAATTAGCAAAATTTTTAGAGAAGAATAATAAAAAAAAAGTAATGATGGCTAGTTTAGATGTATACAGACCTGCGGCTCAAGAACAGTTAAGACTTTTAGGGGAACAGAATAATATTGAAACATTGCCAATAATTGATGGTCAATTGCCAGCTGATATTTGTAGAAGAGCGTTAAGTGCAGCGAACTTAAATGGTTCAGAAGTAGTTTTATTTGATACTGCAGGAAGAACACAAATAGACTTTCAAATGATGAACGAAATTAAACAAATTGAGTCTATAATTAATCCTGCTGAAACCATATTAGTGGCAGACTCTCTAACAGGTCAAGTTGCAGCTAATGTTGCTAAAGAATTTAAAAACACTGTAAATTTAAGTGGAATTATACTTACAAGAGCTGATGGAGATGGAAGAGGTGGAGCAGCTTTAAGTATGAAATATGTTGCTGAAGTTCCTATTAAATTTTTAGGAATAGGAGAAAAAATTGAAAATTTTGAAGTCTTTCATCCTGACAGAATTGCAAATAGAATTTTGGGGATGGGAGATATTGTCTCCTTAGTTGAAAAAGCATCTGAAGATTTAGACGAAGAAAATATAAAAAAAACTGAGGAGAAATTAAAAAAAGGCCAATTCTCAATGGAAGATTATCTTTCTCAGTTACGTCAAATGAAAAAAATGGGTGGGATTGAAGGAATAATGTCATTTCTCCCTGGAGTATCGAAAATTAAGTCACAAATGGATCAAGCAGGAGTTGATGAAAAAATAGTAACTCAAAACGAAGCTGTTATTTTATCAATGACAAAACTAGAAAGAGAAAATCCAAAAATTATTAATGGTTCAAGAAAAAAAAGAATTGCTAATGGCTCAGGTACAGATATTGCCACTATCAATAAATTGTTAAAACAATTTAAAATGATGTCAGAAATGATGAAGAAAATGTCTAAAGGAAACATGAAAGGCATGGCGGATAAAGGAATTCCACCAGAGCTATTCAATCAATTAAAATAGGAGAAATAAGTAATGCTAAAAATGAGACTATCAATGGGAGGTACTAAAAAAAGGCCAGTATATAAAATTGTAGTTGCTGATAGTAGATTCCCAAGAGATGGAAGGTTTATAGAAAAATTAGGTTTCTATAATCCTTTGTTACCAAAGGAAAAAAAGGAAAGAATCGGTCTTGATACTGACAGAATAAAGTATTGGTTAGGTCAAGGTGCCCAACCAACCTCGAGAGTAGCTAGACTACTAGGAGAGAATGATTTAATGCCGATGCCTGAAAAAGGAAATAATCCTCAAAAGGCAATTCCAAAAAAAGATAGGAAAAAATCAGAGGAAGGTGGAGAAGTTAAAGCTGCAGTTGATACTTCTAAAACTGAAGCTCCTAAAGAAGAAGCAAAGCCAGCAGAAGCTCCTAAAGAAGAAGCAAAGCCAGCAGAAGCTCCTAAAGAAGAAGCAAAGAAATAATGTTAAACGCTCGAATATTTACACTATATCCAGAATTTTTTCCTGGATACCTTGGTCAAGGAATCTTTGGCAAAGCATTATCAGAAAAAAAATGGAACTTGGATACTGTAAATATTAGAGATTATGCATTTGATAAACACAAAACTGTTGATGATACCCCATACGGTGGAGGAGAAGGTATGTTAATGAAGGCCGATGTTTTAGCTACTTCAATAGATAAAAATGTGGGTAGTGGTGAAAAAATTATTTATCTTAGTCCAAGGGGCAAGTTATTTAATCATCAATTTGCAAAAAAACTTGCTCAAGAAAAAACTGTCAATATAATTTGTGGACACTTTGAAGGGGTAGATGAGAGATTGCTTTACACAAGGAATATTGAAGAAATAAGTATTGGTGATTTTGTCTTGTCAGGTGGCGAAGGAGCCTCATTAATAATTCTTGATGCATTACTAAGGTTTATTCCTGGTGTTCTTGGTAATAAGAATTCTGCTCAATATGAAAGTTTTGAAAATGGACTTCTGGAGTACCCTCAATTTACAAAACCTCAAATATGGGAAGAAAAAAGCGTTCCAGATGTACTATTATCGGGTGATCATGCCAAAATTAAAGACTGGCGTTTATCTCAATCTGAGGCTATAACACGCGACCGAAGACCAGATTTGTGGCAATTATACAAAAAGATAAAAGAGAATTAAAATGAAGACAATAGAAGAAATTAATCAATCAAAAGTAAAAAAAATTATTTCTGAAAGGAAACATCCTGAATTTTATCCAGGCGACATAGTTAAAGTTGGAGTAAGGATTACAGAGGGTAAAAGAGATCGTATCCAATACTTTGAAGGCGTATGTATCGCTAAAAAAAATAGAGATATTAATTCATCATTCACAGTAAGAAAGATTTCATTTGGTGAAGGTGTAGAAAGAACCTTTGCATTATATAGTCCGATAGTTGATACAATTAAGGTTGTAAGATCAGGCAAAGTAAGAAGAGCTAAATTGTACTATTTAAGAGATAGAACAGGCAAATCTGCAAGAATTGCAGAGAAAATTAAAAAGAAAATTGGGATAGATGTGGAGACTAAAATCCATGAAATTACAGAAGAAAATGTAATGCCAGATGACGAAGCAAAAAGTTCAGAGGTTGCAAAAGAAGCTGCCAAAGATACTTCTAGCGAAGAGCTAAAAGTAGAAGTGAAACAAGAAAAAAAAGAAGAAATTCCATCAGCTGAGAAAAAAAAAAATCCTGAAGTAAAAAAATAATTTTTACAATGTCTCAAACTATATACGATAAAATATGGAACGATCATCTTGTTCACCAACAAGAAGATGGCACATCACTTTTGTTCGTCGATAGGCATTTGATTCATGAAGTTACGAGTCCACAAGCATTTGAAGGTTTAAGAAATTCTAAAAGAAAAGTTAGACAACCTTTATTAACATTAGCAGTCGCAGATCATAATGTACCCACAACTGACAGATCAGTTCCTATTACTGATCAGGACTCCAAGATACAAATCGAAACACTTGAAAAAAATTGTGAGGAATTTGGAATAAATCTTTTTGGAATGAAAGATAAAAGGCAGGGGATAGTTCATATCATTGGTCCAGAACAAGGCTTCACTCAGCCTGGAACTATAATAGTATGTGGAGATAGTCACAC
Source organism: Pelagibacteraceae bacterium AG-470-G21 (assembly GCA_003211555.1). Classification (GTDB taxonomy): domain Bacteria; phylum Pseudomonadota; class Alphaproteobacteria; order Pelagibacterales; family Pelagibacteraceae; genus Pelagibacter. The sequence goes on from QCSH01000007.1 coordinate 27,062, forward strand.
AGCTACGCATGGAGCTTTCGGCGCACTCGCATTTGGAATTGGAACTTCAGAAGTTGAGCATGTTTTGGCAACACAAACTCTGGTACAAAAAAAATCAAAAAACTTTAGAATTAATGTTAATGGCTCTTTACCTCTTGGAGTAACATCTAAAGATGTAATACTTCAAATTATTGGTAAAATTGGAACTGCTGGTGGCACAGGTTATGTAATTGAATATGCTGGAAACTTAATTTCTAATTTAAGTGTTGAGCAAAGAATGACCATTTGTAACATGACAATTGAAGGTGGAGCAAGAGCTGGTCTGATACAACCAGATGAAAAAGTCTTTAATTACTTAAAAGGCAAACCAATGTCGCCAAAGAACGAAAACTGGGAAAAAGCTTTAGAATATTGGAGCAAATTAAAAACTGATGATGGTGCGAGGTTTGATAAAGAAATTGATCTTGAAGGCGAAGATATAAAACCAATGGTAACTTGGGGCACATCACCTCAGGATGTGGTAGATATTGATGGGGTTGTTCCTGATCCTGAAAAAGAGCAAAGTGAAGACAAAAAAAACTCAATAAATAGATCACTAAAATATATGGGTTTAAAACCAAATACTAAAATAAAGGATATTAAAATTGATAAAGTATTTATCGGTAGCTGTACAAATGGGAGAATTGAAGATTTAAGAGAAGCTGCAAAAATTTTAAAAGATAAAAAAATCGCTACTCACGTAGATGCAATGATTGTTCCAGGTTCAGGACTAGTAAAACAACAGGCTGAACAAGAGGGATTGGATAAAATATTTAAAAATTCTGGATTTGAGTGGAGAGAACCTGGATGTTCAATGTGTCTTGCTATGAATGCAGATAAGTTAAAGCCCGAAGAAAGATGTGCATCAACATCAAATAGAAATTTTGAAGGAAGACAAGGACGAGGTGGTAGAACACATTTGGTCAGCCCAGCTATGGCCGCCGCCGCCGCTATTTCTGGAAATTTAGATGATGTAAGAAAATATAATAATTAGATGAATAAATTTTCAACATTAAAAAGTATTCCTGCATATTTACCAATAGTCAACATCGATACCGATATGATTATTCCAAAGCAGTTTTTGAAAACAATAAAAAGAACAGGACTTGGAAAAAACCTATTTTATGAAATGAGATATGATGAAAAGGGTAATACTATAGATGAGTTCATTTTGAATAAATCTCCATATGATAACTCAAAAATATTAATTGCAGGTAATAATTTTGGATGTGGATCATCCAGAGAACATGCTCCTTGGGCATTGTTAGATTTTGGAATTACTTGTGTTATAAGCACAAGTTACGCTGATATATTTTATAACAATTGTTTTAAAAACGGGATTTTACCAATAGTGGTAAATGATGATCAGATAAAAGAACTTTCTGAATATTCTAAAAGACAAGAGGAAGTTTCAATAAATTTACCAGAACAAAAAATTATTTTTGGAAATAAAGAAATTAATTTTGAATTAGATGAATTTAAAAAGAAGTGCCTTATGGAAGGTTTAGATGATATTGCCTTGTCATTAGAAAAAACTAACAAAATCATTTCCTTTGAAGAAAAATTAAAGTCCACAAAGCCCTGGATATTTAATGATTAAAGTAAAAAAAAGAAAATTCTTATTACTTCCTGGAGATGGTATTGGTCCAGAAGTTATTGGTGAAGTGAAAAAAATTATAAATTGGTTTAACTCTAATAAATCACTCGATTTTGATATGGAAGAAGCATTAGTGGGTGGAGCATCATACGATAAACATGGAACACCTATCACTGATGAAGTATTTTATAAATCTTTAGAATGTGAAGCTGTAATTTTAGGTGCAGTAGGTGGTCCAAAATATGATAATTTAGATTTTTCAAAAAGACCTGAAAGAGCACTACTCAAACTTAGAAAAGAATTAAAATTATTTGCAAACTTAAGACCAGCTATTTGCTTTAAACAACTAGTTGAAGCTTCTACACTTAAGTCAGAAGTTGTATCAGGTTTAGACATAATGATAGTAAGAGAGCTAACAGGTGGAATATATTTTGGTGAACCAAGAGGTATTAAACCTATAGATAATGGAGAGCGAAAAGGAATTAATACTCATTCTTATACCTCATCAGAGATTATTAGAGTTGCCAGAGTTGCATTCGACTTAGCAAAGAAAAGAAGTAATAAAGTGACCTCATGTGACAAATCAAATGTAATGGAAGCTGGACAATTGTGGAAAGAAGAAGTTCAAAACTTACACGACATTGAATACAAAGATGTTGAATTAAATCACATGCTTGCAGATAATTGTGCAATGCAGCTTTTGAGAAATCCTAAGCAATTTGATGTAATAGTTACAGATAATCTATTTGGAGATATGTTGTCAGATGAGGCATCAATGCTAACAGGATCTTTAGGGTTGTTACCTTCCGCTTCATTAGGAGCAAAAAATAAAAACGGTGAAATGAGAGCAATGTATGAGCCAGTCCACGGATCTGCCCCAGATATTGCAGGAAAAAATATAGCTAACCCAATTGCAACAATATTGAGTTTTGCGATGGCCCTAAGATATTCTCTTGATTTAGACAAAGAGGCTGATGATTTGGAAAATGCAGTTCAAAATGTGCTAGACGATGGGCTTAGAACTAAGGATATTATGTCAAATGGTACTAAAGAAATTTCAACTTCAGGTATGGGAGATGCGATTATTGCTTATTTGCAAAAATAAAAAAATTAACTTAATTTAATTATATTATATTTATGACTGTTTATTCTGCACCTGTAAAAGATATGATGTTCTTATTTGAACATCTTAAAGATAATAAAAATTATAACGAAATTGAAAAGTATAAAGAAGTTACTTCAGATCTAGTAAAAGATATTCTAGAAGAAGCTGCAAAAATTAATGAGGAAATGCTACTCCCATTGGCAAAAGCAGGAGATGAAAATCCATGTATTTATGAGAATGGAGTAGTTAGAACTCCCCCAGGTTACAAAGAAGCATATTCAAAATTTATTGAGGATGGTTGGGTATCTTTAACTTGTGATCCAAAATATGGTGGTCAGGGAATGCCAAAAACTGTAAGTGCTTTTTTTGATGAAATGCTTTCATCTTCTAGTTTATCATTTAAATTATACAGTGAACTAAGTATTGGGGCATATAATTGTATTTTAAGCCATGCTACTGAAGAAATAAAAAATACTTACCTTCCTAAAATTGTAGAAGGTAAATGGAGTGGCACAATGTGTTTAACAGAGCCACAATGTGGAACTGACTTAGGATTAATAAAAACGAAGGCAATTAAAAACGAAAATGGTACGTACAGTCTTACTGGACAAAAGATTTTTATTACATCTGGAGACCATGATTTAACTGAAAATATCATTCATCTTGTTTTAGCAAGAGTTCAAGATGCTCCAAAAGGTACGAAAGGTATAAGTTTATTTTTAGTACCTAAATATGAAATAAATGAAGATGGTTCTATAGGTCCTAGAAATGGAGTTAATACTGTTTCAATTGAGTCTAAAATGGGAATAAAAGGATCACCAGCATGTGTATTAAGTTTTGATGACGCTAAAGGTTATATGATTGGACCTGAAAACAAAGGTTTAAACTCTATGTTTACAATGATGAATTTAGAGAGGATTGTTGTTGGAATTCAAGGACTAGGATTATCAGAAACGGCTTATCAAACTGCATTGAGTTATTCAAAAGAGAGAAAACAAGGAAAATCAAATGACAATTCTAATGGAGAAACTGATATAATTATTAAACACGCAGACATAAGAAGAAGCTTATTAAATATGAAATCGATTATTGAAGGAGAAAGGTCATTGTCCTTTTGGATGGCACAACAAGTCGATGTAAGTTTGAGCCATTCTTCTGATGAAGTAAAAAAAGATGCTTCTGATATAGTTGGCTTGATGACCCCTGTTATAAAATCATTTTTCACTGATATGGGTATGGAAATAACTAATGAGGCCATTCAGGTTTTTGGTGGTTATGGTTATACAAAAGACCAAGGAATTGAGCAATTGTTTAGAGATAATAGAATTACACCAATTTATGAGGGAACAAATTCTGTTCAAGCAATTGATTTTGTTTTTAGAAAAATAAGCCAGAGAAACGTATTTGATAATTTCATGAATTATGTGGATGCTGAAATTAAAAGTTGTGAAACAATTGAACAGCTAAATGATCATGTTAAAAAATTATCTGATTTAAAAAACATACTAATAGATTTTACCAATTGGATATCGCCAAACGGAGATACTTCAAAAGATGATATTAGTGCTTCATGCAATGATTATTTAAGATTTTTTGGTTATTTTTGCTTGTCATTTATATGGCTTAAAACAATGAGAAAAAGCTTAGAAAATCTTGATAAAAATAAAGAATTTTATGAAGATAAATTAAATACAGGTAATTACTATTTTGATAAAATTTTACCAAGAGCTGAAAGTCATTATAAATCTGCAATATCTGGTAGTAAATATACCATGAGTGCAAAATTTAACTGATGAATAAATATAATCAGTATCTTGATAAAAATCCCTCAAATTATGTTCCACTAACTCCCTTAAGTTTTTTAGAGAGAGCAAAAGATATTTATCCAAATTATGAAGCGTTGGTTTATGAAACAAAATCCTTCACTTGGACTGAGGTATTTAATAGATGTATTAAATTTGCAAGTGCATTAGAAAAAATTGGTATTACTGAGGGAGATACAGTTTCAGTAATGACATTTAATACTCCTGAAATTTTTGAAGCTCATTATTCTGTACCAATGACAGGAGCAATTTTAAATACTATTAACTCCAGACTTGATGCTAAAACAGTTGCTTATATTCTTGAGCACAGTGAAGCAAAAGTTTTGATAATTGACAGACAATTACATGCTATTGCTGAAAAAGCCTTATCCAGTTTAAAACAAAAACCAATAGTAATTGATGTTCAAGATGATTTTGCAGATCAAACTTTATTAAAAAAAATAGGAGACAGAGAATATGAAGAATTTTTAAATACTGGTGATGAAAACTTTATTTGGAAGAAACCAAAAGATGAATGGCAAGCTATTTCACTAAGTTACACATCTGGCACTACAGGTAATCCAAAAGGTGTTGTTTATCATCACAGGGGATCATATTTAATGTCAACCGGAAGTGCGGTTGCTTGGAATATGCCAAATAGACTAAATTTTTTAACAGTGGTACCAATGTTTCATTGCAATGGATGGGGTTATCCATGGACAATTCCCATGATAAATGGAAAGACTGTATGTCTACGAGCTATTGACGTTAAAAAAATATTTGAATTAATCGAAAAACATGAAATTACCCATTTTGGAGGAGCGCCAATTGTTTTAAATATGATAACTGGTGCATCGCAGAGTGATATCAAAGAGTTAAAGCATAAAGTTTATGTCTTGACTGCTGGAGCACCTCCTCCAAGTATTATATTCAAAAAAATGAAAGCCCTAGGATTTGAAGTAATGCACGTTTATGGTTTGACAGAAACTTATGGACACGTTTTACAATGTGCTTGGAATGACGATTGGAACTCGCTTGAAGAAGACAAAGTTAATGAAATTAAAGCAAGACAAGGTGTAAGATTTCCCAACACTGAGGGAGTAGCTGTTCTAGATCCAGAAACAATGAAACCTGTCCCAATGGATGGTGAAACAATTGGTGAAATAATGATTAAAGGAAACGTTGTTATGAAAGGGTATTTTAAAGATAAAGATGCAACTGAGAAAGCTATGAAAGATGGATGGTTTCACTCAGGAGATTTGGCAGTTATTTATCCTGATGGGTATATTAAAGTAAAAGATCGTTCAAAAGATATCATAATCTCGGGTGGTGAGAACATTTCTTCAATAGAAATAGAAAATACACTCTCTAAGCATCCAGCAGTTTCAATAGTCGCTGTGGTAGCAAAGCCTGACGAGAAATGGGGTGAAGTTCCATGCGCTTTTATCGAAAAAGTAGCTGATAAAGAGATTAATGAAAAAGAACTAATAGATTTCTGTAGAGAAACTCTAGCCGGTTTTAAAATTCCAAAGAAAATAGACTTCTGCGATCTCCCAAAGACCTCAACGGGTAAAATCCAAAAATTTGAGTTAAGGAAAAGAGCAAAAGAACTCAGCTAAAATTTTTTAGATATAACAACTTACTTACTTTACAAATTCATCAAAAGATGACAGTAAGCTAAAAAATATGAAAAATTTTTATATTGCAAAATCTAGAAGACTGAGAGGTACAAAATATACATCAAGAGTAGAGAATCAAGGTGTAACCTCTTACACTGTTTACAACCATATGTTATTACCAGCTTCATTTGGAAGTATAGAAGATCTTTATCATCATTTAAAAGAACATGTTCAAATTTGGGACGCTGCAGTGCAAAGACAACTTGAAATTTCTGGAAAAGATTCTTCAAAATTGGTCCAGTTAATGACTTGTAGAGATCTATCAAATGCAAAAGAGGGAAGATGTTATTATTGCCCAATAATTGATAACAAAGGAGGAATAATAAATGATCCTGTTATCTTAAAATTATCTGATGAAAAATGGTGGATATCATTATCAGATTCAGATGTTGGTCTTTATGCAAAAGGTTTAGCAATTGGAAATAATTTTGAAGTTGAGATTTCAGAGCCTGATGTTGATATTTTTTCAGTCCAAGGACCAAAATCATTTCAATTAATGGAAAAAGTTTTAGGTCCAAAAATAAATGAATTAAAATTTTTCGGTTTTGGATATTTTGATTTTGGCGGCGCAGAACATTTAATTGCAAGGTCTGGTTGGTCAAAACAAGGTGGATTTGAAGTTTACATGGAACATACAAAAGCAGGATTAGCTTTATACGATAAATTATTTGAAGTTGGAGGAGAATTTAATGTTAAACCTGGGTGTCCAAATTTAGTTGAGAGAATAGAAAGTTCTTTACTATCATGGGGGAACGACATTGATATTCATGACAATCCATATGAGTGTGGATTTGATAAGTATGTAAATCTAGATACAGAAATAGATTTTATTGGAAAAGAAGCATTAAAAAAAATTAAAGCCGAAGGAATTAAAAAGAAATTAATGGGTGTTAAAATAAATGCTAATGAAATAAGTGTAACAGGATCAATGAATTTAATTGATGAAAATAATAACATTATTGGAGACTTAAGATCGGGTAGTTATAATCCAATGTTTAAACAAGTTATTGGCATAGCAATGGTCAAAAAACCATATTTCGAAGCTTCGCAATCATTCAAAATTGATATAAATGGCAACAGTTTTGATGGAAAAGTTTGCGATTTACCTTTCATTTAGTATAAATCTTTAAATGACTAATATAGCTATCATCGGTGCAACCGGTAATGTTGGAAGAAAAACTTTAGAGGTAATTGAAAAGAAAGATATTAAATTTGATAATATTTTTTTGGTTGCTTCATCTAATAGTGCTGGAAAAAAAATAAGTTTTATGGGTAAAGATTATGAAGTTTATGATCTTGAAAAATATGATTTTTCAAAAGCCAATATTACCTTTTTTGCAGCTGGTGGCAAAATAGCAGAACAGTATGCTGAAAAAGCAGCAAAATTTACTACAGTAATTGACAATTCCAGCTTCTTTAGAATGGACCCTGATGTGCCATTAATTGTACCTCAAGTAAATGCTGATAAAATTAGTGAAATGAGAAAGAATATTGTAGCTAACCCTAATTGCTCGACTGCACAATTAGTAATTGCTTTAAAACCATTGCATGATTTATACAATATTAGAAGGGTTGTAGTTTCTACTTATCAATCAGTATCGGGCGGGGGCAAAGCACCAATGGATGAATTAGTAGAGCAAACAAAATTATATCTTGATGGAAATTCTATTGAATCAAAAAATTTTACTAAACAGATAGCATTTAATATTATTCCTCATATAGATGTTTTCTCAGATGATGGATATACAAAAGAAGAATTAAAAATGACCAATGAAACAAAAAAAATACTAGATCACAACATAGAACTTACAGCCACTTGTGTAAGAATTCCTGTTTTAGTTTCTCATTCAGAGTCAGTGAATATAGAATTTGAAAGACCTTATTCTATTGATGAAATCAGAAAATCTTTAAATAAAGCCGAAGGTTGTAAAGTAATAGATAAAAGAGAGGATGGTGGATATAGCACACCACTTGAAGCTACAGGAAGTGATGAAACATTCATCTCAAGAATTAGAGAGGATAAAACAAAAAAGAATTCTATTAATTTATGGATAGTATCTGATAACTTACTTAGAGGTGCCGCTTTAAATTCTGTTGAAATAGCAGAAACAATAATGAGAGCAAACCAAAATGGAAAATAATCCTTTATCACCTCATATCCAAATTTATAGATGGCACATTTCATCTTTAGTTTCGATATCACACAGAATTACTGGAATAATAAATATACTAGTCATAACTTTAATTTGTTTTTGGTTTATGTTTTTTTTATTAGGAGAAAGTAATTACGAGGTTATAAAATTATTTCTTCAGTCCTTTCTGGGAAAATTTCTTATCTTAGGCACTATTTGGTCTTTTAGTTTTCAAACATTAAGTGAAATAAGACATTTAATCATGGATTTTGGTTATGGATTTGATTTAACAACTACAAAAGTAACGGGGCTAATTGTTATATTTGGATCATTTATTTTAACAGTATTAATTTATTTATTGGGAAGAAGTTTATTCTAATGAGACCAATTACAAAAAAATGGATATTTTTAAGAGTAAGTTCTCTTATATTAATACCCTTAATGCTATGGTTTGCTTTCAACTTAGCCGGAATTTACGACAAAAGTTATATAGAAATATTAACTTTTCTTACATCTCAACCATCTAAGTTTTTATTAAGCCTTTTTTTGATTTTTGCCTATTTTTTTTCAGCATTAAGCATCAGCGAGGTATTTGAGGACTATATTAAAGACGAAAAAATCAAAAATGCCGCAAACAAAGTTTTAAATTTTTTTGCTATAACAATTCCTTTATTTACAATTATAGCAATATTTAGAATAACTATATGAAATCTTATAATATTATAGACCATGAATATGACGTAGTTGTGCTTGGTGCTGGTGGCTCAGGACTAAGAGCTGCTGTAGGATTAAGTGAAGCTGGATTAAAAACTGCGTGCATTTCAAAAGTCTTTCCAACAAGAAGTCATACATCAGCTGCTCAAGGAGGAATTTCAGCAGCATTAGGAAATATGGGTGAGGATGATTGGCGTTGGCACATGTATGATACAGTAAAAGGTGCAGATTGGTTGGGTGATCAGGATAGTATTGAATATTTGTGTAAAGAAGCTCCGAAAGCAGTTTTAGAACTTGAAAAATATGGTGTGCCTTTTAGTCGAACAGAGGATGGTAAAATTTACCAAAGACCATTTGGAGGAATGACAAAAAATTATGGGAATGGGATAGTTCAAAGAACTTGTGCAGCAGCCGACAGAACAGGTCACGCAATTTTGCACACTCTATATGGCCAAGCATTAAAACATAATACAGAATTTTTTATTGAATATTTTGCATTAGACTTAATAATGAAAGATGGTCAATGTAAAGGTTTAATAGCTTGGAATTTAAATGATGGAACAATCCATCGTTTCAGATCTCATATCACTATTATTGCTACTGGGGGTTATGGAAAAGTTTATTACTCAGCAACGTCAGCGCACACTTGTACAGGTGATGGTAATGCAATGGTGCTGAGAGCAGGATTGCCTTTACAAGATATGGAGTTTGTACAATTTCATCCAACAGGCATATATGGACATGGAACACTTATTTCTGAAGGTGTAAGAGGTGAAGGTGGATACTTAGTAAACTCCAAAGGTGAAAGATTTATGGAAAGATATGCTCCTAACGCTAAAGATCTAGCATCGAGAGATGTAGTTAGTAGATCTATGTCTATAGAAATTAATGAAGGAAGAGGTGTTGGTAAAGATCAAGACCACGTTCATCTATACTTAAGCCATCTAGATAAAAAAGTTATTGAAAGTAGATTGCCTGGAATTACAGAGGCAGCAAGACTATTTGCAAATGTTGACGTAACCAAGGAACCAATCCCTGTTGTTCCAACAGTTCATTATAATATGGGTGGAATACCAACAAATTATAAAGCCGAAGTTTTAACAGTTAATGGTTCCCAAAAAACAGTAACTGGATTAATGGCTATTGGAGAGGCCGCATGTGTTTCTGTTCATGGAGCAAACAGATTAGGATCAAATTCTCTTATTGACCTTGTTGTTTTTGGTAGAGCTGCAGCAAAAAGGGCAGCTGAATTAGTAAAACCTGGAACTCCTCACGAGGAAGTCAGTGAGAGTGAAACTGAAAAGTGTTTGAATAGATTTGATAAGTTAAGATATGCAGAAGGAGACAATGGAACTGCTGAACTAAGACTTGCTATGCAAAAAACAATGCAATCTAAATGTGCTGTATTTAGAACCGAAAAAAATCTTAAAGAAGGTGTGGATGAAATCAGAAAGACTTATGATGGAATGGAGTCAATTTCTGTTAAAGATAAATCGTTGGTATTCAATACTGATTTAGTCGAAACCTTGGAGTTTGATAATTTGATTAGACAAGCAATCACTACTGTAGACTCTGCATACCACAGAAAAGAGAGCAGAGGAGCACATGCTCGAGAAGATTACCCAAAGAGAAACGATGATAAATTTATGAAACATACATTATCTTGGTGTGATGGAAAAAATACTAAAATTGAATACAGAGATGTGCATACATCAACCTTAACAAATGAAGTTCAATATTTTCCTCCTCAAGAAAGAGTGTATTAATGGTTCAAATTAATTTACCTCAAAACTCGAAAATCAATAAAGGTAAATATTTTAAAGACAAAACTGGTTCAAAAAACTTAAGAAAAATAAATGTCTACAGATGGGATCCATCTACTGGTGAGAATCCACGAATTGATACCTATGAAGTTGATATGGATAATTGTCCTTCTAAAGTTCTTGACATATTAAACAAAATTAAAAATGAAATTGACCCAACTATAGCTTATAGAAGATCTTGTGCTCACGGAGTTTGTGGATCATGTGCAATGAACATGGGAGGTAAAAATGGACTTGCTTGCACAAAACCACATGCAGAAATAAAAGGTGATATAGATATTTATCCTTTACCACATTTAAAAGTAAAAAAAGATTTAATCGGAGACTTAAGTGGATTATATAAACAATATCAATCCATTGAACCTTGGTTAAAAAATAATTCAAAAAGTGAAACTACAGAAATTCACCAATCTCAAGAAGATAGAGCTAAATTAGATGGTGCTTATGAGTGTATAATGTGTGCCTGTTGCTCAACATCTTGTCCTAGTTATTGGTGGAATGGAGATAAATATTTAGGTCCTGCAGTCTTGCTACAAGCTTATAGATGGATCATGGATAGTAGAGATGAAGATAAAAAAGAAAGATTGCAAAAAGTTGCAGACGAACTCAAACTTTATAGATGCCACACTATTTTAAACTGTACAAGTGCATGTCCAAAAGGATTAAATCCAGCAAAAGCTATTGCTGAGATAAAAAAAATGCTTGCAACCACTTAATTACTTATTTAAATAATTCCATGAATTTAATTGAACATTTTATCAATGGTAAAATTGTTCCCGGTGTATCAGAGAGAAAAGGAAAAGTCTTTAATCCTGCAATAGGTAAACAAGAATCAGAGGTAAGACTTGCATCAGCTAAAGATCTTGATTTAGCAGTTCAAAAAGCAAAAACCGCATTTGAAACTTGGTCGAATGTAACTCCAATACAAAGAGCAAGAATTATATTTAAATATAAGGAGTTAATAGAAAAAAATTCTGATTTACTTGCTAAGATGATTGTCTCAGAGCATGGTAAAGTTTATGAAGATGCCAAAGGTTCTCTAACAAGAGGTTTAGAAGTAGTTGAGTTTGCATGTGGTATCCCTCAAATGCTAAAAGGTGACTTTACTGAAAATGTTGGAACAAATATTGATAGCTGGTCCATGAGACAGCCATTAGGTGTCTGTGCTGGGATCACTCCATTTAATTTTCCTGCAATGGTTCCAATGTGGATGTTTCCAATGGCAATAGCATGTGGGAATACTTTTATATTAAAACCGTCTGAAAAAGATCCATCATGCCCACTAAAACTCGCAGAATTGTTTAGTGAAGCAGGTTTACCAGACGGAGTTTTAAATGTTGTTAATGGAGATAAGGAAGTTGTAGATGCTATTTTAGAGCATAAAGACATATCAGCGGTTAGTTTTGTAGGATCAACACCTATTGCTAAATATATTTATGAAAATGCAGCTAAAAATGAAAAACGAGTTCAAGCTTTGGGAGGTGCTAAAAATCATTGTGTTGTAATGCCAGATTGTGACTTAGACCAAGCGGTGAATGGATTAATGGGAGCTGCTTATGGATCTGCAGGTGAAAGATGTATGGCTCAGTCTGTAGCCGTTGCAGTAGGTAATGTTGGCGATAAACTTGTAGGTGAGTTGTCTAAAAAAGTGGAAGCTTTAAAGATAGGACCAGGAATGGACAAAAGTTCTGAGATGGGTCCTCTGGTTACCAAAGAACACCTTGAAAGAGTTAGGGGCTACGTTGATTTAGGAATTAAAGAAGGAGCTGATTTAGTAGTTGATGGAAGGGATATTAAGCTACAAGGATATGAAGATGGGTATTACATTGGTGGTTGTTTATTTGATAATGTAAAAAAAGATATGAGAATTTACAAAGAAGAAATTTTTGGACCAGTATTATCCGTAGTAAGAGCTAAAGATTTTGATGAAGCTTTAAATCTTATTAATGATCATGAGTTTGGTAATGGAACCAGCATCTATACGAGAGATGGTGATGCTGGTAGAACTTTTGCAAACAAAATTAAAGTTGGTATGGTAGGAATAAATATACCAATCCCAGTACCAGTAGCTTTTCATAGTTTCGGTGGATGGAAAAGATCTTTATTTGGTGACCAACACATGCATGGACCAGAGGGGGTTAGATTCTATACTAAACTAAAAACAATTACATCCAGATGGCCATCCGGCGTTAGGTCAGATCCTGAATTTGTAATGCCTACAATGAAATAATCATATGTCAAAAATATCTTTAATAGGAGCTGGACAAATAGGAGGAACACTGGCCCATTTAATTGGGCTTAAAGAATTGGTTGATGAGGTAGTATTATTTGATGTGGCTAGTGGAATAGCCAAAGGTAAAGCACTTGATATAGCACAATCATCATCTGTTGATGGATTTGATGTTAAACTATCTGGAACTGATAATTATGAAGATATAAAAAATTCTGATGTGATAATTGTTACAGCGGGAGTTCCAAGAAAACCTGGTATGAGTAGAGACGACTTACTAGGTATTAATTTAAAAATTATAAAACAAGTTGCTGAAGGTATAAAACAACATGCTCCAAATGCCTTTGTAATATGTATTACAAATCCACTAGATGTAATGGTAATGGCTTTTCAAAAATTTTCAGGATTATCACCAAATAAAGTAGTTGGTATGGCAGGAATACTAGACACTTCTAGATTTAAACTATTTCTATCATTAGAATTAAATGTTCCAGTCAGTGAAATTGAAGCTATGGTTATGGGAGGTCATGGGGATACCATGGTACCTCTTCCTCGATTTACAAAGGTTTCTGGTAAACCATTGCTAGATTTAGTTGAGGAAGGAAAGATTTCGAAAGAAAAATTAGAAAGTATTAATCAAAGAACAAGAGACGGTGGCGCTGAGATAGTTAAATATTTAGAAAAAGGTTCTGCATTTTATGCTCCAGCAGCTTCGGGTGTTCAGATGGCTGAAGCGTATTTGAAAGATAGCAAAAAAATGCTTCCATGTGCTGCAAATTTAAATGGCGAATATGGATTTACCAATATTTATGCAGGTGTCCCGGTAATAGTTGGAAAAGGTGGAGTTGAAAAAATTGAGGAAATTGAACTGGATGAAAATGAAAAATCTGAATTTAATAACTCGGTGGATGCTGTAAAAAAATTATGGGAAGCAGCTTCTAAAATTGATCCTAGTTTAAATAACTAGTTAATGAATATTCACGAACATCAAGCAAAGAATATACTTAGGAAATATGGGGCTAAAGTACCTGATGGAGTGTATGCCCTTAATGTTGAAGATTTATTAAAAAAAGTAAAAGAGTTAAAAACTGAAAAGTATGTTCTTAAAGCACAAATCCATGCAGGAGGTAGAGGAAAAGCTGGTGGTGTAAAAATAGTAAACGACTTACAAACTCTTAAAACAGAAGCTGAAAAATTACTTGGTAAAAAATTAATAACTCATCAAACAGGACCTTTTGGTAGAATTGTTAAAAGATTATACGTTGAAGTATCATCGAATATTGAGAAAGAACTTTACTTATCTTGTGTGGTAGACCGTACCAGTTCTAAGATTGCATTTATTTCAAGTGATCAAGGAGGAATGGATATTGAAGAAGTTGCAATTAAATCCCCAGAAAAAATTTTAACAACTAAAGTTGATCTTGATAGTGAGATATCTATTGAGAATTGTAATAAAATATTAAGTATATTTAATCTAGATCAGAACATCAAAGAACAAGGTATAAATTTAATAAAGTCTATCTATAAATTATTTATCGAAACGGACGCAAATTTAATTGAAATTAATCCGTTAATATTGACTAAAGAGAATGAACTAATTTGTTTAGACGCAAAAATGAATTTTGATGGAAATGCTTTATTTCGACATCCAGAAATAATGGAGTTGAGAGATCTTAATGAAGAAGAGGATACTGAAATTGAAGCAAGTAAACACGATTTAGCATATATAAAACTTGAAGGAGAAATAGGATGTATGGTTAATGGAGCAGGACTTGCAATGGCAACTATGGATATAATTAAACTGTATGGAAAAGAACCAGCAAATTTTTTAGATGTTGGAGGTGGAGCATCTAAAGAAAAAGTTGCGGCTGCTTTTAAAATAATTTTATCGGATAAAAATGTTAAAGGTATTTTAATTAATATTTTTGGAGGGATAATGAGATGTGATATCCTAGCACAAGGAGTTGTTGATGCTGCAAAAGAAATTAAAATTAATGTTCCTTTAGTTGTAAGATTAGCAGGTACAAATTTTGAAAAAGGAAAAGAGATTCTTGATAATTCAGGATTAAAATTGATATCTGCATCTGATTTGTCCGATGCAGCAAAAAAAATTGTTGAGGCTATTAAGTAAATGTCAGTTCTAGTTAATAAAAATACTAAATTAATTTGCCAAGGGTTTACTGGAAGCCATGGAACCTTTCACTCTGAGCAAGCAATTAAATATGGAACAAATTTAGTTGGAGGAGTTACACCAAAAAAGGGGGGCCAAACTCACTTAGAAAAGCCTGTATTTAATACTGTTAAAGAGGCAGTAGATGAAACTGGAGCTAATGCAACTATGATTTATGTTCCTGCTAAATTTGCCTCTGCTGCAATTATTGAGGCTATTGATGCAAAGTTAGAACTAATCGTTTGTATCACTGAGGGCATACCAGTTTTAGATATGATAAAAGTTAAAAAGAAGCTGAGTAAATCAAACTCAAGATTAATTGGACCAAACTGCCCAGGTATAATTACACCAAATGAATGTAAGATTGGGATAATGCCGGGTAATATACATAAAAAAGGTACTGTTGGAATTGTTTCTAGATCAGGCACTTTAACTTATGAGGCGGTTGCTCAGACGACAGAAAATGGTTTGGGACAATCAACTTGTATCGGCATTGGTGGAGACCCTATAAATGGAACAAATTTTATTGATTGTTTAGATTTATTCTTAAAAGATGATGAAACAAAATCAATTTTAATGATTGGTGAAATAGGTGGTTCAGCAGAAGAAGAAGCAGCTGATTTTATTAAAAATCATAAGGTAAAAAAGCCAATGGTAGGCTTTATAGCTGGCGTGACAGCTCCTCCAGGAAGAAGAATGGGACACGCAGGAGCTATAATATCAGGTGGCAAAGGTGGTGCCGAAGATAAAATCAAAAAAATGGAAGATTGTGGTATTGAAATTGCCACATCACCTTCAGAGATTGGAAAAACTTTACTAAATAAATTGTCCAATTAAAAACAAAATCTTGTATTATAATACCAATAAAATGAGTTCTCCTAAAAACTTGGAATATAAAAAAACATCATTTCTCACTAAAGCCAATAGCGCTTTTATTGAGGATATGTACATAAAATTTATTAATAAAGATCCTTCACTTTCAGATAGCTGGATTGAATATTTTTCAGAAATTAATGAGGATATGCAGATATTAGTTAAAGAGATAAATGGTCCATCATGGAAACCATTCTCAAATAAAATTGATATAGATGAAATAAAAAAAACGGCAAAGCAAAATGAACAGATAAAAGATAATTCAGATAAGTTTAATTTTCAGGTAATCGCAAATTCAAATAAAAATTCAATAAGTGCAGTTGCCTTGATAAGAGCATATCGTTTAAGAGGTCATTTGTTATCAAAATTAGATCCTCTAGAAATGATGAAGTCGGAATATTTAGATGAATTGCATCCAGAATATTACGGTTTCAAAAAAGAGGATTATGAAAAAAATATTTATCTAAACGGAATTATAAATAAAAAAAGTGCAAATATAAAAGAGATTTTAAAATTTTTAAAAAAAACTTATTGTGGTCCAATTGGTTATGAATATATGCATATTTCTAATCCCACTGAAAGAAAGTGGTTCAGAGATAGAGTAGAAAAAGATGAAAATGCGCTCAAATTTACAAAAAATGGAAAACAGGCAATTTTGAATAAACTTATACAAGCCGAGGGTTTTGAAAAATATTTAAATACAAAGTACGTCGGCACAAAAAGGTTTGGTTTAGATGGTGGTGAAAGTTTAATACCTGCTTTGGAGCAAATAATTAAAATTGGAGGACAATTTAAAATTAAAGAAGTTAAAATAGGAATGTCTCACAGGGGTAGACTTAATGTATTGGCTAATGTATTGCAGAAATCATATAAAAGAATTTTTAATGAATTCGCTGGTGAAATTGATGGTTCAGAAGATGGTGCAGGAGATGTGAAATATCATCTAGGAGCTTCATCTGATAGAGAGTTTGATGGAAACCTGGTTCATGTGAGTTTGACCGATAATCCCTCACACCTAGAGGCAGTTAATCCAATTGTCCTTGGGCAAACTAGAGCCAAACAATTTTTTCACAAAGATAAACAGAGAAATAAAGTTATACCAATACTAATACATGGTGATGCAGCATTCGCTGGTCAGGGAATTGTTGCAGAGTGTTTTGCAATGTCAGGACTGCCAGGCCATAATACTGGAGGAACAATCCATATAATTGTTAATAATCAAATTGGATTTACGACTAGCCCAAGGTTTGCTCGTTCTTCTCCTTATCCTTCAGATGTGGGCAAAATGGTAGACGCGCCAATAATCCATGTAAATGGAGACGATCCTGAAGCTGTTGTCTACGCAACAAGAATAGCCACTGAATTTAGATTAAAATTTAATCGTGATGTTGTTATTGATCTCATATGTTACAGAAGATTTGGACATAACGAGGGAGATGAACCATCATTTACCCAACCACTTATGTATAAGAAAATAAGATCCCATCCCTCTTCAATTAAAATTTATGGTGAAAAACTGGTAAATGAGGGTCTTTTTTCAAAGCAAGACTTAGATAAACAGATTATAGATTTTAAAAACTTATTGGATGATCAATTTAAAAATGCAAAAGATTATAAACCAAAGATTAGATGGTTTGAAGGATCTTGGTCAAGATATAAACCTGAAAGAGGTAAAGATAAAAGAGGTTTAACTGGCTCAGACTTGGAAGTCTTAAAAAATGTCTCAGAGAAAATAAATACTTTCTCACCAGATAAAAATATTCACAAAACCATAATGAAAATTATGGAAAATAGAAAGAAAACTGTAGATGAAAAAAAAGGAATAGATTGGGCAACAGCAGAGTCGTTAGCATTCGGATCATTGCTTATCGAAGGCTATCCGGTTAGACTTGTAGGTCAAGACTCTGGAAGGGGAACCTTTAGTCAAAGACACTCAGTTTTAAGAAACCAAATTGATAATTCAAGATATATTCCACTTAATAATATATCCAATAATCAAAAAAATTTTGAAATTGTTGATAGTTTTTTATCTGAGCTTGCAGTTTTAGGATTTGAATATGGATATAGTTTAGTCGAACCAAATACCCTAACTATTTGGGAGGCTCAATTTGGGGATTTTGCTAATGGAGCTCAAGTAATTATAGATCAATTTATTGCTTCAGGAGAAAGAAAATGGAAAAGAGCTTCAGGACTAGTAATGTTACTACCCCACGGCTATGAAGGACAAGGCCCAGAACACTCCTCTGCAAGGTTAGAGAGATTTCTACAATTATGTGCAAATGATAATTTACAAGTTATGAATTGTACCACCCCTGCAAATTATTTTCATGCCTTAAGACGACAGATGCATCGTGATTTTAGAAAACCTCTAATTATTATGACACCTAAGTCACTTTTAAGAAATAAATATTGTGTTTCGAATCTAGATGACTTTAGTAAACAAAATTCTTTTCACAGAATATTATGGGATCATGCAAAAGATAGTAAGCAAAAAGGGTTTATAAAATTAAAAGAAGACAAAAAAATTAGGAAAGTAATTTTGTGTTCAGGAAAAGTTTATTTTGACTTACTTGCCGCAAGAGAGAAACTTGAAGTTGACGATGTTATTTTATTCAGGGTTGAACAATTATACCCTTTTCCTGCAAAAAGTTTGGTTAAAGAGCTAAAACCATTTGCAAAAAATGCAAAATTTTATTGGTGCCAGGAAGAGCCCAAAAATATGGGAGCTTGGTTCGCTGTTAGAGATTATATACAATGGACATTAGAGACTATTAAGGCTAAAAACAAAGCAATTTCTTACATTGGAAGAAGTCCAGATGCTACCCCTGCTACAGGTTATGCAAGAAGACATAATTCCGAACAACAAGAAATTATAAATAAAGTATTTGAATAAATGAGTGAAAAAATATTAGTTCCAGTTTTGGGAGAAAGTATTACAGAGGCTACAGTCACGAAATGGCTAAAGAAAAAGGGCGATAAAGTTGTTGTTGATGAAGCTGTAGTAGAATTAGAGACTGATAAAGTAAACTTAGAGGTTCCTGCACCTCTAAGCGGTGTTATATCAGAAATTAACTCAAAAGATGGTGACACAGTTGAAGTTGGAACTGTATTAGGAATGATTTCAGAAGTTAGTGCTCTTAAAGAAGAAAATGAAGCTGAGCCAATTAAGGAAAAAGTTGAAAAAAATAATGTGATAAATTTAGAAATTGAAAAGAAAAAAGAAGCAAAACAAACTCAAGAACCTTTATTGCTTGATGAAGAACCATTGGTATTAACTGATGAAGTTAAAGAACCCAAAACTATAAAACAAAATAAAATACTTTCCCCTGCTGTAAGAAAAATGGTTGTTGAAAATAAAATTAATTTAGATGAAGTAAAAGCGACAGGTAAAGATGGAAGAATTTTAAAAGGTGATTTAATTAGTTTAATGGGAACAAATCCTCAACCGAACCAAAGAAAAATTCAATACGGTGAAGAAGAACGAATTAAAATGTCAAGACTTAGACAAACGATTGCTAAACGTTTAAAAGAGGCTCAAAATAATGCAGCAATGCTCACAACTTTTAATGAGGTTGATATGTCAAATATAATCTCAATGAGAAAAGATAACCAGGAAGACTTCCAAAATAGTTATGGAATTAAACTTGGCTTCATGTCTTTTTTTGTGAAAGCTTGTATAGTTGGATTAAAATTATTTCCTGCAATCAACGCTGAAGTTGAAAATGATGAAATGGTTTACAAAAACTATTATAATTTGAGCTTTGCAGTTGGAACTGAAAAAGGATTAGTAGTTCCAGTATTAAAAAATGCTGATGAAATGTCATTTGCGGATATTGAAAAAAATATAAAAGATCTGTCAGATAAAGCAAAAAATGGCAGTCTTACTATAGAGGATCTTCAAGGAGGAACATTCACAATTAGTAACGGAGGTGTTTATGGATCAATGTTATCTACTCCTATTTTAAATCCTCCCCAGTCAGCAGTTCTAGGAATGCATAATATCGTTGAAAGACCAGTTGTTATTGAGGGAGAGATAAAGGCAAGACCTGTAATGTTTTTAGCTTTATCTTATGATCATAGAATAATTGATGGAAAAGAGTCTGTAAGTTTTTTAAAAACTGTTAAAGAAAACTTAGAAGATCCAAGAAGGTTGTTTTTAAATTTATAATATGTCAGAAAAATTTGATGTTACAGTAATTGGTGGTGGTCCTGGTGGATATGTTTGTGCAATTAGACTGTCTCAACTTGGTCTTAAAACAGCATGCATAGAGTCTAGAGGGTCTCTAGGAGGGACATGTTTAAATATTGGGTGTATTCCATCAAAAAGTTTACTTAATTTATCTGAAAAATTTCACAGTGCTAAAAATTTTGAAAAAATTGGAATCGAGATTGGAGAAATAAAACTCAATTTAGATAAAATGATGAAAAATAAAGACAAAGCTGTAACAGTTTTGACTAAAGGAGTTGAATTTTTATTCAAAAAAAACAAAGTCACTTATTTTAAAGGAAAAGGTTCATTTGAGAACGAGAATTCAATAAAAATTGAAGGGTCTGAAGGAACTAAAATAATTCAAACTGATAAAACAATAATCAGTACAGGATCAGAGCCAGTTTCATTGCCGGGAGTAGATTTTGATGAAGAAAGAATTCTTTCTTCAACTGGAGCCCTTTCTATACCTAAACTTCCAAGTAAAATGATTGTTGTAGGAGGGGGATATATTGGATTAGAAATGGGATCAGTTTGGTCAAGACTTGGAACTGAAGTTACAGTTGTAGAATTTTTAGACCACATCACGCCTGGAATGGATCGAGACATTTCAAATGAATTTATGAAAATATTAAAGAAGCAAGGTATAAAATTCAATCTTAATACAAAAGTTGATAAAATAATTAAAAACTCTAATGGTGTAACGGTTGAGACTACACAAAATGATGGCCAAAAAGTAAAACATGATGTTGATGTTGTTTTAATTTCTGTTGGAAGGAGACCTTATACTAAAAACTTAAATTTAGATAAAGTTGGTGTAACTTTGGATGAAAAAGGAAGAGTTAAAGTAAATAAAAATTTTGAAACAAATATTAAAAATATTTATGCAATTGGTGATGTTATTGACGGTCCAATGTTAGCCCACAAAGCTGAAGAGGAAGGAATTGCAGTTGCAGAATTAATAGCAGGTCAATCAGGTCATGTTAATTACGATATTATTCCTGGAGTTGTTTATACATCCCCAGAGGTAGCTTATGTTGGTAAAAGTGAAGAGCAATTAAAAAAAGAAAACATAGGTTATAAAATTGGTAAATTTCCATTTATGGCAAATTCAAGAGCCAAGGCAATTGATGAGCCCGAGGGTTTTGTAAAAATTTTGGCAGATCAATCAACTGATAAAGTACTTGGTGTACATATAATAGGCCCTCACGCAGGAGAAATGATAGCTGAAATGGCTGTTGCAATGGAGTTTGGGGCTAGTTCAGAAGATATAGCAAGAACATGCCACGCACACCCAACATTTTCAGAAGCTATAAAAGAAGCAGCATTATCAGTAGATAAAAGACAAATTCACTCTTAATATTTATTTTTCTACATTCAATAATGCAAATCTCTTAAATTTTTCTTCAAGGTTTATTTTATTATTATTTGCAAAGTCTTTTATTGCTTCTTCAACACTTTCAATCTTTGTAATACCTGCAAAATCATCGCAAACAATTTTAGAATTGTTTTTCATACTGTCAAAAAGTTTTTGTAAATCGTTCATAACAGTATCGTAACTATGACCTCCATCTAAAAATACAAAATCAATTTTACTTAGAGGAACTTTTTGTAAAGTCACTCTTGTGTCTCCTTCTATGAGCTCAATATTTTGTGAAAATTTCTTTAAAAAATTTTGAACTGATATTTTTGAATTTAAATTTTCTTTTTTTATATAATTATAATAGATAGTTTTAAGAGGATTCGAAAATTTTTGATTCTCAAGAAATTTAGGTTCAATCTCATCTACACTCGACTCTTTGGTAGATCCAAATAAATCTAATCCGTAATATCTAAAATCACTTCCATAATTTGTCCTTAACAGTTCACATATATTTCTAGATGTAACTCCGCAAAAAACACCAATTTCTAATACGTTTTTTGGCTTATATTCCTTTACCAAACTCAAAAAATTATCTCCATATGGTTTTTTTAAACCTGACTTTCTCCAGTAATAATTATATTTCATTTGATCTATTTATATATTTTTAAGATATAAAAAAACTAAATTTAAATATTTATGAAATATCCAGTTTTGTTGCCAAATATATTTGATTATCCCTTTACATATGAAAGCAACATTAAATTAAAAGTAGGAGATTATGTAAAAGTCCCATTTGGCAAGAAAAATATTATTGGTGTAATTTGGGATTTTCTTGAAGAAAGGAATAATAAGCAATTTAAATTAAAATCAATAATTGAAAAAATTGAAATTGAACCGCTAAGTAAAAAGACAATGAACTTTTTAAAGTGGTTTTCTAATTATAATCTTGTGCCTTTAGGAATGTGTTTAAAATTACATTTGATTAACGACGAAAATTTAAGAATAAAAAACGATAAAGATCTATTAAGGTATGCTCTAACAAATGAAAAAGAAAGTTATCAGCTTTCTGAAGAACAAGATAAGGCTTATAAAGAATTATCTAAAAACGATAGCAGTTTTAGAGTGCATTTACTTCAAGGAACTACCGGTTCAGGAAAAACATTAGTTTATTTTAAAGCTATTGAAAAAATTCTAAATATAGGATCACAAGCTTTAATTTTATTACCAGAAATAGGATTAACAAATGAGTTTGAAAAAAAATTTAAATCTTATTTTGGATTTGAAGCTGCAGTTTGGCATTCAAAAGTAAGTCCAAAAAAAAGAAAAATTATATGGAATGGATTATCAGCAGGTAAAATAAAAGTGGTAATTGGAGCGAGATCATCCTTATTTCTGCCATTCAAAAAATTAGGATTGATCACTGTAGATGAAGAACATGATCAATCTTATAAACAAGATGAAGGAATTATTTACAATGCCAGAGATATGGCAATATCAAGATCTAAGCACGAAAATATTCCTATAAATTTAGTAACTGCCGTTCCATCAATTGAAACATATGAAAATATTAAAAATAAAAAATATAATTACTCAAGATTACTTAATCGATACAAAGGCGCAAATTTACCTAAACACCACGTGATTGATCTTTATCAAAACCAACTAGCAACTAAAAGTTCTATATCTCTCAAAACTCTTGAAAAAGTAAAAGATCATTTAAATAAAAAGGATCAAGTCCTCTTTTTTATAAATAGGAGAGGCTTTGCACCCTATGTTTTATGTAAAAAATGTTTAAATGTTTTTACGTGTCCGAAATGTTCTATAAATTTAGTTTTTCATAAAAGTAAAAAAATCCTTTTGTGTCATTACTGTGGATATAACTCAAAATTGAATAGAGATTGTAAAAAGGGAAATATTTGTGAGTTTATATTTAGTGGACCAGGAGTAGAAAAAATTGCAGAAGAAGTTAAAAACTTATTTCCTGATAAAAAAACGATAATTTTCTCTAGCGATACTATGAATAAGGCTTCAGGAAAAGATAAATTGGATAAAATCGTATCTGGTGAAATAGACATTCTTGTAGGAACCCAGTTAATATCAAAAGGATTTCACTTTCCAAACTTAAATTGTATTGTTGTATTAGATATCGATTTAACTTCTCAAGGACACGATCTCAGAAGTACTGAAAAAAACTTACAACTTTATCACCAGTTATCTGGAAGAGCAGGTAGAACTGGCAAACCAGCTAATATTTATTTTCAAACATATAACTTAAAACCAGAAGTTATAAATCAAATTACCAATGAAGATCCTTTTAAATTTTTAGAAAATGAATTAATTTTAAGAAAAAGAAATAATTTACCTCCATACGAAAGGTTTGTTGCTTTAATTTTATCTTCATCAAATGAAAAAAAATTGGATATAGATGCCTCAAAACTTAAAAATATTTTGTCAAAGTCAATAGACGCAAAAATTTTAGGACCTGTAAACGCTCCAATTTATAGAATTAATCAAAAATTCAGAAATAGACTATTAATAAGGGCAAAAAAAACATCAAGTATTCAGAAAAAATTGAAAGATGTATTGAAAGATTTTCAGCTCTCCAAAGGAATGAAACTATCAGTTGATGTTGATCCTATCAGCTTCAATTAGCCCATTTAATGTATACATATTTAGCAATCTGAGCCTTGAAGACTGATAATTCGTATGTTATCTAAGCGAAATTTTAAATATCTTCATATATGAGAGTATAAATTGAGCAAAAATAAAATATCAATAAATTCCAACAATAGCTATGCACAAGCCTTGTTTGAGCTTGCTAATGAAGAAAACTCATTAAAAAAAATAGAGGAGCAAGTTTTAGCCATAAGCAAACTTATAAATGTGAGTGAAGAATTCAGATATTTGATAAAAAATCCCACTACAAGCTTAGATGATCTAATTAAAGTTATGGAAACTATTTCAGAAAAAAATGATTTTGATAATCTTTTAAAAAGATTTTTGGTTTTCTTAATTCAAAAAAGAAGATTTTTTTATCTAGAAAAAATTTTGATTGATTTTTTAGAAGTATGTTCAAAATCAAGAGGAGAAATAAAAGCTGAACTTTTTTCTGCTAAAGAACTTAGTGAAACCGATATATCTAATATTAAAGAAGAACTATCTCAAAACTTTGGAGCAAATATAAAGTTGAATTATAAATATGACCCAAATTTAATCGGAGGTTTGGTATTAAAGGTTGGAAGCACAATGGTAGATAATTCGATTAAAAATAAATTACAACAAATTCAAAAACAAATGTTAGAGGCATAAATGGAAATAAACCCTTCAGAAGTAACTAAAATATTAAAAGAGCAGATAAAAAAACTTGGCGATAGAGCTGAAGTTTCGGAAGTTGGACAAGTTTTATCTGTTGGTGACGGTATTGCTAGAATTTATGGATTGGATAATGTTCAAGCTGGAGAAATGGTCGAGTTTTCAGATGGTTCTAAAGGAATGGCATTAAACCTAGAGAGTGACAACGTAGGAGTTGTTATATTTGGTGATGATAGAGAAATTAAAGAAGGAGATACTGTAAAAAGAACTGGCGCAATAGTTGACGTACCAGTTGGTAAAGAACTTTTAGGAAGAGTTGTTGATGGTCTAGGAAATCCAATTGATGGGAAAGGCGCTTTAGATAAAAGTTTA
Organism: Pelagibacteraceae bacterium AG-470-G21; assembly: GCA_003211555.1. Taxonomy (GTDB): domain Bacteria; phylum Pseudomonadota; class Alphaproteobacteria; order Pelagibacterales; family Pelagibacteraceae; genus Pelagibacter. The sequence continues at coordinate 52,459 of QCSH01000007.1, forward strand.
GAAAGAAAAAGAGTTGAAGTAAAAGCTCCAGGTATCATTCCAAGACAATCAGTTGGCGAACCTATGCAAACAGGTCTAAAAGCTATTGATAGTTTAATACCAGTTGGAAGAGGGCAAAGGGAACTTATTATTGGAGATCGTCAAACTGGTAAAACCGCAGTGGCTATTGACACAATAATTAACCAAAAAAAGATTAATGAGTCAGATGATGAAAGTAAAAAACTTTATTGTATATACGTTGCGATAGGACAAAAAAGATCAACAGTTGCTCAGATTGTAAAAACTTTAGAAGATGCTGGAGCAATGGAATACACAACTATAGTTTCTGCTACAGCATCAGACTCTGCTCCACTGCAGTTCCTGGCTCCTTATACAGGTTGTACTATGGGAGAATATTTTAGAGATAATGGAATGCATGCTTTAATTATTTATGATGATTTATCTAAGCAAGCCGTTGCATATAGACAAATGTCATTATTGTTGAGAAGACCTCCAGGGCGTGAAGCTTACCCAGGAGATGTATTTTATTTACATAGTAGATTATTGGAGAGAGCCGCTAAATTAAGTGATGAAAATGGTGGAGGTTCTTTAACCGCACTACCAATTATTGAAACACAAGCAGGAGACGTGTCTGCATATATTCCAACAAATGTAATATCAATTACTGATGGACAAATATTTTTGGAAACAGAGCTTTTTAATCAAGGGATTAGACCAGCGGTAAATGTGGGATTATCTGTATCCAGAGTTGGATCAGCTGCGCAAACTAAAGCTATGAAATCTGTAGCTGGGTCAATTAAATTAGAGTTAGCTCAATATAGAGAAATGGCAGCGTTTGCTCAATTTGGATCTGATTTAGATGCGTCAACCCAGAAACTGTTAAATAGAGGTTCAAAGTTAACTGAGCTTCTAAAACAAGGACAGTACTCCCCAATGACGGTTGCAGAGCAGGTTATATCAATTTTCTGTGGTGTAAAAGGTTATTTGGATGATATTGAACTTAAGGATGTAGCTGACTTTGAAAATAAAGTTCTCCAGAAATGCAAGTCTGATAAGCTTGAAATAATTGAGTCAATTTCAAAATCTGGAAAAATTGAAGAAAATGTAGAGAAGCAATTAATTGAATTAATTAAAGGACTTAAATAATATTAAATGCCAAGTTTAGACGATCTTAGAAAAAGAATTACGAGTGTTAAATCAACTCAAAAAATAACTAAAGCTATGAAAATGGTTGCGGCAGCCAAATTAAGAAAGGCACAAGAAAATGCAGAAAAAGGTAGACCTTATTCTGAGAAAATGAACAACATAATATTAAATCTCTCAAGAAGTATAACTGATAAAGAAAATGCTCCAAAATTGTTAGTTGGAACAGGAGATAAAAAAATGCACTTATGTATTGTACTAACAGCTGATAGAGGTTTGTGTGGTGGGTTTAATACTAATATTATTAAAAAAGCTAAAATTTACTTTGAAAAAATTATATCTGAAAATAAAACCTTAAAAATTATAACTGTTGGATCGAAAGGTTATGATCAACTTAAACGACAATATAAGAGTTATATTATAGAGAATATTTCATTCAAAGAGTCAAAAAATGTCAATTACTTTGATGCCGATAAAGTCGGAAAAATTATAATTGATAAATTTGAAAATAATGAATTTGATGTCTGTGCAATTTTCTATAATAAATTTAAAAATGTTATTACACAAATTCCTCAAGAGCAGCAAATAGTTCCACTTAATGAAAATAATGAAGAAGGAGCTAACTCAAGCAGTGATAATGACTACGAATTTGAACCAGATGAAGATGAAATACTAAGTAATTTATTGCCAAAAAATATTTCAACACAGATATTTAAAGCAATGTTAGAGAATTCTGCCAGCGAACAAGGATCAAGAATGACAGCAATGGATAATGCTACTAGAAACGCAGGCGAATTGGTTGATAGGCTTACAATTGAGTATAATAGAAGCCGTCAGGCAGCAATAACAAAAGAGTTAATTGAAATTATATCAGGAGCAGAAAGTTTATAATTATGATCAAACAAGGACATATAACACAGGTAATTGGAGCAGTTGTAGATGTTAAATTTGACGGCGAGCTACCAGAAATACTAACAGCATTAGAATGTGATAATGGAGGCAACAGATTAGTATTAGAAGTTGCTCAACATTTAGGCGAGTCAAGTGTGAGAACAATTGCTATGGATAGCACAGAAGGACTAAAAAGAGGTGATGAAGTAAAAGATACGGGAGCTCCTATTCAAGTCCCGGTAGGTCCAGAAACACTTGGAAGAATTGTAAACGTTATTGGTGAGCCAATTGATGAAAAAGGACAAATTTCAACAAAAGAAAACTGGCCTATACACCGACAAGCGCCATCTTTTAACGACCAATCAACAGAAACTGAAATTTTAGTTACAGGAATAAAAGTAATCGACTTGCTAGCGCCGTATGCCAAAGGGGGTAAAATTGGATTATTTGGAGGAGCAGGCGTTGGAAAAACAGTAATAATAATGGAACTCATAAATAATATAGCTAAAGCACACGGAGGGTTCTCAGTATTTGCTGGTGTAGGAGAAAGAACCAGAGAGGGAAATGATTTATATCATGAAATGATCGAGTCAGGAGTAATAAAGCCCGAAGGTACTGGATCTAAAGCTGCTTTAGTTTATGGCCAAATGAATGAGCCTCCAGGGGCAAGAGCTAGAGTTGCCTTAACTGGTTTAACCGTTGCTGAATATTTTAGAGATCAAGAAGGTCAAGATGTTTTATTCTTTGTTGATAATATTTTTAGATTTACGCAAGCAGGATCAGAAGTGTCAGCACTTCTTGGAAGAATTCCTTCAGCAGTTGGGTATCAGCCAACACTTGCAACTGATATGGGCAACTTACAAGAAAGGATTACAACTACTAATAAAGGGTCTATTACCTCTGTCCAAGCAATTTATGTACCTGCTGATGATTTAACAGATCCTGCACCAGCGACGTCTTTTTCACATCTAGATGCAACAACAGTGCTTTCTAGACAAATTGCTGAATTAGGAATATATCCAGCTGTAGACCCATTAGATTCTACATCAAGAATTTTAGATCCAAGAGTTGTAGGGGACGAACATTATCAAGTAGCAAGATCAGTTCAAAAAATATTACAAACCTATAAATCTTTACAAGATATAATTGCTATTTTAGGAATGGATGAATTATCCGAAGATGATAAACTAACTGTTGCTAGAGCGAGAAAAATCCAAAGATTTTTATCACAACCATTCTTTGTTGCCGAAGTATTTACAGGGTCTCCCGGAAAGCTTGTTGACTTAGAGTCTACAATCAAAGGTTTTGATGCTATCTGTAAAGGAGAATATGATCATCTTCCAGAAGCTGCTTTTTATATGGTTGGAACTATAGAAGAAGCGATAGAAAAAGCTGAGAAAATGGCTAAAGATGCAGCTGCCTAATGAGTAATAATTTTAATATAGATATTGTTAATCCAGAAAAATCATTTCTTTCAAAAAATGATGTTTTTGAAGTTGTGATTCCTGCAGTTGAAGGTGAAATAGGCATATTAAAAGATCATATTTCAATCATTTCATTTTTAAAGCCAGGAATAATAAAAGTATATTCTGATACCGAAGAACAGAATTTTTATGTTGAAGACGGTATTGTAGAATTTAAAGATAATACCTTATCTGTTTTAACAAGTTCGATTTTTGACCTAAAAGATGCAGATAAAAATTTTGTTTCAGAATCTATAAGTAGTGCAGAAACAGAATTATCAAAAGAAGATATTGATGATCAAAAAAGGTTTTTATTAAATCATAAAGTTGAAATTTTAAAATCTATAAATTAATTACTTTTTCTAACTCTTTTTGAATTTCTTTGTAAACATGTAGTTTAAAGTCTACAACTTCATTAGTTAATTCTTTAATATCTATCCATTTCCAATCAAGAAATTCTGGATGTTTAGTATTAATATTAATTTCATTTTCTTGCCCATTAAACTTAACAATAAACCATTTTTGTTTTTGACCTTTGTATTTACCTTTCCAAATAATTCCCAAAAGCCTGTCTGGAAGGTCATAAGTTGTATAATTGCTTAATTCTTTTATTAAATCTACAGACTTAATGCTTGTTTCTTCTTCAAGTTCCCTCAATGCAGCATCGAAGTAATTTTCACCATCGTCAAGACCACCCTGAGGCATCTGCCAAAAATTACCAGGATTATCAATTCTTTTTGCTACAAATATCTTATTTTCTTTATTTAATACAGCAATTCCAACACCATTTCTCAATGGAAGGTTTCGAAATTTTTTTTTCATTTTTAACCATTTAATAATTTAAGAGCATACTCAAGTTGATTGTCTGTATCAGTATTTATTCTAAACTCATTTGAACTTTCAGCTATAACTATATCTGGATTTACTCCAACTCTTGAAATTGATTTTCCTGATGGAAGAAAATATTTAGAAACTGTTAGTCTTATAGCACCTTCATTATCGAGTGGAATAATTGATTGAACTGAACCTTTGCCATATGTACTTTCACCAACTAATATTGCTCTTTTATGATCTTGCAGAGCTCCCGCAACAATCTCTGACGCTGACGCTGAACCGTAGTTTATTAAAATGACCATTGTTTCTCCATTAATAATATCGCCTTTTTTTGCAAACCATTTTCTATTTTCGTATTTCCTTTTACTTTTAGTGGAAACTATCTCTCCATTTTCTAAAAAATAATCTGAAATCTTAATTGCCTGTGATAATAAACCACCAGGATTATTTCTTAAATCTAGAATGTAATTCTTAATTTCTTTATTTTTTTTAAATTCTTTAATTTTATTTTTTATTTGCTTACTACTATTTTCATTAAAAGATGTAAGTCTAATGTATGCGGTTTTATCGTCTTTGATTTCTGATTTTACAGATGCAACTTGAATAACTTCTCTAGTTATAGTGAATATTAATGCTTTTCTTTCTCCTCTTCTTCTAACAGTAATTTCAATATCTGATCCAACTGGACCTCTCATCAACTCCACTGCTTCGGAAAGAGTTTTCCCTTGAACTTGAATGTCATCAATTTTTACAATGTAATCTCCAGCTTTAACACCAACTTCTTCTGCAGGAGAATTATCAATTGGAGAAATTACTTTTACAACTCCAGCTTCCATACTGACTTCGATCCCTAATCCCCCAAACTCTCCACTTGTCTCAGTTTGCATATTTTTAAATGAATCTGGTGACATGTATGCTGAATATGGATCTAATGATTGTAATACTCCATTTATTGCAGCATCCATTGCATCACTTTGATTTACCTCATCTACGTATTCTTTATTAATCTTGTCTAGAACTTCACTGAATAAATCGATTTTTTTATAAATATCATTTTCATCACTTAAAATTGGTTTTGAAAATACAAAGAAGACTACAGAAATTATTAATAAAAACTTTTTCATATGATCAGTTTTTCTTTTGGAATTAATTCTGACCACATTTTTTCTAATTCATAAAATTTTCTTTTTTCAGGGTTAAAAATATGAACAATTAAGTCTATCCCATCAACAAGCTTCCAATCATTACTGTCTTTACCTTCAATTTTACAGTTAGGAACTCCGTTTATTTTTAATTTTTGAAAAACTTGTTCTGATAATGCTTGAATGTGTCTTGATGATGTACCACTTGCTATAATCATAAAATCTGCAACTGAAGACTTACCTTCAAGATCTATTGATACTATGTCTAGGGCTTTATTAATATCAAGCGTTCTAACTATTTCGTCTTTTAAAGCTGATATTTTTTCCATTAATTAAAATTAGAGTATCAAATTTTTCTTAATTGAGAAGATGAAATATTGACTTTATTAAACTTAATGAATTCAACTGTTTTTTTATTATATTTCTTAAATGATTTTGATTTTAAAGCCTTTGATTTGTATCCATCTCTATCAAATACTAATATTTTACACATTTTAGTTATTGAATTGCAACCTTTCCATTTATGGAAATTAACCAGGTTGTCTGCTCCCATCAAAAAAAATATATCAGTATTCTTAAATTTTTTTTTTAAATATTTAATTAAGTCTATTGTTCGATTAGATTTTACTATGTCATCAAAACATTGAACTTTTATAAATTTGTTTCTTTTATTAATTTTTTTTGCATATGCTGTTCTTTTATATAAATCATTTGGTTTATTTTTTTTAAATGGATTTTGTTTTGTTATAGCCCATATAACTTGAATCAAATTAAAATCTTTTTTTGCTATTTTTGAGATTTTTATATGACCAATATGTGCTGGATCAAATGATCCACCTAGTACACCAATCTTTTTATTTTCTAATTTGCCCAGACCCATAAACTTCATATTTATAACTTACTAACTGATTTAAACCAACGGGACCTCTTGGTGGTAAATTATTTGTTGAAATTCCAACTTCTCCACCAAAGCCAAATTCTCCTCCATCTGCAAATTGTGTTGATGAATTTTGAATAGCTATTGAGCTTTTTACATTTTTAATAAAATATTTCGCCGTATTTTTATTTTTTGTAATTATTGCATCTGTATGCATGGTTCCATATTTGTTAATATGATCAACTGCTTCTTTAACATCGTTTACTAACTTTACTGAAATAATTGATGAAAGGTGTTCTTTGGACCAAGTATTACTATTTGTGGGATAAGATTTGCCTTTGAATAATTTTTTAATTTTTCTATCAGCTAAAATTTTACATCCATTTTTAACTAACGAATTTAAAATTAAATTTACTGATTTAGATTTATTTTTATGTATTAAAAGTGTTTCAGTTGCACCACATATGCTAGTATTTCTTAGTTTAGCGTTTAATACAATTTTGTTTGCCATGTTATCTTCGGCTTCTTTATCTATATATGTATGACAAATTCCTTCTAAATGACCAATAACTGGCACTTTTGAAAGTTGTTTCACTTTTTTCACTAAATTTTTTCCACCTCGTGGAATTATAACATCAATTGACCCTTCCATTTTTGATAATAAATAGTCCACAATTTTTCTACTTTTATCACTTATAAATTGGACGTAATTTTCGTTTACTTTATTTTTTTTGAGGGCTTTTCTAAATAAATTCACTAAGATTTTATTGCTATTATAGGCTTCAGAACCTCCTCTTAATATTACAGCGTTTCCAGATTTGAAACATAATGCCGAAACATCAGAAGTAACATTTGGTCTGCTTTCAAATATTACACCTATTACTCCTATTGGTATTGTAACCCTTTTAATTTCAAGTCCATTCGGCCTTTTCCATTTAGAAGTGACTTGATTCACAGGATCCTTAAAAGAGGTAATAGTTTTAACAGAGTTAATTATACTTTTTAATTTATTACTATTAAGAGCAAGTCTTTTAATCAAATTTTCTTTCACATTCTTTCTTTTTGCATAAAAAACATCTTTCTTATTTTCACTTAAGATTTTGTCTTTATTAATCTGAATTAATTTAGCAAAATCTTTTAAAACTTTATTTTTTTTTTTTGAATTTATTCTTGAGTTCAAAGCTTTCCTTGAATTAAATCCAATTATTTTAACTAGTTTGCTCATTAGATTTTGACCATATCATCTTTATGTATAACTTCGGACTTTGTGACATAGCCCAAAAGATTACTGATTTTATTTGAATGTTCTCCCTTTATTTTTGATATTTCATCAGATGTAAAACTGCTTAGTCCCCTAGCAAATTCTGTATTATTTTTATCTAAGATTTTAACATGATCACCTTTAACAAATTTTCCTGAGACTTTTTTAATTCCTGCAGCTAACAAACTTTTTCCATTTTTGAGAGCATTTAATGCACCATCATCTATTATGATTTCTCCTTTTGGAGATATCGAGCTTATTATCCATTTTTTTCTGGCATCCAATTTAGATACTTTTGGTAAAAACCATGTCCCAGAATTATGTTCAAGTATATTTTTAATTGGCCTTTCAATTAACCCATTTGCTATAGCCATGTAGCAACCCGAAACTTGACATACTTTTGCAGCATCAATTTTTGTTTTCATTCCACCAGTTCCATGTTTACTTGTGGTTTTGCTAGAAAAATTCTCAATTTTTGAATCAATATTTTTGATTTCTTTAATCAGTTTAGCATTTTTATGAATTTTTGGATTTTTAGAATACAATCCATCAACATCAGATAATAATATTAAGCAATCTGCACCTGATATTTGCGCAACTCTTGATGCCAGTCTATCATTATCTCCATATTTAATTTCAGAAGTTGCAATACTATCATTTTCGTTAACAACGGGGACAAAATTAAGCTCAAACAAGTTCTCGAAAGTTCTTTTAGCATTAATTGCTCTTCTTCTTTTCTCGGTATCTTCTAAAGTAATTAAAATTTGGGAAATATTTATTTTATTTGAGTTAAATGTTTTTTTAAAAAGATTCATTAATTCGATTTGTCCAATAGACGCAACAGCTTGACTTTTATCAAGTTTTAGAGTTTTTTTATTTAACTGTAATTTTTTACACCCTAAAGCAATAGCCCCTGAACTTACTATTACAACATTCTTGTTAATTTTTTGTAACTCTTTAATATCTTTAGCAAATTCCAAAAGCCATTTTTCTCTTATTATTTTATTGTCATTTATTAATAAAGATGAACCTATTTTTATTACTACAGTTTTGGACTCCTTAAGATACATAGTTTACCAACTTTGACTTTATATCTGATACTGATTTTTTATCCATTGTTGACATTACAAAAATATTTTTTTTCAATTTACTATTGAGTTTTTTAATCTTCTCTACTTTTTCTTCTTCTTCCACCAAGTCAATTTTATTTAAAACTACTATTTCTTTTTTCTTAGCTAAATCTTTGCCATATTTAGATAACTCTTTTCTGACTTGATTGTAAGAAACAAATAGATCATTTTCAGTTATATCAATTAAATGTAGCAAGGTTTTACATCTTTCTATGTGTTTTAAAAATTTTATTCCAAGACCAGTTCCTTTATGAGCGCCTTCAATTAACCCTGGTATATCTGCTAAAGTAATTTCTTTGTCATCATAACTAGCAACCCCAAGATTTGGATTAATTGTAGTAAATTTATAATTTGCTATTTTTGGGTTTGCACTTGTCATTGAGGCAAGCAAGCTAGATTTTCCAGCATTTGGTAATCCTATGATTCCAATATCAGCAATTGTTTTTAGTTGAAGGTATATCCAAAATTCCTCCCCTTGACTTCCTTTAGTAAATTTCCTTGGTGCTCTGTTGGTTGAGGATTTAAACCTAGTATTTCCAAATCCACCTTTACCTCCACTTGCTAATAAAAATTCCTCTTTTTGAGTTTTAAAATCAAAAATAAGTGTTTTATTATCTTCCTCAAAAACCTGTGTGCCTATAGGTACTTTTAAATATAAATCTTCTCCACCTTTTCCAGTTTTGTTTTTTCCACTACCATCTTGTCCTCTTTGCGCTTTAAAGTGTTGTTGGTACCTGTAATCAATTAAAGTATTAAGATTTCTTTCACTTTTGAGAATTACAGAGCCTCCTTTACCCCCATCGCCTCCATCAGGCCCACCAAACTCAACAAACTTTTCTCTACGAAAACTTGGAGATCCTGACCCTCCGTTGCCAGCTTTTACATATATCTTAACCTGATCGAGAAATTTCATATAACAACTATGTATGTGTTGTATTTATTAATTGGGCTTTACTGAAACGTAAGTTCTATCAGATTTTGATTTTTTGAACTCTACTTTACCTTTAACAACTGAAAAAATTGAATGGTCTTTTCCCATGCCAACATTTTCTCCAGGGAATATTTTAGTTCCTCTTTGCCTTACAATAATGTTGCCAGGTATTACCATCTCACCACCGTATTTTTTCACACCCAGTCTTCGACCGGCACTATCTCTTCCGTTTCTCGACGATCCACCTGCTTTTTTTGTTGCCATATTTTATCTTTTATTTTGCCGCTTCTTTAGTTTCAATTATTTTTTTTGACGGAATTTCTTTCATTTTTTCTGCTTCAGAAATAATCTTACCATCTTTTGAATAGATTTTACTTATTCTTAACATTGTGAATTTTTGCCTATGACCATTTTTTCTTCTTGAGTTTTGTCTTCTTCTTTTTTTAAAAATAAGAACAGTTCTATTTTTTCCATTTTTTATTAATTCTGCTTCAACTTTAGCACCTGTAATGGTTGGTTCACCCAGCTCTAAATGATTATCATCTCCATAAGCTAGGATTTCATTAAACTCTATTTTTGAATTTTCTTTTGAATCTTCGAGCTTTTCAACTTTGAGAATCTCTCCAGCTTCCACTTTATACTGTTTACCACCTGTTTGAATTACTGCGAATGACATAGTTAGCCCTAATTTTTATAGTGAGCAATATAGTCTGGGTTGCATCATAGTCAAGGTTAATAACTTAGAAATTATCCTTTAAATCCCTCAATTTTTTGAAATTTTCTAGATCGTTTGATTTAAGAAAAATGTTACAATTAAGTTCCACACCAATCGTTGATGGCATACTAGTTTTACCTTGTTTAATTTTTTCTTTAATTTCTTTAATTTTGTTTAGTAATTCATTGTTATTGGAATCCTGTGCTAAACAAAATTCAGAATTCTTTAAAGTATACTCATGTCCACAATAAATTTTTGTATCTTTATCTAAATTTTTTAAAACTTGTAGTGAGTTGTACATTTGCTCATAACTCCCTTCAAAAATTCTTCCACATCCCAAAGAGAATAAAGTATCTCCTGTAAAAATTAACTTATTTTTAAAAAAATGAAAACAGATATGACCTATTGTATGACCAGGGACATGATATATTTTTGCTTCAAAAATATCCTTCTTCCAAATTTCACCATCATTTAAGCAAATATCAATTTGAGGTATTCTGTTTTTATCTCCAATATAACCTACTACTTCTGCATTAAATTTTTTTTTTAATTCCCCATTCCCACCAACATGGTCATGATGATGATGTGTATTTAATACATATTTTAAATTTAATTTATTTTTCTCTAAATAATTTATAATTGGATCTGCTTCACCAGGATCAACAACACAACAATTTCTATTAGCTTCATTAATTAAAATGTAAGAAAAATTATCTTCCAGACACTTAATAATTTCTACTTTCATTTAACTTTCTATTAAAAATATACCTAAGTGAGAGTCAAGATTTTTATAATTTAAATTTGACTCATTTATTTCTGAAATTCGACTTTTTTTTAAAGCGATAGACTTAAATATTTTAATATTCTTAGTACTGCAAAAATTATAAAAATCTTTAATTGTGCACATATGTAAATTTGGTGTATTGTACCATTCATGAGGTAAATTTTCTGTTACAGGCATTGTGCCTTTAAACAATAATTGTAGTCTAACTCTCCAGTAACCAAAATTAGGTATTGTAACTATTACCTTTTTACCCACTTTAAGTAATTCATTAATTACTACTTCAGGGTTGAGAAAAGCCTGCAATGTTTGACTTAAGATAACGTAATCAAAGGATGATTTAGCAAATTGCTTTAAATCGCTTTCAGCATTTCCTTCTATAACTGTTAATCCTTTTGATAAACAATTTTGAACTTTTTCTTTAGAAATTTCTAATCCACGAATATCTTTAGTTTTGTTTTCTTGTAAAAATTTCATCAAGTCTCCATTGCCACAACCGACATCTAGAACTCTAGTATTTTCCTCTATCAAATTAGATATAATGTTAAATTCTTCTTTCATTTATAACTTTGTAGGTTGAATTAATATAGTCACCAAGTGTCTTTAGGAAACTTGGAACATCAAGCAAAAATGAGTCATGTCCCTTATCAGATTCTATTTCAACAAATCCGACATCTGCACCAATAGAATTTAGTGCTATAACTATTTCTCTATTCTCCGATGTTGGATACAACCAATCTGATGTAAATGATATTACAAAAAATTTTGTTTTAGTTTTTTTGAATGCATCAGATAAATTTTCTTTGTACTGTTTGGATAAGTCAAAATAATCCATTGCACGAGTTATATATAAATAACTATTAGCATCAAATCTATCAACAAATACAGATCCTTGGTATCTAAGATAACTCTCAATTTGAAAATCTGCCTCAAATCCATATCTTAGACTATCTCTATCTTGCAATTTTCTTCCAAATTTTTCCTGCAATCCTTTTTCAGAAAGATAAGTAATATGTGCTGCCATTCTTGCTACCGCTAACCCTTTGTCAGGATTTAATTTGTAATTACTATAAAATCCATTTTCCCACTTACTGTCAGCCATAATTGCCTGTCTTCCTAATTCATTAAACGCTATGTTTTGTGCCGAGTGACTAGATGTGCAAGCAATCGGTATTGCAAGTTTTGCTTTATCTGGAAAATTGGCAACAAATTGAAGTACTTGCATTCCACCCATTGAACCACCTATTACAGCAAAAAGTTTTTCAATTTCTAAATATTTAATTAGTTCGTATTGAGCGTTAACCATGTCGTTAATAGTTATAATGGGAAAATCAGTTCCTATTTGTTTGCCAGTGGACTCATTTATGGTGCTAGGTCCATAAGATCCCATGCAGCCTCCAATAACGTTTGCACAAATCACAAAAAATTTATTTGTATCTATTGGCTTATTTTTTCCAACAACATAACTCCACCAACCATCTTTATTAGTTATTGGGTTTTTTCCAGAAACATATTGATCTCCAGTTAAAGCATGAAAAACTAATATCGCATTACTTTTTTCACTGTTTAATTCCCCATATGTCTCATATGCTATTGGAAAGTTATTAATTTCCTTACCACAATCCAATTTTAGGGGATTTGATATAATTATTTTTTTTGTATCAATATTCTTATTCATAATAATTTTACTGATTGAATTGTGAGAAAAAAAACATTTTAGCGGTTTTTTTATAGCGCTCGCAATTCAGTATAAATCAGCGCATGCAGCTTTTACTTCAAAGGAATTTATATGTCAAATATTGCTCAATTAATTATTGTTTTATCTAGTCAAAAGACTATTTATAGTGAAATATTTACTATGACAGCGCTAAGATTTAAAAACATAAAATTACAGAGTTACAAACCAGGAAAATCCTTATTGGCTGGTAATAAAAAAATTATTAAGTTATCCGCAAATGAGTCTGCCTTAGGAGTCAGTAAAAATGTCGAGAAAATTGTTAAGTCTAAATTTGATATATCAAAATATCCTGACAGTAAATTTTCAGAGCTTACACAAAAAATATCAAAAAAGTATAATTGTGACAAATCTAAGATAATTTGTGGCTCTGGTTCTGATGAAATAATTCAGATGCTTTGTCAATTGTTCCTTAGAGAAAATGATGAAGTTGTTGTTCCTAAGTATAGTTTTCTCATGTATAGGATATACTCCAAAATCGTTGGAGCAAATGTAAAACTAGCTAAAGAAATAAATTTTAAGGTTTCAGTTACAGAAATTCTTAAAAAGACATCAAAAAAAACAAAAATTGTTTTTATTGCGAATCCAAATAATCCAACAGGCACTTATTTAACAAAAAACGAGCTATTAGACTTAAGGAGAAGATTAAATAAAAATATTTTATTGGTTGTTGATGATGCATATTTTGAATATATGAAGAATAAGGATTACAAATCTGGAATTGAGTTATTTAAAAATTCTAAAAATGTATTTATTTTAAGAACATTTTCAAAAATCTATGGTCTAGCTTCATTAAGAATAGGTTGGGGATATGGCGATAAATCTATAATTAAAGAATTATATAAAATTAAACCCCCTTTTAACGTAAATAAATTTGCACAAATTTGTGCTGTTGAGTCACTTAAAGATAATAAATTTGTTAAAAAGTCAGTAATACATAATCTTAAATGGTGCAAAAAAATTAAAAACGAGATGTTAAAATATAATATTGGTACAAACAAAATATCTGGAAATTTCTTTTTATTAGATTTCAAAAAAGCAAAATTTACCGCAGATACAACTTTAAAAAAATTACAAAAATATGGAATAATACTAAGAGAAATGAATTCATATGGCATAAAAAATTGTCTAAGACTTACAATTGGTAACACAAAAGAAAACCAAATATTCCTTAAAAGAATGAATACTATTTTTAAAAATGTTTAATAATATTCTTATCATTGGTTGCGGATTGATAGGCTCGTCAATATTAAAGGCGTCAATACAAAAAAAAATTTCTAAAAATTTTTTTGTATTTGAAAAATCAAAAAAATATAAATCTATTATTAAAAAATTTGACAAGAAAATTAAATTTTTAACAAGGTTAGATAAAAATTTAAATAAAATTGATCTTGTGATTTTAAGCACTCCTATGAGTGAATATCCTAAATTTTTTTCGTCATTAAATAAACATCTCAATCATAATTCGATTATAACTGACGTTGGTTCAACAAAAAAAAATCTAATTTCTTTAAAAAAAAAAAAATTATCAAAAAATCTTGATTGGGTGATGAGTCATCCTATCTCAGGATCCGAAGTTAGTGGGCCCAAATATAGTAATGCTAATTTATTCAAAAACAAGTGGTGCATAATAATAAAAGAGAAAAATGTTCTAAAACAAAAAAAAGTAGAGAGATTTTGGAAATCTTTAGGATCTAAAATAATTATTATGAACCCTGATGATCATGATAAAATTTTTTCAGTCACTAGCCATCTACCTCACTTGATTGCTTACAATTTAATAAAAACAGCTCAGGATTTTCAGAAAAAAAAGAATAAAAATTTGATTAAATTTAGCGCTGGTGGATTAAGAGATTTCTCAAGAATTGCCGCATCCAACGAAATAATGTGGAGAGATATATTTTTTGAGAATAAAATTAATATGATTGAAGCAATAAATCTTTTTATGAAAAATTTAAAAGACTTTAAGAAGAATATAAGCAAGAAAGAAAATTCAAAGATAATAAAAAAATTAATTAATTCGAAAGTAGTAAGAAAACAAATAATTTCTCAAAAACAAGATATTTCTAAACCTGATTTTGGTCGAGAATAATTCAGATCCTTGTT
>QCSH01000008.1 GCA_003211555.1 Pelagibacteraceae bacterium AG-470-G21
AAGCAAATCATGGTGATTGTGTTCATTTAGGAAGGTCACAAATCGGAATAATTACAAGTGGATGTTTGTCTCCAACATTAAACAAAAATATTGCATTATGTAGGATTGATATTGGTCATTCAGAAATTGGGTCTGATGTTGAAGTAGGTAAGATAGATGGCCATCAAAAAAGAATTCCAGCAAAAATTGTTGGATTTCCACATTACGATCCTAAAAAAACACGTGTAAGATCTTAATGCCAAAATCATCGAAAGATTTATTAGAATTTTGGGAAGATCAAATGAAATTGTCTCACACATCAAGTAATTATTTTTTTAGAAAATCTCCATCACATTATCATATGATGCTAATTGTAATGCATTCTTATAAGTTAAATGAGAATTTATCTGTTGAGGAACTTAAAACTAGACTTTTCAAAACCTCAAGACCAAAGTCAGCACTCATGATCAAAGAAGCTTGTGATAAGGAATTTTTTTATCTTAAAAGGACTGGGAGCGATAATAGAAAAAAACACGTCTTACCTACTCAAAATTTTATAAACGAATTTAATGAGTATTTGAAAACTCTAAAGAATTTAAGTTTCTAAATTGATAGTTTTTCGAATATTTAAATTTATATAATTTATATATAAAAATTATTATATTCTTTTCTTCATATATAATTAAAGTTTACTTATGTCGTTACCGACAAAAGCAAAAGTAGTTATAATTGGTGGGGGAATCCACGGATTAAGCACGGCTTGGAAACTTTCAGAAAAATATAAAAATCCTAATGATGTAGTTGTTTTAGAAAAAAAAGACACTGCTGCTGGCGCAAGTGGAATTGCTTGTGGCGTTGTGCGAAATAATTATTTTCAACCAGCGATGAGGGAACTAATGGCACATTCGGTTAGTGTTTGGGAAAGTGATCCTGAAGCATTTAAATATAATGCTGTTGGATATATGCAAATTTCTCCAGAGGTTATGCATAAGGATGTTTCAAGTATTTATGAACAGCAAAAAGCTATTGGATATGAGTCTGAATTTATAGAAGGTGAAAAAGATTGCATGAAATATATGCAAGGAATTTTTAGTGATTGGCAAGCAAAAGGTATAACGTCAGTATTGCACGAAAAAAAAGGTGGTTATGCATTTAATAAAGATTCTATAAAAGCTTTAGAAAAGAAAGCAAATTCAAACGGAGTAAACGTACACAAGGGAATAAAAGTTACAGGTTTTAAAAGAGGAAGTAACAGTAATGCAATTACAGGGGTTATTACCGATAAAGGTACTATTGATTGTGATCAAGTAGTAATTGGTGCAGGACCATGGGTTAGAGATTTTTGGAACATGCTTGAGTTGCCAAAAACTGCAAATATTAAAGACGCGAATGATGGAAAAATGCACGAAGTTGAAATGTGGAAATATTGGTTTCTACAGGAAGGTATATTAGGTGTTGATGCTGATTATTTAAAAACTAATGATGGCAAATCTCCTCCAGTAATCCATGTCGATACTGATGCACCTTTATATTCTGATACAGATGGAAAGTTACTAACAGATGAGCTTTGGGGAATTTATTACAAACCTGATATTGAGGGTTTGGGAGTTCAGGGAGGAACTTCTCCTTACATAGTTCAAAAACATTTTGATGATGTTAATGTTGATCCTTACGGAATAGATTCACCTGAATATCAAACAACAGACAAATTTTCAGATATGTGGACATCAGCACTAGCACACATACAAAAGCGTTTCGTTGGTAAGTCTCACTTATATAGAAGAGGACCATCTGGAGGTCTAGGCTGTTTAACCCCAGACTCTTTTCCAATTTTTGATAAATTTTTTGAAAATGTTTATATGATTGCTGATGCAAATCACGGTTATAAAATGATAGGTGTTGGGCACCTAGTAGCACAAGAAATTTTAGGTCATGAAAGTGAATTATTAAAACCGTTTAGGTTCGATAGATACGAAAAAGGCAAACTACATCCGACATCGAACAGTCCATTTCCTTGGAGTTAATTTATCTAAGTAGACAAACGTTTTTTTTTCAGTTAACTTTTGATCTGAAAATTCAAAGGGGGAAGAATGACGGATCTAGAAAAACATGTAAATCAACCAGGTAGAGCCAAACTCGTCAAAAAAGTTAGAGAAAAAATTAATGAATTAGGAATAACCTACATTTATTATCAATTTATATCAGTTACAGGAAGAGTTGTTGGAAAAGGAATTCCAGCAGATCACTGGGAAAGAACCGCTGAAAAAGGTTTTCAATTAGTTTACGGTGCAACTGCAAACTTATTTTTAGATCGTCATAATAATTATATCGGGTATGGTCCTGAGGCTATGGAGTTAGTTGGAATACCTGATCCAGAAACTTTTGTTCAGTTACCATGGGATAAAAGAGTTGGAAGAGTTTTTGTAACTTGTTTCAGAAATAGAGAGGAAAGAAAAAATCCAGGAGGTCATTTAACTAGTGACTGTAGAGGTAATTTAAGAATTTTCATGAATGAATTTAAAAAGAAACATGGGCTTGAGCTAAGAGTTGGAACAGAACCAGAAATGATGTGGTTAACAAAAAATTCTGATGGAACACCTACTGGAGAGGGTTTCTCAAAACCATTTTGTTATCATATTGATCAATTTGAATCTTTAAGACCTGTATTCATGAAAGTTATTGAATATGCAAAAGCAATGGGACTAGATATGATACAGGGAGATCACGAAGATGCACCTGGTCAATTAGAACTAAACTGGACTTTTGATAACGTCTTAAGAAATGCGGATAGATTGTCAACTTACAGACAAATTTGTGCTCAAGTTGCAAGAGAACACAATCTCATAGCTTGTTTTATGACGAAACCATTTATGGGAGTATCTGCTAGTGGTTGTCATACAAACATGTCCTTATGGAAAGGCGGCAAGGTTTCAGTAAATAAATTAGGGAACAAGAAACTTCCAGGCGTAGAAGAAGTATTTAGTTACGTTTCTGGTGGAACAAATACATTTATGCCCGATACTAAAGATATGCAATTGCCAGGAAAAATTGGATTACAATCAATAGCAGGGATAATGAAACATTTACCTGCTTTAACAGCAATTGGATCTTCAACAGTAAACTCATATAGAAGATTATGGGATCAAGGTTTTTGGGCACCTGTATATGCTGACTGGGGTTATCAAAACAGAACATGTGGATTGAGAGTCTCTGCTCCAGGAAGATTTGAGTATAGATCTGTAGACTCTATGCACAATCCTTATTTATTAGGCTCAGCATTATTAAAAGCTTGCGACGAAGGTATTTCAAAAAAAATGAAGCCTGCAAAACCAGAGTCTAGAAATATTTATGAAGCTCAAAAAGCTGGAAAGGATGTAAAAAAACTTCCTTTAAGTCTGGGTGAAGCATTAGATAGATTGGCTGAAGATGAACTCATTAAATCATCGATGCCTGACGAAATGTATAAAGTATTTAACTGGTACAAACGAGATGAGTGGGAAAAATTCCTTGGAGCAACAACTCAGTGGGATCTTGATACTTATCTTGATTGTCTACCATAAATTTAAAAAGGAAATAAAATGTGCGGAATAGCAGGACTAATTCATAGAGGAAGTACATCTAAAGTAGGTTTTGAACTTCAAGGCATGCTTCAAGCGTTAAAGCATAGAGGTGAAGACTCAACTGGTTATGCTTTATATGGAAAAACAGATGGTCAAAACTTTATCATGAGATTTAAAGTGGGTGAAAACGTAGGTGAAGGAAGCACATCAATCATGGAAGATGTCTCTGTTTACGATGAAAGAAAAAAAATTGTTGATGGATATCTGGCTGATCTTGGTGCTAAAATATTAAAAGAAGAAAGAATACTTCCATATTCGTTAAGATATGAAATTGAATACGATAAAGATCTTATGGAATTTTCACAGAAAATTGAAAGTGTTCAAGGTGTTGAAATTCTTTCAATGGGTAAATCATTGGAAGTAATTAAAGATTTAGGAAATGCTGAGGCCGTGTGCAAAAGATATAGTCTTGATAAGGTAATTGGCACTCATGCAATTGGGCATGCAAGAATGGCTACTGAGTCTGGAGTAGATATAAAATCTGCTCACCCATTCTGGGGATATCCATTTAGCGATGTATCAGTTGTTCACAATGGTCAGTTAACAAATTACTGGAATAACAGAAGAGTATTAGAAAATAAAGGAATGAGGTTCATGTCAGAATGTGACTCAGAACTTATAGCGGTTTATTTAGCAGAAAAAATGAGAAATGGTGCGTCTCTTGAAGAGGGGATGAAAGAGTCTCTTACAGGATTAGATGGTGTATTTACATATTTTGTCGCTACAAAAGATAGTTTGGGTATGGCAAAAGATACAATGGCAGCAAAACCTCTTGTTCTTTATGAGTCTGACAATCTAGTTGCTATGGGTTCAGAAGAAATAGCGATTAGATCAGTTCTGCCCCAAGAAATTGATACTTATGACCCATTCGATGGTGAGGTTAAAGTATGGCAAATATAAAAACATCTGAAAAAAAAACAAAAGCACAATCGATGGGACTTCACTCAGAGGTTCTAACAGGCAAAACTCAACAAAAATTTTTTAATCCAGATGAAGCAGAGAATTTTTATTATTTTGGTACTTATGATGTAGATTTTAATAAAAGAACAGAAATTGACGTAAAAAATATGGAGTGTAGAGAAGCCAACAAAAAAATTGATGAACTGATGAAAGAGGGATACGGAACAATAGTTATTAAAAATCCTCAAGGTAAACATAGTTTAGGAGTAGGGATTTTAAATAAATTAAATTTGATTTTTGAAGGAAGTCTTGGTTACTTTGGATGTGGATCAATGGATGGACCAATAGTAAGAATTAATGGAAGAGTTGGTTGGTCTTGTGCAGAAAATATGATGGCTGGTAAAGTTGTTATTGAAAAGAATGCGGGATCTTGTTTTGGAGCAGCTATAAGAGGTGGTGACCTGATATGCAAAGGGAGCGTAGGTGCAAGAACTGGTATTGATCAAAAAGGTGGAACTATAATAATCGGTGGAGATGCTGGTGCTTTTACAGGTTTTATGATGCAAAGAGGTAGAATTATTATACTTGGTGATGTTGGTATAAACCTTGGAGACTCCATGTATGATGGGACAATTTTTGTAGGTGGAAAAATTGGATCATTTGGTAGTGATGCTGTAGAAGCTGAATTATTAGAGTCAGATCAAGATTGGCTTAAAAGAAAATTAAAGGTTGCGGAGATCGGAGAAAATTTCGACGTTTCTAAGATGACCAAAGTGGTCTCAGGAAAAAAACTTTGGAACTACGATGCTCTTGAACCAACAGAAAAAAAAGGAGCAATTTAAATGGCAAAGAAAAAAAACGGTAATGGAAAGTCTAACGGACATTCTAACGGGAATGGAGTGGCATCTAGGAACAAAAGTCTATTAGGTCATAACGCAATTTTCACTCCTGAAGTAATGGATGACATCCATATTAAATCAGAGTTAGGTAGATACAGAATGCGTGGTATGGCTTTGATGAAAAAGATACCAACGTTTGATGATTTAGTTTTCTTGCCAGGAACTTTAACAAGATTTGTTATTGAGGGATACAGAGAAAAGTGCGAGACTAAAACTATAATTGGGCCAAGATGTGAAAATCCAATTGAACTAGATATACCAGTTTATATTACTGGAATGAGTTTTGGTGCTCTTTCTTATGAAGCAAAAACAGCATTAGCTAGGGGAGCGACAATGGCCGGCAGCGCTACATGTTCAGGAGAAGGTGGAATGATACCAGATGAAAGAAGATATTCTGAAAAATGGTTTTACCAATGTATCCAATCAAGATATGGTTTTAATCCTCATCACGCTCAGTTGGCAGATGGGATAGAAGTATTTATTGGACAAGGTCAAAAAGTAGGAATGGGAGGTCACTTAATGGGTCAAAAAGTTACTGACCAAGTTGCTGAAATGAGATCTTTGCCTGCAGGAATAGATCAAAGATCTCCTGCTAGACACCCTGATTGGTTAGGTCCAGATGATTTAGCATTAAAAGTTGAGGAACTTAGAGAATTAACAAAAAATAAAGTTCCAATTCAGTTGAAGCTCGGTGCAGCAAAAGTTTATGATGATGTTAGAATGGCTGCAAAATGTGATCCAGATTCAATTTATTTAGATGGTATGGAAGGCTCAACTGGAGCAGGGCCGCATATAGCTGCAGCTAATACTGGTATACCAGGAATTGCAGGTATTAGAGAGGCAAGAAGAGCATTAGATGATGTTGGAAAAACTGGGAAAGTTACTTTAATTTACGCAGGCGGAGTAAGAGATGGAGCAGATATGGCAAAAGCTTTAGCGCTTGGAGCTGATGCAATCGCAATTGGAACCGGTGCAATGGTTGCTTTAAATTGTAACAAAGAAATACCGGAAGCTAACTTTGAAAAAGAAATGGGTGTTCCAGCAGGTCATTGTTACCACTGTCACACAGGAAGATGTCCTGTCGGAGTTGCTACGCAAGATCCAAAATTAAGAAAAAGATTAAACCCTGATGATGCGGCGCTAAGAGTTTATAATTACTTACATGCAATGACACTTGAAGCTCAGTTATTAGCTAGAGCTTGTGGTAAAACTAATATTCATTCTTTAGAGCCTGAAGATATGGCAGCATTAACAATGGAAGCTTCAGCGCTTGCAAAAGTCCCATTAGCTGGAACGAATCATACTGTAGGAGTTAAAGATTTCCATAAAATCTAGTTTTTAGTATGCCAAAAAAAATAATTAAAAATAAGTCTAAGTCAAAACAGATTAAAGGTCAGCTAGGTAAAAAAAAAGAAACAGCTAGAGAGAAAATGATTGGCCAAACAATTGGCTACAGGTATGATGTAAATCTTTTACCAGACTATAATCGTCTTACTCCATTTTTAAAAAAATATATTGAAGCAATGGGTTGGGATGATCTTAATTGGTTAGAGGACGTTCATATGGGATATGAGGAAAATAGACCCGCAGTTTTTGACAGAAATGCAAACGGATGGGTGACTATACCAGGTAAAATTAAACTACCTAATAATCAGCAAGATAGAGATATGATTGCAAGAGAGCTATTAGTTAAATTTCAAATGTCACCGAATCACCCGTTGGTTGATTTAAAAAAAGCTTACTTAAAATTCTAATTTTCAATTTCAAGTTGATAAAATAATTATTAACATCTACTTTTTATAACTAAATTAAAATTGTCAGTCTAAAAAAAATTTCATAGAGTAAATCAACTATTAATAGGAGAGAGAAATATGACTGATCAATTAGGTGCTCTCACAACATTATTTACAGAGTTTTACTATTGGGTAACAGTGGTTCTTATGTTTTTGATCCACGTAGGATTCTGTATGTACGAAGTTGGAGCATCTCGTTACAAACATCACCAACATACTCTTATGAAAAATACTATGCTGATACCTTTAGTAACAATCACATGGTTTTTCTTTGGTTGGTGGATATACTGGGCATTTCCAACAGGACCTGGTTTTGCTCCCTCAATTATGACTGAAAGCACTGGTCTTGTTCTTGGAGGTGGATTTGGTGGAAATGATCTTGCTAATCCAACTAATGCATTGATGGCAGTTAATCTTAATGATCATATAATGGGTGTCTTTTGGGCAGCCTTTTTATTATTTTCATGGACAGCAGCCTCAATTGTATCTGGTGCAGTAATTGAAAGGATAACAACATTTGCTTTTGGAATACTTGCAATTGCAATTGGATCTGTTTTCTGGACAATTGATGCTTCGTGGGGATGGCATTTTGATGGATGGATGTTAAAAATATTAGGATATCATGATGCTTATGCTTCTGGAGTAATTCACGCAATTGCTGGAGGTTTTGCTTTAGGTGTTCTTGTTGTATTAGGACCAAGAATTGGAAAATTTTCATCCAGCGGAGAACCAAGAAACATAGGACCAAGAAATCCTTGGTTAGTTACTGTAGGATTATTTTTAATCTATACAGGTTTTTGGGGTTTTTACGCAGCTTGTAATGTTCCAATTTATGATCTTGGACCTGAGTATGGTATGGAAGGTGTAACTTTCTTTACCGCAACTAATATCTACCTAACACCAACAACACTTAGTGGAATAACGATGAACTTTTTAATGTCGTTATCTGGAGGACTGTTGGCAGGATATGTTATATCTAAGGGAGATCCGTTTTGGACTTATTCATCAGGCCTTGCAGGAATAATATGTGCATCTGCAGGGAATGATTTATATCATCCAATTCAATCAATGATAATCGGTATGATAGGTGTAGTTATAGCTTACAAAATGCATTACTGGGTTGAGAAAAAATATAAAATCGACGATGCAGTTGGAGCAGTAGCTGTTCACGGTTATGCTGGATTTGTTGGTCTTGTAATATGTGGTTTTGTTTTAAATGGTTATCCTTCATCTGGATACAGTGTTGGAGCAATGTGGGACGGAACTAATTATGCAGCAATTAATCCTCTGGGAATGTTTATCGGGGCAATAATAATGTTTTTTGTTTTAGGTATGCTACCTGGATATATAATTGCAAAAGTTCTTCATGGAATGGGTAAACTGAGAATTCCAAGAGAAGTAGAGCTTGCAGGACTAGACTATACAATAATGGAGGAGGCTAAAGAAGATGAAAAAGCTGTAGTCTCTGCCAGTAGATAAAGGAGGTATGTAAATGGCAACAGTATCAAATTGGATAGATCATTTAAGTGCCTCTGAGGTACAAGGATCTGTCTATCCAGGTGTTGGTTCAGAAGGAGTGCTTGTAATAATAGCAATTCTTATTTGGGTTGGCTGGCATGTTATTTCATCTAAACAAGAAGATGGAAAGATGAATGCAATTGCTAGAAAGAAACCAAACGCTAACGACTGGAAAAGCAACATAACAGACGGTTAAAACTTTAGAGAGGGCACATATAAAATTGTGCCCTCTTTTCTTAAATGGAAAATCCTGAAAAAAAAAATCAAGAAGAAAACAAAACACCTAGTAAAATGGCAAGACTCGCATGGCCTAAAGCAAAGTACGGTTTCTATGCCGCAATTATCATTATTGTATTAGTAAATCTCGTTTACTATAAAGATTTTTTATTATCTTTAATTTAATTAATTTTATGTGCGGAATAGTTGGAATATATCTAAAATCAAGAAAGTTTGAGAAAGATTTAGGTAAATTTCTTTCAGGAATGTTGGTAAATATGGAATCTAGAGGGCCTGATAGTGCTGGTTTTGCTATTTACAAAAAAGAAAAAAAAGAGGAATTTAAATATTCAATATGTATTAACAATTTAGCATTTGAAAAATTTAAAAAAGATATTTCTATAAAAATGAAATTTTCAACAATATTAAAAAATTCAGATCACGTAATTTTAAGCTCCAAAGAAAAACCAAAAAAAATTTTGAGTATTTTGAATGAATTTAAAGGAGTTTCCTTAATTGGTTATGGTAAATCTATTGAAATATTTAAGCAAATTGGAAATCCTAGGGATATAGTAAAAAAGTTTAATTTAGAAAATTTTAGTGGAACTCATGGCATAGGTCACACTAGAATGGCTACAGAAAGTGCTATAACAACTGACGGATCTCATCCATACTCTACAGGCTCTGATGAATGTTTGGTCCATAATGGATCGTTATCAAATCACAATAACTTAAGGAGAGATTTAACAAAAAAAGGGGTGTATTTTAAGTCTGAAAACGATACTGAAGTTGCGGCTGGATATATTTCAAACCATTTGTCAAATAAAAAAAATTTAAAAGATACTCTTAAGAGTGGTTTGAGTGACTTAGATGGATTTTACACTTTTATAACAGGTACAAGAAAAGGATTTGCTATAGTTAGAGACGAAATTGCATGCAAACCTGCTGTTGTTGCTGAAACTAAAGACTATGTTGCTATCGCTTCTGAATTTCAAGCAATGGCACATTTGCCTGGTGTTAATATGGCAAAAATTTTCGAACCTGAACCTGGTATTGTATATTCTTGGGGCAATTAATGAAATTAGATTTGAAAAAATTAAAACTTAGAAAAGTAAATGAAACATTGCAATCTATCGATCCAAAAAGAAATAATAAAAATTACACAATTTTAAATCCTGAAGGAAATCATGCAATTTGTGCAGGCTTAACTGATGACATTGATATAACGGTAAAAGGTCATGTAGGATATTATTGTGGTGGAATGAATCAGAATGCAAACATAACGGTTGAGGGAAATGTTGGAACTGGTGTGGCTGAAAATATGATGTCTGGAAAAATTCATGTAAAAGGAAATGCTTCTCAATCTGCAGGTGCTACTGCGCACGGAGGTTTTTTAATTATTGATGGAGATGCAAGTTCTAGATGTGGGATTTCAATGAAAGGAATTGATATAGTTGTAAAAGGTTCTGTGGGTCACATGTCTGCTTTTATGGCACAGTCAGGTAATTTAATTGTTTGTGGTAATGCAGGTGAGGCATTAGGTGATAGTTTATATGAAACAGATATCTATATTAAGGGAAAAGTTAAATCCTTAGGTGCTGATTGCATAGAAAAAAAAATGGACAATAAACATTTAAAAAAATTAGATAAACTTTTAAAAAAAGCAAAGTTAGATAAGGTGAAACCTAAAGATTTTAAAAGATATGGTTCAGCTAGAAAACTTTATAATTTTAAAATAGATAATGTATCAAGTTATTAATTATGAAAAAAAATAATAAAACACTTCCTAGACAGTCTTGGACTTTTGATGAGTATACAAATTCTGAAATTAGAAGAGCAGCTGAAACTGGAATTTATGATATAAGAGGAGGAGGATCTAAAAGAAGATTACCTCATTTTGATGATCTTTTATTTTTAGGCGCATCGATGTCAAGATATCCTCTAGAAGGATATCGAGAAAAATGTACAACTAATGTTACGTTAGGTACTAGATATGCAAAAAAACCATTAGAACTTGATATACCAATAACAATTGCAGGAATGAGTTTTGGTGCATTATCGGGGTCTGCTAAAGAAGCGTTAGGACGTGGAGCTAGTATTGCAGGAACATCAACAACAACCGGTGATGGAGGCATGACACCTGAAGAAAGAGGACAGTCAAAAAATCTAATTTACCAACTTTTACCTTCTAGGTATGGAATGAATCCGAGTGATTTAAGAAAAGCAGATGCAATAGAAGTCGTTATTGGACAAGGTGCAAAGCCTGGTGGAGGTGGAATGCTTTTAGGACAAAAAATTAGTGATCGTGTTGCTGAAATGAGAACTTTACCAAAAGGTGTTGATCAACGATCTGCATGTAGGCATCCAGATTGGACCGGACCTGACGATTTGAAGATTAAAATTTTAGAATTAAGAGAAATTACTAAATGGAAAGTCCCAATATTTGTTAAAATTGCAGGAGCAAGACCTTACTATGATACTGCATTAGCGATTAAAGCTGGTGCAGATGTAGTTGTTTTAGATGGTATGCAAGGTGGAACTGCAGCAACACAAGAAGTATTTATTGAAAACGTAGGTCAACCAACATTGGGTTGTATAAGACCAGCTGTTGATGCACTACAAGATCTTGATATGCATAGAAAAGTTCAATTAATTATCTCTGGTGGAATTAGAAACGGAGCAGATGTAGCTAAAGCTTTGGCCCTTGGGGCTGATGCAGTTTCAATAGGTAGTGCAGCAATGATTGCTATCGGAGATAACGATCCTAAATGGGAAAAAGACTATAATAAACTTGGAACTACTGCTGGTGCGTATGATGATTGGCATGAAGGAAATGATCCCGCAGGTATTTCCACTCAAGATCCAAAATTGATGAAAAGATTAGATCCGATAAAAGCAGGAAGAAAACTTTCAAACTATTTAAAGGTTATGACGTTAGAGGCTCAAACGTTAGCTAGGGCGTGTGGAAAAAATAGCCTTCATAATTTGGAGCCTGAGGATATGTGCGCCCTAACAGTTGAAGCTGCAGCAATGGCAAGAGTTCCTTTGGCTGGTACTTCTTGGATACCAGGTATAAACAATAAATAAATATTGATACTAAGTAATTTAATTCATATTATAATCAATGCCTAAAAATTTATCTCAAATAGCTAGATCTAAAAAAATTAAATATTTCCTCATCAGTTTTGTTGATTTGTTTGGAGTATTGAGATCAAAGTTAGTGCCGGCACAAGCAATTGCTGAAATGCAAAAAAATGGAGCTGGTTTTGCAGGATTTGCAACTTGGCTAGATATGTCACCGGCAGATAGTGATATGTTTGCGATACCTGATCCAAATAGTTTAATTCAGTTACCTTGGAACAAAGAGATTGGATGGTTAGCTTCAGATTTGTACATGGATGGAGGGCCTGTGGATGCATCTCCAAGAGTAATGTTGAAAAATCAGATAAAAAAATTGAGTGAAAAAAAACTACAAATGAAGTCAGGTGTTGAATGTGAATACTTTTTAATTTCTGAAGATGGTTCGTCTATTGCAGATCAAAGAGATATACAATCAAAACCTTGTTATGATCAATCGGCCCTAATGAGAAGATATGATTTAATTAAAGAGATATGTGACAGTATGATTGAATTGGGATGGAAACCGTATCAAAATGACCATGAGGATGCGAATGGTCAATTTGAAATGAATTGGGATTACTCTGATTGTTTAGTAACTGCAGATAGACACACTTTTTTCAAATTTATGGTTAAAAATTTAGCTGAAAAACATGGCCTAAGAGCAACATTTATGCCAAAACCATTCAATAATTTAACAGGTAATGGTTGCCATGCACATGTTTCTGTTTGGGGCAAAGGAAAAAATCAATTTTTAGATAAAAAGGACAGATTGGGTTTAAGCAAATTGGCTTATAATTTTTTAGGTGGAGTTATAAAGAATGCTCAACCTTTATCAGCTTTCTTTAATCCGACTATTAACAGTTATAGAAGAATAAATGCTCCGCCAACAAAATCAGGGGCTACTTGGTCACCAAGCAGCATATCTTATACGGGAAATAATAGAACACACATGATTAGAATTCCCGACCAAGGAAGATTTGAACTTAGATTAATGGATGGATCAGCTAACCCGTATTTATTACAGGCAGGAGTTCTTGCGGCTGGTTTAGAAGGCATTAATAAAAAAATAAATCCAGGTAAACCTTTGTTCTGTAACATGTATAAGGATTATAAAAAATATCCTAACTTACCTAAACTACCTAATGATGTTGCTGAGGCATTAAACATGTTAGGTAATAGTAAAGTTCTTAATAAAGCATTTGGAAAAAAAGTTATTGATAGCTATTTAAAACTAAAAAGTAATGAAATAGATAATTTCAAAAAACAAGAAGTATTTGATAAGAAAAAAATAGTTACTAAGTGGGAAAAAGATAACACGTTAGATTGTTAAGAATGAAATTATCTAATATTTCTAGATGGAAATATTCTAATTTATTTATCAATTCCTCTTATAACTTTAATCGTAAAAGAATTCTAAAACTTATTCCTTCAAACTTACTATTAAATTCTAATAAAACAATATCAAAATGGAAAAATTATAAAAAAACACCTTTAATTAATTTAGAGAAATTAAATCAAATATTGAGATTAAATAAAATCTTTTACAAGGATGAGTCAAAAAGATTCCATTTAAAATCGTTTAAAGCATTAGGTGGGGCATACGCTGTAGAAAAAATATCTAAGGGAAAAAAAAATATAGTTATATCATCTGCGACAGCTGGAAATCATGGTAGATCAGTTGCTTGGGGAGCCCAAAGATTAGGTTTGAAATGTAAAATTTTTGTTAGTCAACATGTTAGCGAAACAAGAGTAAAAGAAATTGAAAAATTTGGAGCTGATGTAATTAGGGTGAGTGGTAATTACGAAAACTCAATAAGTGAGTGTAAAAAATTATCAAAAAAAAATAATTGGGTTATAGTTCAAGATGTATCGACAAAGAATTATAACTATGTCCCCCTACTTACTATGGCTGGATATTCAATTATGATCAAGGAAATTTCAAAACAAACCACACATTATATTACACACATATTCCTTCAAGCTGGAGTTGGTGGTATGGCAGCAGGTGTGGTTGCTGGAGTTGCAAAATATTTTAAAAGAATTCCTAAAATAATAATAGTTGAGCCTGATGGAGCTGATTGTGTACTACAAAGCATAAAAAATAAACAATTAAAAAAAATTATAATAAAAAAAGAGAGTATAATGGGTGGTATGTCATGCAATGAAATGTCTCTCATACCATGGCATGTATTGAAAAAGGCTAGTGATTGTTGTGTTACAGTAAGTGATTCAAAAGTTTCAAAAACTGTAGCAATGCTAAAAGATAAGAAACTCAGTAAAACATCAATAATAGGTGGTGAATGTGCCACCCCAGGAATTATCAGCCTTATTAGTATCTGTAATAATACTAAAACAAAAAAGTTATTAGATCTCAACGAAAAATCTAATGTTTTAATTATTGGATGCGAAGGTAATGCAGATGTAAAACTTTACAAACAATTGCTATTTAAAGGCAGAAAGTAAATTATATGTCAAAAAAAGCTGTTGTTTGGATAAGAGATGATTTTAGAATAAAAAATAATCCTGCATTATCTTATGCAACAAACAATTATGATAGTATCTCTGCATTATATATTTATAATAAAGATAATTTTGATGATGTTAGAGAAGCGCAGAAATGGTGGGTAAGTAAATCTTTAATTAACTTTAAAGCTGAATTAATTAAATATAATATTGAATTAGAATTAGTATTTTCTGATGAGATAACTTTTTTTAGTAAAATTAAAGGCAATGAAGAAATTTCAATATTTTGGAATAAAATATACGAACCATCTCAACTAAAATTAGACAAAGAAATTATAAAAACTTTCGATAAAAATAAAATAAATTCAAAATGTTTTAAAGGAAATGTTCTTAACGAATACAGTAAAGTTACAAAAGATGATGGAAGCCCTTATAAAGTTTATAGTCCATTTTGGAGAGTTGGAGAACAAATTTATCTGGATAGCATTCCAATTAAATCAGTAAATATAAAAAAAGTTAAGAAAAAAATAAAATTATTTAAAAACAATAATCTACCAGATCAAATTTTGCCAAAAAAAAATTGGTATAAAAAATTTGAAAAATATTGGGATCCATCTGAAACGCAATCTGAAAAATATTTAAATGAGTTTGTTGAAAATAGAATGATAAAATATGGAGTTGATAGAGACTATCCTGCTATAAATGGTTCATCAAAACTTTCTCCGTTTATAAGAAATGGTCAGATACATGTAAGCAATATTTGGGACAAATGCTATAAATATAAATCTAAAAATGTTAGTGTTAAAAAATATCTTAATGAATTAGGTTGGAGAGAATTTTCTCATAGTTTAATTAATTACTTTCCAGAAATGCTAAAAGGCAACTTACGAAAAGAATTTGACAAATTTCCTTGGGATAAAAATATAAAAAATTTGAAAGCATGGAAAAAAGGTATGACTGGATATCCTATAGTTGATGCTGGAATGAGACAGCTTTATGAGACAGGTTGGATGCATAATAGAATTAGAATGGTAGTTGGCTCTTTTCTTGTAAAACATTTAAGAATTAATTGGAAAGAGGGTGAAAAACATTTTAGAAATTGTTTGTTAGATTTTAATGAAGCAAATAATGTTGCGCAGTGGCAATGGGTTGCTGGTTGTGGTGCAGATGCAGCTCCTTATTTTAGAATTTTTAATCCAATATTGCAGGGTGAAAAATTTGATAAACAAGGTTTGTATGTAAAAAAATGGGTACCCGAACTTGAGAGAGTTCCAAGTAAATTTATTCATAAACCATGGGAAATGGAAACAAAGATCCAGGAAGCTATAAAAACTAAAATTGGTTCAGATTACCCTTCCCCTATAGTTGTGCATGAAGAAGCTAGAAATTCAGCTCTCAAGGCTTTTCAAACACTAAAAAATTAATCAATCTCCAATAAAGTGATGAATAATTAGCCTATTTGTAGGTGCCAACCTGTGTTCAAAAAGGTAAATACCTTGCCAGGTTCCAAGTAAAAGTTGTTTATTTTTAATACTAAGGGATATCTGATTATTTGTTAAAGCTGACTTGATATGAGCTGGCATATCATCCTTACCTTCTGTTGTGTGAATATATAGTTTATTATCCATTGGAGCAATTTTATCAAAATAATTAATTAAATCTGATTGAACATCGGGATCAGCATTTTCTTGAACAATTAATGATGCGCTGGTGTGCTGTATGGTTAAATTTAAAATACCATTATTAAAATTACTTTTGTTTATCCAATCTATAGTTTGATCAGTAAATTCATATAATTTTTGACCAACTGTTTTAATTTCAAGGTTAAAAAATTCTTGCCTCATGAATACTTTTTAGAAGTTAGCTCATATAACCGACTAATTGTACGCTTAAATGGTTTTTCCAATAATCTTGATGATGAGAGTTTATCAATTTTTTGTTCTGCGCTAATAGCCATTGGTATATTTTGATCATAAACTATATCTAAAAAAGTAATAAATCTTTGTTGTTGATTAGCATTTAAATCATTAAACACTGGTACATTTTCCATGACTATAAAATTACAATTTCTGACTAGTTTAATATAATCTTCAGATCCTAAATTTTTATCACATATCTCTTTAAAAGTTAATCGAACTATTCCATCATAAAAATTTTTTAGATATAACTTTCTACCCTTAACGTTTAAAATCTTTTCTTTTAAAACTTTATTTTTGGTCATAACCCTAAATAATTTGTTTATTTTAAAATTATTTTCTTGATTCAAAGGTGAATAATACCTTTGAATTTTATTATTTTTAGATTTTCGATAATCATCATCTATGTTTAATTCGTGTTCAAACGATTGCTTTTGCATTATTTTTATAAAAGGTTTGAATTGATCTCTTTGCAATCCATCCTTATATAAATTTTCTATTTTTGTATTAGAGGTTACTATAATTTTTAAATCTTCCTTAAATATTTCATCAAATAGTTTTCCAAGTATCATGGCATCTACTATATTTGTAACTTGGAATTCATCAAAATATATTAACTTTGCTTTAGATTTTAATTTTTTTACAAATTTATTTATTTTATTGTCATTATTCTTAGCTTTTGATTGATGTGCAAAATCATGAAAATTAAGCATAAACTCATTGAAATGAAGTTTTAATTTTTTACCTTTAACAAAATTAAAAAAAAAATCTAATATCATAGTTTTACCAACTCCAACATCGCCGTATAGATAAAAACCTCTTTTATAATTTTTTTTTGATAAAATTTTAGAGATAAAAGACTTAAAATTTAATTTAAAATATTCTTCAATTTTTTTAATGAGTTTTATTTGCTTTGAATTAACATCCAAATTTTGTTTATTACAGTAAATTATAAATTCTTTTTCTAGGCTTTTTTGCATCAATTTTTTTTCGAATTAAAATCAATGCCGTAATCTGATCTTGGTCCTTTTCTTAATCCATATGGTCCTGAAATAAAAATTGTCATTGGTCTAGTTCCGGGTTTTAAGTCTACTCTGTGATAATGGTTAGCCGATCTAAATCCTATATAGCCAGGTTTTCTCCAAAATTTTCCCTTTTTTGTTGTTTCCCAATAACCACCTCTAATTATTATTGTAATATAAGGAAATAAATGATTATGCACTCCATCTCCGTGATCATCATCTAACATTTCATGAATTAAAATGTTAAATGGGAACCATTTAGGTCTATGTCTAAATAATAAATAATACCTATTCATCCAAGGCTTGGCTTCATTATATTTTGGATGTGACGGACCCCTATCTAAAACTACTTTTTTTCTTCCTATTTTTTCTAAAAAATTTAAAAACATTAATTTGATCTTATAATCGCATTATTTTTAATTAAGAAAAAATGCCCATTGTTAATAAATGGTCTAGAGATTTTTTCATTATTAAATTTAATTATATCTTCAATCTCAGAATTAACTACATTCACTTTAACTATTCTGCCATTATTTGTTGATAAATAAATTTTGTTTTTTGCGACAACAAATCCTACAGGATAAATTTTTTCTCTTTTTTTAAAATTTAAAAAAACGTCTGTAACTCTAATTATATTTCCAGTGTCTTTATCAATGATAAATAAATATCCTTTTTCCGAAATATTAAAAATAAAATTTTCGGAAATTGTTGATTTTAAACTTGAATTAACAGTTTGCTTCCATTTAACTATTCCTGTTCTTGCATCTATTGAAAATAAGTCATTTTTGTTATTCGAAAAATATATTGTTTCATTCATTAAAATCATTTCTGAATTTTTAAGACTGAAAGCATTTAAGAATATTTCATTACTTTGTGTTGGAGTTTGCCAGACTAAACTTCCATCGTTTATATTTAAAGCAGTCAAATCTCCTAGATTATTAAGTGAATAAACTATATCGTCTTTTATAATTATTGATAATTTTTTTTGTGACTTAATAAAAGTATTTTCAGTTTTAAAATTCCATAACTCATTTCCATCAATTACAGAAAAGCACCTGATAACATTATCAAAATCAATAGTTATAAATTTATCTTTTTGAATGGCAACATTTGAATTAAAAGGTGAGAAACTTTCTTTTTTCCAAATTAATTCACCATTATCTAAATTTATAGAGAAAACATTTGATAAAGTGTCTACGATTATAATTCTATTATTTATATAATTAAAATATAATATTGGATTGAGTTTCTTCTCTTTTTTTGAATAATGATTTGCTTTCCACACTGTATCAAAATTTTCATTAATTCTAAATATTGTTCCTCTATTATCAAAATATATTAAATCATTATTTTTTATAAATAAGATGTCCGTATCAATAGAATTGAATTGTTTGATCTTTGAAAATTTATATGTCTTCTTTTTTTCAAACAATGGTTCAAAATTAATGTTTCCATTATTATTAGAGTTATTATTAATAAAACTGTTGTTTTTTATAAATTTAGATAACTTGATTTGAATGTTTGAATTTAAATTTTCTTGAATTGGTTTAATTTCTTCAAATAAAATTTTGGTGTTAGAATTCTCTATAGATTTATTATTTTGGCCACAACTTGAAAATAAAAATAGTAAAACGAGATATAGTATTGTCCTATTCACTGAAACTAGATCTTAACCTTTTTTGAGCTTTAGCTTTAATTTTTGGATTATTATTTTCAAGGCTAACGATTTGTTCAAAGAATTCCTTGGATTTCTGCATTTGGTTTTTTGATAAGTAATATTCAGCCATAATATAAAGACTATGAGGTTTCCATATACTTTCTGTTTTTATTAGAGGATTAAAAATAGCTAAAAGATCGTTTTCATCAGAAAAATCAGAGTTATATAAGCCTTTTTTAAAAATTGTTAGTTCTTTGAATTTTTGGTCTAACCCAATATCGTTTATTAAAATATCAAAAAAATTATTAATCTCATCTTTTGAGTTAATCAAATCATTATCTAATAAAAAATAAAACGCTAAAGGAGAATATGTTTTGTCTTTTGCATTAATTACTTCCTTAAGATCTGGTATTACATTATATTTGTTATCTGCTTCATATCTTATTACAGCTAAATCATATTTATCAGCTAATCTTTCTCTTTTGCTTGATTGATATTCTTCAAATGAAAAGTATCCAATTAATGCCACAATGATCAGCACTAAAAATGATATTAAATAGTTTTTATTATTTATAAAAAAATTTTTAATTTTTTCATTACGTGTTTGTGTATTTATAATTTCAATATCTTGGTCCATTAGATCATATTTCTTAGCACATACTGTAAAATTCCACCATTTTTGTAATACTCCAATTCATTCTTTGTATCTATTCTACATAGCATTTTTATTTTTTTGACATCTCCTGTGGTATATTTAATTTCGACATTTACTTCATCTCTAGGGTCTATACCTTTTTCTATATCAATAATTGAGAAAAGCTCTGAACCATTTAATTTTAGATTGGTTCTATTAATCCCATCTTTAAATTGTAATGGAAGTATGCCCATTCCAATAAGATTGGATCTATGAATTCGTTCAAAACTTTCTGCAAAAACAGCCTTGATACCTAAAAGCTTAGTACCTTTGGCAGCCCAATCTCTAGAAGATCCAGTGCCATACTCTTTGCCACCAATTACTACTAAATCAGTTCCTCTTTTTTTATATTCAACTACAGCATCATAAACTGGCATGACTTTCTCTTCAGGATATAATTTAGTAAAACCACCTTCTGTTCCTGGTGCAATTTCATTCCTAATTCTTATATTTGCAAATGTTCCTCTCATCATTACTTCATGATTTCCCCTTCTCGCACCATAAGAATTATAATCTTTGGGGAGTATCTGGTGTTTCATAAAATATTCTCCAGTTGGACTATCCTTTTGTATAGATCCAGCAGGTGAAATATGATCTGTGGTAATGCTATCTCCTAATATAAGCAAAGGTCTTGCGTCTTTAATCTCTTTAAATCCCTCTGGTTCATCTGGTAAGTTTTCAAAAAATGGAGGTTTTTTTACATATGTTGAATTATCTTCCCAATTATAAATACTAGTTTCATCAGTTTTAATTTTCTGCCATTGTTCTGGTCCTTCAGATACATTTGAATATCTTTTAATAAACATTTCAGCATTTAATGACTCTCTTAATGTATCCTCAATTTCCTTGTTAGATGGCCAAATATCTTTTAAAAATATATCTTTACCATTAATATCTTTACCTAAAGGATCGTTATACAAATCAAATCTCATCGTTCCTGCTATTGCATAAGCAACGACTAAAGGTGGCGATGCTAAATAATTTGCTTTAATCAAAGGAGAAATTCTTCCCTCAAAATTTCTATTCCCTGATAAAACCGAGACTGCATAAATATTATTTTGTTTTATGGACTCTGAAATATTTTCAGCTAACGGACCAGAATTTCCAATACAAGTCGTGCATCCATAACCAACTAAGTTAAAACCAAGCTTGTCTAAATATATATTTAGGCCTGCTTTTTCGAGATAATCTGTTACTACCTGAGATCCAGGAGCTAATGATGTTTTTACCCACGGTTTTGACATCAAGCCTTTTTCAATCGCTTTTTTTGCAAGCAAACCTGCTCCAATAAGTACACTTGGATTAGATGTGTTTGTGCAAGATGTAATCGCTGCAATTAAAATATCGCCATCTGTTATTTTAAATTCTTCATTTTCTATTTTATAAATATCTGGCTCAACTTTTTTTGCAATTTCAGAAAATATTTTTTTAAAATTTGAGGATGCATCTGTTAATAAAACTTTGTCTTGAGGTCGTTTAGGTCCTGAAATAGTTGGTACAATAGTAGACATATCCAAAGATAATTTATCAGTAAACTCAACTTCTTGGCTAGCCCACAGGCCTTGCTCTTTAGCATATCTTTTAACAATTTCTACACTATGATCATTTCTCCCGGAGAATTTTAAGTATTTTAAAGTTTCATCGTCAATTGGAAAGAAACCACAAGTTGCTCCGTATTCTGGTGCCATGTTTGCGATTGTAGCTCTATCTGCTAATGTTAAATTTTTAAGTCCTTCGCCATAAAATTCAACAAATTTTCCAACAACACCTTTGTCTCTGAGCATTTTAACTACCGTTAAAACTAGATCAGTTGCTGTGGTACCTTCAGGCATTTTTGATTTCATTTCAAATCCAACTACTTCTGGAATTAACATTGAAATAGGTTGGCCTAACATTCCTGCTTCAGCTTCAATACCTCCTACTCCCCAACCCAAAACTGAAAGGCCATTTACCATTGTGGTATGACTGTCTGTTCCAACTAAAGTATCCGGAAATATATACTCTTCATTTTTGTATTTTTCATTCCAAACAACTTTTGATAGATATTCAAGATTTACTTGGTGACATATTCCAGTTCCTGGAGGAACTATTCTAAAATTATTAAATGCTTGTTGTCCCCATTTAAGGAAAGAATACCTCTCAGCATTTCTATTAAATTCAATATCAACATTTTCTTTTAAAGAATTTTTATTTGCAAATTTATCTACTTGAACAGAGTGATCGATTACCAAATCTACCGAAGAAAGCGGATTAATAGTATTTGGATCTTTATTTTTTTCTTTTACAGCTTCTCTCATTGCAGCAAGATCCGCGACAGCTGGTATACCAGTATAATCTTGGAGTAATACTCTAGCAGGTCTATATGCGATTTCTGTTTTGGAACTTTTAGATTTTAACCAATCTTTAATAGATTCAATTTGTTTTCTGTTTACAGTTATATCATCCTCAAATCTCAATAAATTTTCAAGTAAGACTTTTAGAGACTTTGGAAGTTTTGAAATACCATCTAAGCCATTTTTTTCAGCTTCTTTAAGAGAATAAAAATTATAACTTTTACCGTTAACTGAAATTTTAGTTAACGAGTTAAAAGAATTTTTTTTTCCTGGTTTCATATTTAATAATAAAAAGTAGCAATACAGCCTAATAAAAGCGCTGACATAACATAATTGAACCATTTAATAAATTTCTCATTTGTCGCGAATTTCCTCATAAATTTACCAATTAAAGTCCAAAATAAGATACTAAATATAGCAAAGAAAAAGGCAGAAGTTAGGAGCCAGAAAGAATAAGTAAAATAATTATCTCCAGATTCGATGTAAGTTGATACAGCAATAATTGCAACAATTACACCTTTGGGATTTAAAAATTGGAAAAGAAACGTTTCAATAAACTTTACTGGCTCTAATTTCTCTTTTTGTTTTGAAGACTTTGAAAAAGAAATTCTGTAAGCCAAATATACTAAAAATGCTGATCCAGTAAAAACTAAAATCTTTTGTATTATTGGATATAATTTAAAAACATTAATTAATCCAAAATTAATTAATGATAGCATTGATGTAAAACCAAAAATCACACCTAACATTAATGGTATTGTTTTTTTTACTCCATGATTAAATCCTGAATGAGAAGCAACAATATTATTTGGACCAGGTGAACAACTGGTAACGAAAAAAAATAGACTTAGTGATAAAAGTTCTGGATGCATTTATGCAATCGATAATCCATTTTCTGCTTCTTGAGATGGATGTACTAAAGTTACTTTACCCTCTGCATCTATAGCGCCGAGTATTAGTACTTGCGAAACGACTCCAGCAATATTTTTTTCAGCAAAATTGCAAACACCGATCACTTGTTTTCCTTTAAGATTCTCTTCATTATAATAATGAGTAATTTGAGCTGAGGATTGTTTTATTCCTATCTTTTCTCCAAAATCCACTTCTACTACTAAAGATGGTTTTCTAGCTTTTTCATTTTTTCTTACAGATATAACAGTCCCCAATCTAATATCTACTTTATCAAAGTCCTCATACGTAATTTGTTCTTTCATAAATTTAATATATAATGATTTCTATATGAGTACAGAAAATAATCTTGATAAAGTTTATAAAGAATCAATTAGAATACTGACAGATTTAATTGCTTTCAAAACTATTTCTGGAAACGATAATAATAGCCTGATTAATTATTGTGATGATATTTTAAAAAATTTAGGAGCAACTTCATTTAGGATTTTTGATGGTGATAAAAAAAGAGTTAATCTTTTTGCTTCTTTAAAAGCTAAAAATGGGAATGGTAAAAAACCGATTATTCTTTCAGGTCACACAGATGTAGTTCCAGTTTCAAAAGGCTGGTCTACTGATCCATTTGTTGCAACTATAAAAAATGAAAAATTATTTGGAAGGGGATCTTGCGATATGAAAGGTTTTATTGCATGTGCTTTAGCATATGCCCCTGTTTTTAAAGAAAACAATTTAGATAGAGATATTCACTTTTCATTTACATTTGATGAAGAAACCGCATGCATAGGTGCACCATTGCTAATAAAAGAATTAAAGAAAAGAGATATTAAAGATGGAATTTGCATTATTGGTGAACCAACTAATATGAAAATCATTGATGCACATAAAGGTATGAATGAATATACTGTTCACTTTGGAGGATTGGCTGGTCATAGTTCTAAGCCAA
Source organism: Pelagibacteraceae bacterium AG-470-G21 (assembly GCA_003211555.1). Classification (GTDB taxonomy): domain Bacteria; phylum Pseudomonadota; class Alphaproteobacteria; order Pelagibacterales; family Pelagibacteraceae; genus Pelagibacter. The sequence goes on from QCSH01000008.1 coordinate 23,983, forward strand.
GCCAAGGTGTCAACGCAGTTGAATATGCATCGAGATATATAAATAAATTACTAGAAATTAGATCAAAATTAAAAGATAGAGCTCCTAAAGATTGCATATTTAATCCACCTTATTCGACTTTATCGGTTGGTGGGGTATCAGGTGGTATTGCTCATAATGTTATTGCTGATAAATGTAAAGTTGAATGGGAAACTAGACCAGTTATTAGAGAAGATGGAGATTATGTAAATCAAATAATAGATGATTACGCAGATAAAGAATTATTGCCTGAAATGAAAAAAGTTTTTTCAGATGCTTATATTAAAAAAGAAATTATTGGTGAAGTAGTTGGATTTAATAGATTGAATAATTCTGAGGCTTGTGAATTTGTTTCTAGTATAACTGGAGATAATTCTAGAGAAGCAGTTTCATTTGGAACTGAGGCTGGATTATTTCAAGAAGTTGGTATAAGCACAGTAGTTTGTGGGCCAGGCTCGATTGAACAAGCTCACAAAATTGATGAATATATAGAACTAGGCGAATTAAAGAAATGTTTAGAATTTTTAAAAGGTGTGAAAGATAAATCTATAAATTAATTCCATCCACCTACAGATTTTACTTCTAAAAATTCAAGCAATCCTTCTTTTCCTGCTTCTCTACCAATTCCAGAATGTTTAAATCCTCCAAAAGGTGCATCGACCGCAATACCAGCACCATTTACATCAACCATCCCAGATCTAAGTTTTCTAGCAACTCTTTTTACTTTTTCTGTATCTTGAGTTTGAATGTAGTTTGTTAAACCATAATCAGTATCATTTGCAATTTTAATTGCTTCTTCCTCATTTTCAAATGGAATAACAGATAAAACAGGACCAAATATTTCAGTTCTAGCAATTTCCATTTCATTATTCACATCTGCAAAAACAGTTGGTTTTACGTAATAACCATCTTTCAATCCATCTGGTTTTCCAATTCCGCCTGCAACTAATTTTGCTCCTTCATCTATTCCTTTTTGAATTAAACCTTGAATTCTATTAAATTGAGTTTCAGAAATCACAGGACCGATATGCTCTCCATTTTTGTTTGGGTCATCTACTTTAAATTTACTTGCATATTTTCTAAGTCTTTCAATCGATTCATCATAAATAGATTGTTCAACTAACATTCTTGTGGGCGCGTTGCATGATTGTCCTGAATTTCTAAAACATCTAAAAGCTCCTCTCTCAATTGCTTCGGTATCAGCATCTTTAAATATGATATTTGCTCCCTTTCCACCTAATTCAAGACTTAATCTCTTAAAGTCTTTTGCTGCATTTTGGGAAATTAAAGCACCTGCTCTTGTAGAACCAGTAAAAGAAATCATATTTACATCGGGATGACTTGTTAATGCATCTCCTGTTGTGGCACCATCTCCATTTACTAAATTAAATACGCCTTTTGGAAATTTTGCTTCATCTATTAACTCAGCAATGATCATTGCCGATAAAGGTGCTAATTCTGAGGGTTTTAAAATCATTGTGCAACCAGAGGCTAATGCAGGAATGACTTTTAAAGTAACTTGATTAATTGGCCAGTTCCATGGTGTTATTAATGCACATACACCTTTGGGCTCGTATATTATTCTTTGATTTTTTGCGTGATCTCCTAGTGGTTTTTCAAATTCAAATTCTTTTAAATAACGAATAAACGATTTTGTATGACTAGCTCCAGTTCCTGTTTGAAGTTTTGATGCAAAATCTTTTGGTGCTCCCATCTCTTTAATTATTGCATCTGTAATATCATTCCATCTTTTTTTATATAATGCATAGAATACCTCTAATAAAGACAATCTCTCTTCTTTAGAGGTAAATCCCCAAGTTTTAAAAGCATCTTTGGCTGCTAAAACTGCATCATTGATATCTTCTTTACCTCCTAAAGAGATAACTGCACAACTTTTTTCAGTAGCAGGATTTATAACTTCAATTTCTTTTGAGTTTTTTGGAGCAACCCATGAACCATTTATGTAAAAATTTCTCTTTTCGATCATGCGCGCAAATTATCCTTTCTTTAAGATTTTGCAAATAAATTTGTTAATTCGTAAACAATTGTTGCAGCTGCAAGAGAGGTAACTTCTGCATGGTCATAAGCAGGTGCAACCTCAACCACATCTGCAGAAATCAAGTTTAAACCTGACAGACCTCTAAGAACATTTACCATTTCTCTTGTAGTCATTCCTGCAATTTCAGGTGTTCCTGTTCCTGGTGCAAAGGCTGGGTCTAATACATCAATATCAATGGATAAATATAATGCATTGTCTCCTACTCTTTTTTTTATTCTATCAACAATTTTATCAATTCCCTCTGTTTGAAATTCGTCACAATGAATAATTTTAAATCCAAAACTTTCATCATTTTTTATATCATCTCTGCTATAAAGAGGACCTCTTATACCAACATGCATTGAGGCATTATCCAAAAATAAATTTTCTTCTCGCGCTCTTCTAAAAGGTGTGCCATGTGTATATGGTGCTCCAAAATACGTATCCCAGGTATCTAAATGGGCATCAAAATGAACTAAAGATACAGGCCCATTATTCTTTTTATTTGCTGCTCTAAGTAAAGGTACAGCAATTGTATGATCTCCCCCTAGACTTATTATACCTCCTACTTTATTTAATAAATCAGTTGCACCAACTTCGATTTGCTTAATGGCTTCATCAATATTAAAAGGATTACAAGTGATATCGCCTGCATCTGCAACTTGTTGTACTTTAAATGGTTCAACATCATAATTTGGATGATAATTAGTCCTTAAATGTCTAGATGCTTGTCTAATACTTTGAGGGCCAAATCTTGCTCCTGGTCTATAACTCGTACCTGAATCGAACGGAACTCCAACAATAGCAACATCACAACTTTCTACATCTCTTAGCTCTGGTAGTCTTGCAAATGTAGAGGGTCCTGCATATCTAGGAACTTTAGTTCCACTAACAGGTTGAATAGGTTTTTCATTCTTTGTCATTTTAGTAATAAGAATATTATTAGAATGATCCAGAAAAAAGGGTAATAAAAAAATATATATTTTTTGGCAAACATCTTGGGAACAGACTCATAGTCTCTATTTGTATTTTTTTTTCTTTTTGTTTTTTTTTTCATTAAATAAATCCTATCACATTCACATTATATCTAATATCATCAAAATTAATAAAATGAGGTACATAATATTAATTTTCCTATTGTTTTTTAATTTTTCTTATGTGAATGCCGATGCAATATACAATTTAATTAAAATTCCTAATTTAGAGCTTCATAAAGTTGATAATAAAAATGATATTAAATATTTAGTATCAAAAAAAGGTTTTGTAATAGGTGATACAAATAATATTAAGTGTAATGGTGTAAATAAAAATGATTTGGATGATACTTTTAACAAAGTTCAAAATAATCTAAGAGATTATAGTTCTAATTTCTTAAAGAAAATAAATTTAAAATTTGTAGTTCTTTGTAAAAACTTAGAAATTTCAGGCATTAATACGGGTGGTATACCAGATAATAAATTCAGGACTTTAATTTTGGACTTAAAATTTAATCAAAAATATTTTGAAAGAATGATTCATCATGAAATATTTCATATGATTGATAATAGCTATCCTGAGCTCTTTAAGAAAAATAAATGGAGAGAGCTTAATAATAAAGACTTTTCCTACGCTGCTTGTTCTACATGCACAGATTTACTAGGTTTAAATTTAGAAATTATAAATGGCTTTTTAACAGAGTATTCTATGAGTACAGCAGAAGAAGATATGGCAGAAATTTACTCGTTATTAAAAACTAATCATAAAGAAACAAGCCAATTAATTAAAAAAGATAAAATTTTAATTAAAAAAAAAAATTTCTTAGTCAATAGTCTTCAAAAGATTGATGAGAAATTTATTTTTTAAATGATAAAAAAAATTAAACCAACGCTTTCTGAAAAAATATTATTTGTTTTTCTAATTTTGCTTTTAATTTTTACTTTAGGATCATTTTATATATTAAATAATAAGTGTCTTTTTGTTAAAAAAATTGATTTAGACAATATTAATTATAAAGACAAAAAAAATATTGCAATTATGGAAGTTGAATGTGGTAAAGTTTTAATAGAGTTAAACCCTAATATTTCACCAAAAGCCGTAAACCGATTTAAGAAGTTAATAAATAAAGGTTCCTATAATGGTTCAGCTTTTTACCGTGTAATTGAGGATACTTTGATACAAGCAGGAGATATAGAATATGGAAATATTTCTAATCTAAATTATTCTAAAGTAGGAACTGGTAAATCTGATTTGGGAATGATTAAATCCGAACTTAGTAATAGTTTTTTATTTAATGCTGGTTCTGTAGCTTTTGCTAGAAAAGATAAGTTCGATACAGAGGATAGTGAATTTTTTATTACATTGATAGATATACCTATATATCAAGGTGAATATACTCCTATTGGAATGGTAATTGCTGGTATGGACGCTTTAAGAAAAATTAAAGTGGGAAATAAATCAACTTATGTATTAAAACCTGATTATATTAAAAGTTTAAAATTATTAGTTAACTAATGGTTTTCCAGTAGATAATGTATGTTTAATTCTTTCTTGAGTTTTGGTCGTCTCAATTAACTTCATAAAAGCATCCAACTCTAATTTAAACAACTGATCTTCTGTAAGGGTTTTATCTATTGTTGTATCTCCACCACTTAACACATTTGCTAGTTCTGTTCCAACTATCATTCCGTGGTCTAATATTATTTTATCGTTGTATAGTTTTTCTAACATACCAACCATTTTGTCTTTTAAAGGTTTGCCAGATAAATTAAATGTACATTCTTTTGGAATATTAAATTCTTTATTTTCATTCAAAATTTTTCTTGCTTCACTTAGTAAACTATTTCTACTCATAATTTTCTTATTTTCGGGTATTAAATACATGAGGGGTTCAGCTTCTATTGGTGATGTTGCGGTTTTTGCGTAACCAATAATATCAAAAACTTTTAAAGGTGCAAAATCTGGATCATTTTTTGCTTCATCGGTTTGAGACCATCTCCATAACATCTCTTTACACCCTCCTCCAGCTGGAACTAAACCAACCAATGTTTCAACAAGTCCAACAACAATATTTGTATGTGAAGCAACAAAGTTACTTTGAACTAATACTTCAAAACCTCCCCCGAGTGTAAGACCTGACGGTGCTGAAACAACAGGAAATTTAGAGTATTTTAAGTGTTTACAGGTTTCTTGGAAATATCTGACAAATTTTTCAATAGACTTAAAGTCACCTTTATCTGCAAAATTCATAGTATAAGTTAAATTAACACCAGCAGAAAACTGCATGCTTTCATTAATAATTATCAATGGTTTATCTGTAGCATTTTTTAAAGAGTCCATTGAGTCGTAATCTAAAGCGTTTGCTTTAGTTGTAAATTCAACAATATTAAATTCAGGAAATCTATAAATTTCAGCTGATTTATTTTTATCAAGTTTTAGAGCTCTTGATTTTATTTTGCCTAGTGTTTGAATTTCAGTATATTGTTGTCTCTCACCATAAAAGTTTTCATTTTTAGACTTTGATAAATTTTCTAAAAATATATTTCCTTCAAAATTGTCAATTTTCTCAAAAAAATTATTTACTCCAATTTCTTTCAGCATTTCGAAAGGTCCTCTTGACCAATTGAAACCAAGTCTCATTGCCTCATCAATATCGTTAAACTTATCTGTAATACCTGGAACTAGAGAAGATGAATATTTTATTATTTTAGAAATTACTGACCATGCGTAATCACCATATTTATCTCCACGATTTATTAATTTCTGTAGATCAACTTTTTCAGATTTAATATCTATTTTTTTTGATGGAGCATATTCTCCAGTTTCAAGATTAATGGCTTCTAAAATTTTCTTACCGCCATCTTTATTCATTCTGTAAAATCCACCTTTTCCTTTTCGCCCGGTATAACCAGTTTCTATTAATTTTTTTACAAGTGGCATTTCTTTTGCAACAGGTTGAAATGGATCACTCTCTGGTAATTCTTTAATAAAACTTTTTAAAACATCGGCCATAAGATCAATACCAATTAAATCGTACAAACCAAAAACTCCTGTTTTTGGTATTCCCATTGGTCTGCCAAAAACAGCGTCGGCTTCTTCTACGCTTAACTTCATGTTAAAAGCTTCTGTCATTGCAATTTGCATAGCATAAACGCCAATTCTATTTCCTAAAAAACCTGGGGTATCATTGCAGATAATCGCTCCTTTACCCATTTCTATTTCACAAAAACTTTTTAAAAGTTTAACTTTATCTAAGTCGCTATCTTTACTTTTTACAATTTCTAACAAATCCATATACCTAACTGGATTAAAGAAGTGAGTAATACAAAAGTCTTTTTTATCTTCAGTAGATAATTTTTCAGACAAAACACTTATAGGTATTGAAGATGTATTGGAGCTTACAACAGACTCTTTTTTTCTATTTTTAAAAATTTTCTCATATATATTATGTTTGATGTCAATTCTTTCTACAACTGCTTCTACAATCCAGTCTGCTTTTGATACAACATCAAAATTATCTTCAATATTTCCAACAAGAATATTATTTAATTTCGACTTATCAATTAAAAGAGGTGGTCTTGATTTGCCTATTCTCTCTTTAGCTTTCTGGCTAATTTCAGTTGTTAGATCTAGTAATGTCACTGGAATATTAGCATTACATAAATGAGCAGCAATACCACTACCCATTGTTCCTGAACCAATCACAACTACATTGTTTATTTTCATAAATGAGATCTGTTATAGTAAATTAAGCGATTGTATGAAATAAAATAAATAACTCATACATTCTGTAAATTTTTCAATTCGTTTATTTTTATATGACATCTGATAGCATTTCCATTCTCACCTATCTGCCAGGGAGGGACCTCTTTGTTACATATGTCTCCAAGTTTTCTTGGACATCTTCCCTGAAAAGAACAGCCTTTTTCTGGTGGTTTTTCCTCCACTATATCTTCTGCGACTAATTTAGGCTTTATGTCTGGGTCTGGTTCTAGAACTGCTCCCAACAATACTTCAGTATATGGATGGGATGGGTAGTTGTAAACATTTTGTGATGGGCCTATTTCACATAATCTTCCTTGGTAAAGAACTGCAACTCTATCACTTATAGCTCTAACAACTGCTAAATCATGAGATACAAAAATGTATGTTGTTCCTAAATCTTCTTTAAGCTTTTGGAGTAAATTTAATACTGCAGCCTGAACGGAGACATCCAATGCAGATGTAACTTCATCGCATAAAATTATATCTGGTTTTGCTGCAAACGCTCTTGCAACAGCAACTCGTTGTTTTTCCCCACCAGATAATTGTCTTGGATATCGTGACATGTAGAATTCACCTAATCTAACCTTTTTTAAAAGATCGATTATATTTTTCTTCAATTCATTACCTGTCAAATTAAAATAAAGTTTAAGTGGTTGGGTTAAAATCTGCTCAACCGTATGATTGGGGTTTAAAGACTCATCTGGATTTTGAAATATTAATTGTATTGCTCTAAGATCATTTGGATCTCTCAGCTTCAAATCAGAAGATAAAATACGTTCATTAATAAATTTTATCTGACCATCTTTAGTTTTTAATAGCCCAGCAATTGATTTAAGTATTGTAGATTTACCACTACCCGACTCACCAACCAATGCAATAGTTTCTCCTTTATTAATATCTAAATTTATGTCTTTAACAGTTGGGTTTTCATCAGAAATTTTATTTAATAATTGATCAAAAAATTTTTGCTTAGCATAAGTGATCGAAACATCTTTTAAATTTAAAACATTATTATTTTTCTGAACAGTATCCTTTCTAGTAATAGTAGAGTGATGTAATTTATTTTCTTGTATTAGATCCTTATGATTAAAACATCTCACACTTGTATCTAAATTGTTCAAATATTCTAATTCTGGAGAGTTATTCTTACATTTATCGCTAGCAAGATTGCATCTTTCATAAAAACTACAACCATCACTAATACTCCCAGGTTGAGGTTGGCTTCCAGGCATTGAATCAGGCAAACCTGTAAGGGATAGTTTTGGAATAGATTTTAATAAACCAAATGTATAAGGATGAATTGGTTCTTTTAATATTTTCCTTGCTGGTCCTTCTAAAACTATTTCCCCTGCGTACATTACAACTATTCTATCACTTACTTGGGCGATAGCTCCAAGGTCATGACTAACATAAATCATCGACGTTCCAGTATCTTTTGCAATAAATCTTAAGAGTTCTAACACGTGGGCCTGGGTTGTTACATCAAGACCTGTTGTAGGTTCGTCTAATAAAAGCAAGTCTGGTTTCCCAGCTAAAGCCATTGCTACAGCAACTCTTTGTTGTTGGCCTCCAGATAGTTCGTGTGGATAACGAAATGCCATTGTCTCTGGTGATGGCAATCTAACTTTATTTAATAATTCAGAAATTTTATTATCTCTCTCATTTTTATTTAAATCAGTATGTAATTTAAGTGCTTCATCTATTTGATATCCAATTTTTAAATTTGGCGTAAGTGCCTGACCTGCATTTTGAGGTATCATCGCAATCTTTCTGCCTCTAATTTTTTCCAACTGACGACTATTCATCTTTAACAAGTCTTCAGATTTAAAAATACACTCTCCTTCAAGAGCAAATAGCCCTTGTTTTATATAGCCCATCATAGCTAAAGCTAAGGTGCTTTTACCTGAACCAGACTCCCCTACAATACCAACAGTTTCTCCTTTTTTTATATTAGTGGTTACATTTCTAAGAATAGAAATTTGTTTACCTGTTTGGCTATTAAATCCAATCGATAAATTTTTTACACTTTCTATTATTTCATTCATTTATACAGGTGCTTTAGTTGATCGATCAATTCCTAATGCCTTTGCAAATGCATCAGCAGTTAAATTGATGCCAATAATTAAAGAGCTTAATCCTACAATTGGAGCTATTACTGACCAATATGCAAATGACATTAGTCCTCTCGCATTCGATATCATCAAACCCCAGTCTGGCGTTGGAGGGCTAACACCAAAACCCAAAAAAGATAATGAACTAAAACCTAATAACATCCATGACCATCTCATTGCCCCTTCAACTAATATTGCATCTCTAACATTTGGGATAATTTCATTCCATATAATAGACATATTACTATGACCTCTAGCTCTAGCTGAAACTATAAAATCTTTAGCAATAACATCATGTGTGGCTGCTCTTGCGACTCTAACAATTCCTTTACCATAAAAAAAACCTAGAGCAGGTATTAATACTTGGGTAGATGTTCCTAAAAGAGAAACAATTAACAACATTGCAAGTATCCATGGAATTGATAGGAATGCATCTACAACTCTCATAACTACATCGTCAATTTTTCCTCCAACTAATCCACAAAAGATACCTAATAGACCTCCCCATAAAAGAGCAATTAGCGAACCAAAGAAAGTAACAGTAAGTGCAGTTCTGCCACCTAGTATGGTTCTTGTAAAAACATCTCTCCCCAAGCTATCTGTCCCAAACCAGTGTTCAGCTGAAGGTGCAAGCAGCATTGTATTTGGACTAATCGCTTTGTAATCATAAGGTGCAATATATGGACTCATTAATGCTAATAATATATGAAATATAAGAATTGAAAGTCCAATAAAACCTGAAGGCTTTAAAGCCATAGTTTTTAAAATTTCTAAAACTTTTTCAAAGTTATTTTTTTGTTTATTATTTGTTGCTAAATCACTTTGCATATTATTTTTTTATTTGTAAACTTTTTAGTCTTGGGTTGAGCATTAATGTCATTAAATCTGCAATTAAATTGATGCCAACATAGATTGACGCAAGTATTATTGCTAACGCTTGAACAACTGGTAAATCTCTATTAGAAATAGATTCTATTACCAATCTTCCTAGTCCAGGGTAATTAAAAACAACCTCAGTCACTACTACACCACCTAATAACCATGCTATAGTTAACGCCACAACATTTATTGCTGGTAATAATGCATTTGGTAAAACATGTCTGAAAACCATTTTCCAATAAGGGACACCTTTTAAAATCGCCATTTGCACATAATCACTTGCCATTACTTGAATGACGCTTGAACGAACCATTCTTGCCATGTGTGCTGTCATTATCATTGATATAGCAACAACAGGGAGAATAATGTTTGAAAGTAATTCATAAAATGTTGCATCAGATGGAATAATCACAATTCCAGGCAACCATCCAAGCCAAATAGCAACGATTAAAATCAACAATGTAGCACTAATAAATTCTGGAATAGTCATTGAAAATATTGTTATTGTTGAAATTATAATATCTGGAAGCTTATCTCTCCAAAGAGCAGTGATAATCCCCAATACTATGGCTAGTGGAATTCCAATAAGTATTGAAACAGAGGCTAAAACTAGTGAATTTTTTACTCTAGGTCCAAGTACCTCATTTATAGGCATTTCTCCACTAAGAGAATATCCAAAATCACCTCTGACAACATTAGCAGCCCAATCTAAATACCTTTGATATGATGGAATATCTAATCCAAGTCTTTTTATACATGCATCAAGAGCAGGGCCATATGCTTCTCTCTCTAAATAAGTAGTACAAGCGTCGCCTGGTAAAACTTCAACACCAACAAACGTAATTAATGAAACTATAAATAATGTGATAAGTCCTAGTCCAATTCTCTTTAAAATTAATAAAAGCATAAGATTAACTAAAACTTTTTAACAAAAATCAATTAAATAGAAATAAAATAAAGGCCGCTTGTATGCGGCCTTTATTTAAATACTTTTAGTCAACTTTGACTTTGTGCCATTGTATAGAAAAGTGGTCTACAGCATCAAGATTTTTAACTTTTGATGATGTTACAACAAGTCTTGATACATGATATGGGATCATAGTTCCACTTTGTTCCCATAAAGTCATTTGAGCATTTTGATAAGCTTTCTTTCGTTTATTGAAATCTAACTCACTTCTAGCATCAGCTAAATTTTTATCAAAGTCAGAATTTTTGAAATAAGATTCATTCCATTTTGCTCCACTGTGATATGCTTCATGCAAGATTGTATCTGCAGGTCTTTGATTCCAACGTGTCATTGAAACTGGTTTTTTCATCCAGACTTCATTCCAATAACCTTTTGATGGAACCATTTCAATGTTAACTTTTATTCCTGCTTTAGCAACTTGTTGTTGAACTACTTCTGCAATTGTAGGCCAAGTTGGTTCTAATGTTGCAGGGTAAACTGTTAGTTCAACTCCGTTTGGATATCCCGCTTCTCTTAGTAGATTTTTTGCTTTACTAATATTTTGAGGACAATCCATATTTAAACGGTATTGATCTGATGGCATAACAGGAGTATCACAAGATACAGTGGCTGCACCACCCATTACTAAATCAACTAGTTCTTGTCTATCAACTGCTAACCTTACTGCTTTTCTTACTTTAGGATTATCAAACGGAGCAGTATCGGTTCTCATAACCATTCCTCTCCAGTTTCCTGTAGGAATTACAGTTGTTTTAAATTTAGAGTTACTATCAAAAATCTTCTTTTGATTGAAAGGAACATATCTGTTCATGTCAATCTGGCCAGTTAAAAGAGCTTGAATTCTAGCTTGGGCGTCTGGAATTGCAATTACATGTACTTCTGCTACTCCCGGTGCGCCTTCCCAATATTCTGGGTTAGCTTTAAGAATTGTCGTCCCCTCTGGGTCAAACTTATCAACCATGAACGGTCCTGTTCCTACTCCAGTTTGACCTATAGTATCACCTGATCCTTCAGGTATCATTCTTAATCTGTAATCAGTTAATAATAATGGAAAATCTGCAAATGAAGTAGATAACTTCATTTTAACTGTATGTTGATTAACCACCTCAATATCTTCTACAACATTTAAACTTTTTCTTACCGGAGATCCAATATCTGGATCTTTTGCTCTCATTAAAGAATATTTTACATCAGGAGCATCAAATGCTGATCCATCATGGAAGTATATTCCTTTTCTTAAATTAAATGTCCACTCAGTTGCATCAGAATTTGCACTCCAATCAGTTGATAATGAAGGTGATGGAACACCATTCATATCAGGTCTAACTAATCGATTTTGTGTTTTGATGACAACTTGAAATAAACGCCCTTTAGTTATGGCATCTAAGTTAGTATCTTTTCCAAACCCAAGATCATGTGACACTTTAAATACTCCACTTGATGCATTGGCAATAGAAAAAGATAAAATCAGAGACATAAATGTCGCTGAAAAAACTTTAAGTATGTATTTCATAAGTTCCCTCTTTTTCTTAAGTTGTTTAAATAATTAAAAAGATAACAATTCCAGAACTAGATAACAACATGCAAAATGTAGTGATTCATCTACTAATTGAATAGATATTTTAATTAATATACACTTTTTTATATATATAAATGCAAAACGATTTAAACAAAGTCAGATTTTCGGTCAAACCTTTAAAAGTAAATAACAACAAAGTTGTTGAGCTTGCTAGAACTGTTGGGATACATCCATTAGCTTACCAAGAACTTCCTTATGATCCTGAGTATTCTTTTTATGCAGGAAGATTAAATCCTGAAGTATTATCAAATGCTTCTGCAGATGAAATGTACTGGAAAGTTCGGCAAGAAGTTATATTTCGTCATACTGGAGAACATCCTTATGAAATTTCAGGTCCAGATGCTGAAAAACTTTTACAAAAGATATTCACTCGAGACATTTCTAAAGTAAAAGTAGGAAGATGCTCTTATCAATTTGCTTGTTATAGTGATGGAGGGATGATTACAGATGGAGTTTTACTCAGACTCGAAGAAAACAAATTTTGGTTTGCACAAGCAGATGGTGATCTATTTTCGTGGTACAAGGCTCATTCTGATAATCTTAGAGTGAAAATATCCGATCCAGATGTTTGGGTTAGTCAAGTTCAAGGTCCAAATTCTATGAAGCTTCTAAAAATATTAACAAAAGAAACTTATCCTGAAAAATGGAAATATTTTGACTGGAAAGAAGTAACAATATTAAATGAAGAAGTAATTATAAGTAGATCTGGTTTTAGCAATGAACTTGGATGGGAAATTTATTTTAGAAAAAGTAATAATACTGAAAAAATTGGTGATTATATATTTGAGGAAGGAAAAAAAATGGGGATGATACTTACGGGTACGCCTGGTTTTAGATGTAAAAGAATTGAATCAGGATTGTTGTCAGCTGGTCAAGATTTTACATATCACACAAATCCTTACGATGTAGGTTTAGGAAAATATGTTGATTTAAAAAAAAATTATTTTATTGGAAAATCAGCTTTAGAAACGGCCGATAAAGACAAAAGGTGCTGGGGAATAAGAGTAGAAAATGGAACGGCTTTAAAAGGATCTTATATAAAATTAAATAGTGAAATAATAGGTAAGGTTACTTCAAGTACCTGGTCTCCTTTTCAAAAATGTGGTGTTGGTATAGTTTTATTGAATAACACAAAACATAAGCCAGGAATAATTGTAGATGTTGATTGCAATGACAACAAGACTCATAAAAGTGAAATATGTACGCTACCAATGTATGATTTTAAAAACGAAATTGTACGAGGTCTAAAAACTGATATTCCAAAAGGTCCTTCCCCGTGGTCAGGAATAAAAAAAAAATAGTAGTAGTAGGTGGTGGTGGATTTACACATAAGTCTGACAAAGATTTAGACGATTTTGTATTAAATCAGGTTAATAAATCAGACATAGAAATTGGTTTTTTACCCACAGCTAGTGATGATGATATTGAAAAAACTGATCTTTTTTACCAAAGATTTCAATCTAAGAATTTAAAATTATCTCATTTTAATCTTTGTTCAGGTGTAAATGGATTTGATGAATGGATATTAAAAAAAGATTTAATTTATATTGGCGGTGGCAACACATTCAAAATGATAGAGTTGTGGAAAAGATATAATCTTGTTGAAATATTTAAAAAAGCATACGAAAAAGGAATAATTTTAGGTGGCGTAAGTGCAGGTGGAGCTTGTTGGTTTGATTGGATACTGTCAGACTCTTTGAACAAAAGTTTAAGTCCCCTAAGAGGTATAAGTTTATTATCGGGTAGTTGTACCCCACATGCTTCGGATAATAATAGACTTGAGCAATTTGTTATTGATATTAAAAATGAAAATTTACCTGAAGGATTAGCTATAGATGATGGTGTAGCTGTGCTTTTTATTGACGGAATACCTTCTGAGGTTTATTCTTCAAGAATTAATCATGATGCTTATTATGTAAACAAACATGATAAGTTTAGCTTAAAAACGCATATAAAAAATTTAAATGGATAAAATTACAGCAAGTAAAAAAATTTTTAGCATTGAGGATGCCAAGAAGCTATCAAGAAAAAGACTGCCTAAATTAGTCTACGATTTTATAGATGGTGCATCTGGTGATGAAAAATTATCTGAAATAAACAGTAATGCTCTAGATCAAATACGATTAGAACCTAGAGTTTTAAGAAATGTTGAAGAAAGAAAATTAAAAAAAAGTATTCTAGGATTTGATTATGATTATCCTTTTGGATTTGCTCCCATGGGAATGACAAATCTCTCATGGCCAGGTGCTGACTCTATGTTAGCAAAAGAAAGTGCAAGAAATAATATACCAACATGTGTATCAATGGCGTCGACGACTACTCTAGAAAAAATGTATGAACTTTCAGAAGGTCATTCATGGTTACAGCTTTATATTTTTCAAGACGAAAGTTTTGTAATGGAGCTACTTGAAAGAGCTGAAAAAACTGGTTATGAGGTTGCTATTCTTACTGTCGATGTTCCAGTTTTATCAAGAAGAACAAGAGATGATAAGAATGGTTTTTCATATCCTTTTAAAATTGGGCCTAAACAATTTTTTGATTTTGCAACCCACCCTCTTTGGTCAATTTCAACATTACTGAAAGGAATACCAAAACCAATGAACTATGTAACATCAAAAAGTGGAAGTGGTATTTTTAAGAGAAAAGAAAGTAGAGGCAAAACAGATTGGGAAACTTTAAAAAGAGTTAGAAATAAATGGAAGGGTAAGTTAATCATTAAAGGAGTAATGTCTTCGGATGATGCTGTTAAAATTAAAGAAATGGGTGCTGATGCAATTCAAGTTTCAAATCACGGAGGTAGACAGCTAGATAGTGCATCTGCAGCAATAAATATTTTACCATTTATTAGAGAAGCTGTAGGAAATAGTTTTCCTATTATATTTGATAGTGGAATAAGAAGTGGAAGTGATATTGTGAGATCATTAGCCTTGGGTGCAGATTTTTCAATGATTGGAAGACCTGTTATGTATGCAATGGGTGCTGATGGTGCAAATGGATTGAGAAGAATAGTTGATATAATTAAAGAAGAAACCAGTACAACGCTAGGATTGGTTGGATTAAACGATATTAATGAAGTTTCTTCTGATATAATTGAGCAGAAACTTTTTATGAATACAACTTATTAAAATGGAAAAAAAAATTAGAGGTGGAGCATTAATAGCAAGAGCTTTAAAAGATAAAGGTATTGATAAAGTTTTTACTTTATCTGGTGGATTTTGTAACCCTGCAATAGAAGGTTTCATGGAATGCCAAATAGATGTTATTAACTGTCCTCATGAGCAAATAGCTGGGCACTTTGCTGATGGTCATACAAGGATTACAAGGAAACCATCTGTATGTTTGGTTGGCCCAGAAGGATTTGCAAATGCAGTTCCATCGATGATGGAGGCTTGGGGGGAAAGAACACCAATAATTTATATCACTGGATCAAGTAGTTTAAAAAGACAAGGCTCAGGTGGCTTTAAAGAAATCGATGATGTTGCAATAGCAGCTCCTCTTACAAAATATAGCGCAAGTATTACTGATGGAACAAGAATTAGAGAATTTGTGGACAAAGCTTACAGAATTGCAACAAATGGATATCCAGGTGCTGTGCATTTAAGTTTACCAGTTGACATAATGTTTTCCTCTTTTGAGGAAAACGCAGGACTCGAAGAAAGGCCATTTTCACATAAGCCAAAACCAATTTTAAAAGCTTGGCCAGATCCCACTGATCTTTCAAAAATATTAGAGCTAGCACGCACTGCAAAAAAACCTGTTATTATTGGTGGACATGGGGTTTGGTGGTCTAAATCTGAGAAAAACTTAGAAGCTGCAGGAAAAAATTTATTGATACCCATATTTAATGTTCCTTATCATCAAAAACTTCTTGGTGAAGAAGTGGATGCGTATATGGGCTTAGCAGATATACATCAATATCCTCCTTCAGAGTTTGCGTTGCATAATTCTGATTTAGTATTAATGATTGGAGCAAGATTAGATAACCAAATGAATTTTGGTAATCCTCCCTTTATACCAAAAACGACAACCTTAGTTTGTATTAATGGTTCTCATGAAGAGGTTGAATTTAATAGAGCTGCAGATCACAATCTCTTATGTGATCCAGGAGTTTTTTTAGATACTTTGAGTAATTTAAAAAAGAACAACAAATGGTTTTTAGGAAATGCATGGTTTGATGAAAATAAAAACAAAAAAAATAGTTGGGTAGAAAAATACTTAAACGATCTAAAAGTTGAAGCTGAAGCAACAAAAAAAAATGGTGGCAAAATTCACCCATTACAACTTGCTTTAGATGTTCAAAGTGTAATGGATGAAAAAGATTGGCTGGTTATTGATGGTGGTAATACACATTTTTGGTCAGAGATAGCTATAAACTTGGCAGGAGCTCAAGGTAAAAAGTTAGGTGGAATTTTACATCCAGGTACATTTAGTATGCTTGGAGTTGGAGTATCTTTTGCTTTATCAGCAAAAAATAATAATCCAAATTCAAATGTAGTTTTAATTAGTGGAGACGGTGCTTTTTTGTCTGGAGGCATGTCAATAGAAACGGCATTTTTTGAAAAAAAACCCATTGTTGTGGTAATTGATAATAATGGTGGATTAGCATCAATTGGTCAACAACAAGAAAGATTATTTGAAAGTGGAAAAAGAGTAGCAACCGATTTTAGAGATATTCCTTTTCATACAATATTTGAGGGCTTTGGAGGTTTTGGAGAATTAGTAACTAAAAGAGAAGAATTGGGCCCCGCTTTGAAAAGAGCCATTGCAAGTGGTAAAACTGCGTGTGTTAATGTGAAAGCTAAACCAGTATTAAGTCCAATTGTTGCGGCAGTTGCTAGTAAAAGAGAGAAATCATCAATAGAATAAATGGCAAAATTTTCCTCACATATACTTAATGGTTCAGATGGAAGTCATGCCAGCAACATCAAAATAAAAATTTATCAGATAATTTCATCTAAATCAAAAAAACTTTTTTTGAATACAAAGACAGACATAAATGGTAGAATAAACGAAATTTTTAATCTTAGTAAAAAAGATTGTAAATGTAATTATGAAATGGTTTGTGAGATAGGAGAATACTTTAAAAAGAAAAGGGTTGTTAGTGAAATAGTTATAAAATTTAAAATGATAAATAATAAAAGAAATTACCATCTGCCTATTATAATTTCTCCGAACAGCTATACAGTTTGGTGGTCTAAATAAATTATGGCTTCTTTAGTTCATAGTAAAATTAAGACTAAACTAAATATGTCTAGAAGAATTAGAAGAACCCCTTATACAAAAAGAGTTGAAGAGTGTGGTGTTACTGATTTTACAGTTGTGAATCATATGCTTTTGCCCAAGGGATTTCAAAAATCTGTTGAAGATGATTATTGGCATTTAAATGAATACGTTCAATTGTGGGATGTTTCATGTCAAAGACAAGTTCAAATTTCGGGACCTGATGCAAGTTTATTAGTTCAAAAAATGACACCAAGATCATTAAAAAATATGGAAACAGGTAAATGCTTTTATATACCGATGATTGATGAAAATGCTGGAATGATTAATGACCCAGTTTTATTAAAATTAGATGATGATATGTTTTGGATTTCAATTGCAGACTCAGATATACTGTTGTGGGCAAAAGGTATTGCGGTAGGTTTAAACTTAAATGTTAATATAAAAGAACCAGATGTATATCCACTTGCTGTTCAAGGACCTAAGGCTGAAGATTTAATGGCTTCAATATTTGGCGAAGATATCAGGAAATTGAAATTTTTTAATTTTAAAGTATTTGATTTTTTGGGAACTAAACAGATAATCGCAAGATCAGGTTATAGCAATCAAGATGGTTTTGAAATTTATTTTAAATGCTTTGAAGAATATTTTGATAAAAATGAAATGGGAGAAAAAATCTGGGATATAATATGGAAAGCTGGGAAAGAATTTAATATAGCACCAGGATGTCCAAATTTAATTGATAGAATTGAAGCGGGTCTCTTATCCTATGGAAATGATTTTACTAAAGACAACAATCCATTTGAATGTAATTTGGAAAAATACTGTAAAAAAGAGTCAGAACACGACTATATTGGTAAGAAGGCATTAAAAAAAATAAAAATAAACGGTGTTCAACAAAGATTGAAAGGTATTATGTTTGAGGGAAATAATTGTCCGCCATGCTCAATACCTTTTCCAGTTTATTCAAAAAATAAAAAAATAATTGGTAAAGTTACCTCAGGTATCTATTCACCAAAATTCAAAAAAAATATTGGATTATCTATGATTTTAAATGAGTTTTGTGAAACAGGAACTGAAGTTATAGTTCACACTCCAGACAGCAAGCTTAGAAAAGGTATTGTGTCTTCTTTACCATTTAAAAAATAATAATTAATAGGTATAAAATATTTATGAATAAAGCGGTTATTGCAGGATATTCAAGATCCCCTTTTACAATGGCAAGAAAAGGAGCACTAATTGATGTCAAGCCAGTAAATATGTTTGCTGAGGTAGTAAAGAGCTTAATTTCAAAATCAAAAATTAATCCAGCTGATATTGAAGATATTGTTGTTGGATGTGCTTTTCAAGTTGGAGAGCAAAGTTTTAATATTGGTAAACTTACAACTTTTTTATCTGGTATGGAGATACATACTTCAGGTATGACTGTTGATAGATGGTGTGGTTCATCAATGGAGGCTATACATGTAGCTGTAGGAAAAATAGCTATGGGAGCAGGAAAAGCATTTGTTTGCGGAGGTGTTGAAAGTATGACAAGAGTGACAACTGGTTTTGAGCCTATACCCTATCCGTACACAGAAAAAGAAAATCCAAATGTTTATTTTTCAATGGGAATCACTGCAGAAAATATTGCCAAAAGATATAATATTTCTAGAACAGAACAGCAAGAGTTTGCAATTCAAAGCCATCAAAAAGCAAATAATGCTCAACTTAATGGCAAATTTAAAAATGAAATTGTTGCAATTTCTGGATGTGCTGAAGATGGAAATATTCGTCCTAAAAGTAGTCAAGAAACTTTAGATGGATTAAAACTTGCGTTTGATCAAGAAGGAACTGTCACAGCAGCAACATCATCACCACTTACAGATGGAGCAGCTGCAACTCTAATATGTGAAGAAAATTTTGCTAAAGAAAATAATTTAGATATTTTAGGTAGAATTATTGCAACAGGAGTTAAAGGATGTGAGCCGGATGTAATGGGGCTTGGACCAATTGGGGCAACAAAAAAAAGCATTAGAAAGAGCAAATTTATCAATTAATGATATTGATATAGTTGAAATTAACGAAGCGTTCGCATCTCAGTCAATTGCATGCGTTAAAGATCTTGGTATTGACCAAAATAAAATAAACTTAGATGGTGGTGCATTAGCATTAGGTCATCCACTCGGTGCTACAGGGGCAAGAATTACTGGGAAAGCTGCCGATTTACTTAGACGTGAAGATAAAAAATATGCTCTATCTACTCAATGTATAGGCTTGGGAATGGGTATAGCAACTATTATAGAATCAGTTAATTAATTATCTATTAATTCCTCTTAAACGTTCCGATCTTCTTCTCAATAATTCAGCACTTATAAGTATTAACGTTG
>QCSH01000009.1 GCA_003211555.1 Pelagibacteraceae bacterium AG-470-G21
AAATCTGTTAAGATGCCGCTTTTATTGCAGTTTTGGAATATAAACTATTCTTTTTTATCTCATCCGAAATCAAAAATGCTAACTCAATAGCTTGATCAGAGTTTAATCTAGGGTCACAATGAGTATGATACCTACTTGATAAATCAGCATCTGATATTTTTTTGGCTCCTCCTGTACACTCTGTCACATCTTGACCTGTCATTTCTACGTGCAGACCTCCAGCATATGAACCTTCTGCCTGGTGAACTGCAAAAACATTTTTCACCTCATTAACCACATCATTAAAAGGTCTTGTTTTAAAACCACTAGTTGATTTTATTGTATTTCCATGCATTGGATCACATGACCAAACAACATTTAATCCCTCTTTTTTTATACCTCTAATTAATTTAGGCAGAAATTTTTCTACATTTTGATGTCCAAATCTTGAAATTAATGTAATTTTGCCTTTCTCATTTTTAGGATTTAAAACTTCGCAAATTTTAGCAATCTCATCTGGTTTAGATGTTGGGCCACACTTTATCCCCAATGGATTTTCTATACCTTTACAAAATTCAACATGTCCCCCATCCAATTGTCTTGTTCTATCACCAATCCAAACAAAATGTGCTGAAGTATCATGGTATTCACCAGTTGTAGAGTCAACTCTAGTCATACTTTCTTCAAAAGGTAGATGAAGTGCTTCGTGAGAAGTCCAAAAATTTACTGTATATAATCTATTATTAAAATCTGATGTAATTCCACACGCTTCCATGAATGCCAAAGCATCAGCAATTTTATCTTCTAAATCTTTAAATTTTTTATCTTGAGGACTTTTCTTAATATAATCTAAATTCCATAAGTGAACTTTGTTTAAATCTGCAAAACCACCTTTTGAAAATGCTCTTAAAAGATTTAATGTTGAAGCTGATTGTGAATATGCTTTAAACATTCTTTTTGGGTCATACCTTCTAGCTTTTTCATTAAAATCTATTGCATTGATATTGTCCCCTAAATAACTTGGTAATTCTTTATCGCCCTGTTTCTCAGTTTCGGCGCTTCTTGGTTTTGAAAACTGACCAGCAATTCTCCCTACTTTTACAACTGGCAATGATGCAGAATATGTCAATACCAAAGCCATTTGCAGTATGACTTTAAATGTGTCTCTTATATTATCTGGATGAAATTCCGCAAAACTTTCAGCGCAATCTCCTCCCTGCAGAAGAAAAGCTTCTCCATCGACAACCTTTGCTAATTGATCTTTCAAATGACGAGTTTCACCAGCAAAAACAAGTGGTGGGAATGTTTTTAATTTATTTAAAACATTATCTAATTCCTGTTGGTCATCATATGTAGGTATGTGTTTAACAGGATAATTTCTCCAGCTATTTATTTTCCAATTTTTCATTTCAACTGTAAATTGTTTTAGCAGACTTTATCAATTATTCAACAGTAACTGATTTAGCTAGGTTTCTTGGTTTATCTATATCATATCCCATATCTAATGCTGAATAATAAGCTAACTTTTGTAAAGGTATTGTTGTTAAAAAAGGAATTAATTCATCTGAAATATGATCTACTTCAATCTGTTCCCAAATATTTTCGGAATAAACTTCATCCGCACTTTTATTTGTTATTAGCAAAACCTTTGCACCCCTAGAAATAACTTCTTGCATGTTTGATATTGTTTTTTTGTAATGCTCATCTCTTGGGGCTATCACAACTACAGGCATACCTTCTTCTATCAATGCAAGTGGTCCATGTTTCATTTCTCCAGCTGGATATCCTTCTGCATGAACATATGCCAACTCTTTAAGTTTTAATGCTCCTTCTAAAGCTATTGGATATGAGTACCCTCTGCCTAAAAACATTGATCCTTTAGAGTTTGCAAAATCTTTACCTAAAGTCTGCATCTTATCATCTGTAGTCAGAGTTTTTTTTGCAGAATTAGACAAAGATAATAAATCGTCAATTTTCTTAACATATTTTTTTTTATCAATTGATTTTTGTTCATAAGAAAGTTTTGTGCATAATAAATATAAGACTAACATTTGTCCTAAAAAAGCTTTTGTTGAAGCTACCCCAACCTCAGGACCACAATGTATTGGTAAAACTAAATCTGCATCTCTTGCAATTGAACTTTCAACAACATTTACTATTGCACATGTTTTAACATTATTTCTTTTACATAAATCTAAAGCAGCAAAAGTATCGGCTGTTTCTCCTGATTGTGATACGAATATATATAAAGCATCGTTTTTAAATCTTATTTTTCTGTATCTAAATTCTGATGCTATATCAACGCTAACATCTAAATTTGTATTTTGCTCAAACCAGTACTTTGCAACAAGGCAGGAATGATAAGCTGTTCCACATCCTATTAAAATAACAGATGAAATTTCTTTGATTTTCCAAGGAAAATTATAAATGTTAATTTCTTTATTATGTTTATCTATATATTCGTTCACACAATTCTTTAAAGTTTCAGGCTGTTCATCTATTTCTTTAGCCATAAAATACTTGTACTCACCTTTTTCGTAATTTTGCTCATCTTTAGATAAATTTAAAATTTTCTTATTTACTTTAGTTCCTTCTGTATCGAAAAATTCCACTAGATCTTTTTTTAAAATGCAAAACTCACCATCATTCAAATAGGAAATTTTGTTAGTCATCGATTTTAATGCATAAGAATCTGAACCTAAATAATGCTCGCTTGGTCCATATCCTACAGCAAGAGGTGAACCCCTTCTCGCGCCCACTATCAGATCTTGGTGATCTTTAAATATAATTCCTAAGGCAAAACTGCCATGTAATCTTTTTAAAACTTTTATAATGGTGTCTTTTAAATTATTTTCTTTTAAATACTCAGTTACTAAATGAACAATTACTTCTGTATCTGTTTGAGATTTAAATTTATAGCCCTGTTTTTCTAAAGTTTTCTTTAGCAAAGTTGAATTTTCTATAATTCCATTGTGTACCACTGAAACTGCTTCAGAAGAATGTGGGTGTGCATTGATTGTGCTAGGTCTACCATGCGTAGCCCATCTGACATGCCCAATTCCAATTGTACCAGATATATTTGACTGAATAATATTTTTCTCTAAAGCTTCGACTCTACCCTCACATTTAACCTCATTTATATTTCCATTTGAAAGTGTCGCTATACCTGCTGAGTCATAGCCTCTATATTCTAGCTTTTTCAAAGAAGTTATTATTCTGGTAGTAACTTCATTAGAGCTAGTAATTCCAATTATTCCACACATTTATTATTTTATTTTATAATTTTTTTTTTCTTGTTGATTTGATCTAGTTAATGCTAATGAGCCTTTATTTACATTTTTAGTAATTACAGATCCCGCGCCAATCACACTTTTCTCATTTAAAGTAACTGGTGCCACTAAAGATGTATTTGAACCCACGAACACTTTGTCTTTAATTTTTGTTTTACTTTTTTTCTTTCCATCATAATTACAAGTTATAGTTCCAGCTCCAATATTTACATTTTTCCCAACTTCGGTATCCCCAATATATGATAAATGATTAACTTTAGAATTTTTGTCTATAATAGTTTTTTTTTACTTCTACAAAATTTCCAATTTTTGAACCAGATTTTATTTTAGAGCCTGGTCTTAAACGTGCATATGGACCAATGCTTACATTGTTTTCTATTTTAACTCCTTCGAGATGAGAAAAAGATAGAATTTTTACATTATTTCCAATTTGGACATTGTTAGCAAATACAACATAGGGTTCTATCTCAACATTCTTTCCTATTTTTGTATCTTTAGAGAAAAAAACTGTATCAGGACCCTTCATTTTGACACCTTTTTTTAAAAATTTATCTCTAAGTTTATTTTGTAAATTTTGTAAACTCATTTGATAGTTGTATATAATCAGGTATTAGTTTAATTAACTCACAATTTATTTCTTATTAATACTTTTTAAATGACACAAAAATTCACAGTTCTTTTTGATTTAGATGGAACATTAATAGATACAGCTCCAGATCTGATGAATGCGCATAATCATGTGATGCAAAAATTTGGATATGAAACTAAATCTACAAATGAAATTAGAAATCTGGTTGGAAAAGGTGCCGCTTCTATGATTGGAAAATCTTTATGGAATCAGGCAAGAAAAGAACTAAAAAAAATTGATGATGAAAGAATAAAATCAAAAATGGTTGATGAATTTATTGATTATTATGGAAAAAATATTGCAGTTGAAAGTAAACTAATTCCTGGTGTTTTGGATTTTCTGAAATGGTGTAAAAATAATAATATTTCAATGGCAGTTTGTACAAATAAGACCGAACATTTGGCAGTAGATCTTTTAAAAAAAATTAAAGTTTACGATTTTTTTGAATATGTAGCCGGACATAATACTTTTGATTATTGCAAACCAGATCCTAGACACTTAACAAATGTAATTGAAATTATTCAAGGTGAATTAAATAAGTCATTAATGATAGGTGATAGTGAAACAGATTCTGAGTCTGCAAAAGCTGCTGGTCTGCCGTTTATATTGTTGGAAGATGGATATACTGACAAAAGTATAAATGAAATATATCATAACCATTTAATAAAAGATTTTAATGGGATTGAGCGGATAATTAATAAATATATAAACAATTAGTGTTGATTAAATCTTTTTCAGGGAGTATTAAATTTTTCAATGATTAAACATACAGTTAAAGTTTATCCTTCAAAAAAAAGTTTACCAAAAAAGAGGCAGCTTGCATGGAAAATAGCTGAGATCGCAAGTGATAACGCCAAACTTAATAAAAATTCTATTGAGATGGTTATCAACAGAATTATTGATAATGCATCAGTTGCAATAGCTTCTCTAAATAGAAAACCAGTCATATCAGCAAGAGAAATGGCAAAAAAACATTTAAGAAAAAATGGATCTAATCTATTTGGTGTAAGCTCAAAATTAAGATTTGATTGTGAGTGGGCAGCTTGGGCAAATGGTACTGCAGTTAGAGAATTAGATTTTCACGACACTTTTCTTGCAGCAGATTATAGTCATCCTGGAGATAACATACCCCCTCTTTTAGCTGTAGCACAGCAGTTAAAGAAAAATGGAAATGATTTATTAAGAGGTATTATTACTGCATATGAAGTTCAGGTTAATCTTGTAAAAGCTATTTGTTTACATAAACATAAAGTTGATCACATTGCTCACCTTGGACCTAGTGTTGCTGCAGGAATAGGATCAATGTTAAAATTAAATACAGAAACTATTTATCAAGCAGTTCAACAAGCTTTACATGTAAGTATATCAACACGACAATCAAGAAAAGGAGAGATCTCAAGTTGGAAGGCATATGCACCAGCACACGCAGGTAAATTAGCAATTGAAGCGGTTGATAGAACAATGAGGGGTGAAGGAGCTCCAAGCCCTATTTATGAAGGTGAAGACAGTGTTATAGCAAGAATACTTGATGGAAAAAAAGGAAAGTATTTTGTTCCTTTGCCAAAAAAGAATGAGGAAAAAAAAGCTATACTTGAAACATATACAAAAGAATATTCTGCAGAATATCAAGCTCAGGCATTAATTGATATTGCAAAAGCACTAAACAAGAAAATTAAAAATTTAAATACGATAAAGAAAATTGATATATTCACTAGTCATCATACTCATTATGTAATCGGAACCGGAGCAAATGATCCACAGAAAATGGATCCAAATGCAAGTAGGGAAACCTTAGATCACTCAATAATGTATATATTTGCCGTAGCTTTAGAGGATGCAGATTGGCATCATGTAAAATCTTACACTAAAGCTAGAGCTAATAAAAAAAGCACTATTAAAATATGGAAATCTATTAAAACTCAAGAAGATAAAAAATGGACAAAAAAATATCATGATCCAGATCCAAAGAAAAAATCATTTGGTGCTAAAGTTGTGATTACTCTGAATAATGGAAAAAAAATTGTTGAACAACTAGAAAGGGCAGATGCTCATCCACATGGTAAAAGGCCTTTTAAAAGAAATAATTATATTAATAAATTTAAAATACTAACTGAAAATATTATCTCAAAGAAAGAGAGTGATAGATTTTTAAGAGATGTCCAAAATTTAAAAAAATTAAAAAATAACCAGTTAACAAAATTAAATATTGAGGTTAAAAAAAGTTATTTAAAGATTAATAATAAAAAGGGAATATTTTAATGCACTTCGTTGATAAAAAACCTGAAGAAAAAAGATTGGATTTAGATAATAAATTAAAATCAAATAAAATTTTAAGAATTCCAGGTGCTTACAATCCTTTAACGGCGAAAGTAATTGAAGAGATTGGATATGATGGTGTTTATGTATCGGGAGGAGTTATGTCTAATGATTTAGGCTACCCAGATATTGGACTAACAACACTTAGTGATGTAAGTAATAGATCTAAACAAATTGCAAGAGTAACTAATCTTCCAACTATTGTTGATGTTGATACTGGATTTAAGTCATGTAAAGATACAGTAAGCACATTTGAAAAATTTGGTATATCTGCAATTCATTTAGAAGATCAAATAGCACAAAAAAGATGTGGTCATTTAGATAATAAAGAATTGATATCAAAGGAAGAAATGACAAAAAAAATTAAAGAATGTGTAGATGCAAGGTCAGATAAACACTTTAAAATTATTGCACGTTCGGACGCAAAAAATGTTGAGGGTATTGATAAAATGATTGACCGTTGTAAATCATATATAGATGCTGGTGCTGAAATAGTATTTCCTGAAGCTTTAAAAGATGAAACAGAATTTGAAAAGGTTAGAAAATCATTAGATTGTTATCTTTTGGCTAATATGACTGAATTTGGAAAATCAAAGTTACTTGATTTTAAACGCTTAGAGGAGCTTGGATATAATATTGTAATATACCCAGTTACAACGCAAAGATTGGCAATGAAAAGCGTTGAGGACGGTTTACGTGCCATTTTTGCTGATGGACATCAAAATAATATTATAGATAAGATGCAAACGAGAAAAAGATTATACGATCTAGTAGAATATGAAAAATATAATTCACTAGATGAAAAAATATATAATTTTAGTACTGAAGGACATGAATAATGAGTGATGAAGTAAAAAAAGGTCTACTAGGGATAGTCGTTGATGAAACAGAAGTTTCTAAAGTTATGCCTGAAATTAATTCATTAACCTACAGAGGTTATGCAGTCCAAGATCTTTGTGAATTTTGTAGATTTGAAGAAGCAGCGTATTTAATCTTAAAAGGAGATTTACCTAATACAATTGAACTTAGACAATTTGAGAAAATTGAAAAAGGACAAAGAGATTTATCAAAAAATCTTTATGAAATAATCAAGCATATGCCAAAAAAATCACATCCAATGGATGTGGCTAGAACAGCTGTTAGTGTTATGGGATTAGAAGATAAAGAGACAACAGATAATTCACGAGAGGCAAACACAAGAAAAGCTTTGAGAATCTTAGCTAAAACACCAACTGCTTTAGCGGCCTTTTATAGAATTAGAAAAGGTAAAAAAATTATAAAGCCAAAGAAAGAATTAACCTTTGCAGAAAACTTTTTCTATATGTGTTTTGGAAAAGTCCCACAAAAAGAAATTGTAAAAGCCTTCGATGTATCTTTAATTTTATACGCAGAACATAGTTTTAATGTTTCAACTTTCACTGCCAGAACAATAACAAGTAGTCTATCTGATATTCATGGTGCGATAACAGGAGCTATAGCAAGTTTAAAAGGACCGCTACACGGTGGAGCAAATGAAGAGGTTATGCATATGATGAATAAAATAAAAAAACCCGAAAAGGCTCTCAAATGGATTAAAAACGCACTTAAAAATAAAGAAGTAGTTATGGGATTTGGACATAGAGTTTATAAAAGTGGAGATTCTCGAGTACCAACAATGAAAAGTTATTTTGAAAAAGTGTGTAAGATTAAGAAAGACAAAAAATTTATGAAAATTTATGAAATTGTTGAAAAAGAAATGATAGACAAAAAAAATATACACCCGAATGTTGACTATCCTACTGGTCCGACCTACCACTTAATGGGTTTTGATACCGACTTCTTTACTCCAATATTTGTTATTTCAAGAATTACAGGTTGGTCAGCTCACATAATGGAACAACATGCATCTAATAAGTTGATAAGACCTTTGGCTAAGTACAAAGGTAATAAGCATAGGCAAGTTATGCTTTTAAATCAAAGATAATTATTTAGATAATAATTTCCCTAAAATTCTAATATCTTTTACTTTCTCTAAATTTCTGACTGTATCAATGATTTTTTTTGACTTTGTAGATGGCCACTTGGCAAATTCTGTACATCCTAAGAATTTGTCAGCAACTTCATCATATGTCATTGGGATTGCAGGACTTCCTTTACCAAAATCACCTCTACCAGATATTCTTTTTCCATTTTTTAAGTAGATATCAATAATAGTCGTCATCTTATCATAGCCAGCGGCTTCAGCTATTTTATTTTTATAAAAATTAACTTTTTTTATCATTTGTTGCACATCTGGTTTGTTAATTCTCTTATCTTGGTATTCTGGTATGTAAGCTCTTCTATCCATTAGCAATATTGCCATTGAATATTCCATACTGAATTTTGCTTGAAATTCATTTTTTGGTCTATGATGTATTAGAGCGTTTTGCATATTATGGTTTGTGCCTACATCGATCTTTAAAACTTGTTCAGGTTTAATATCGAATTTTTTTATTAACTCTAGCATTTTAGTCATCCCAGGATGTGTTAAGGATCCACAAGGATGTGGTTTAATCGAAATTCCAGGTGATTTAAAAGTCCATGGTCTTCCAAGCTTACCTTTCAAAGAATTAATATTATATCCTCCACCATGTGCCTGAAAAAAACCTCTTGGAGATTCTAAAATTTTATCAGTAGATGACCATCCATATCTTACTAAATCACAAGCTATAACTCCACTTTCTGCAGCTCTACCTGCATGCAGTGGTTTAGTCATTGTTCCAAAGTTTTCTCTTAATCCAGCACTAAGGGATGCGGCAATACCTAAAGATTTTACAATTTTATTTAAATCATATTTTCTTATTTTGGCTGCTGCAGAAGCTGACGCAAATGTTCCACAAGTAGCTGTTGAATGAAAGCCATGTTGATAATGACGTGGAGACATGGCTTCTGAGATTTTGCATTCAACATCAACACCTATCAAATATGAATTTAGAAAGTCTTTTCCATTTATTTTATTAACTTCTCCTTCAGCAAAAGCACTAGGCAAACAAGGGGCTGTTGGATGTGTTAAAAGACCATAAACTCTATCTTTTGCTACTGCTAATTGTGTATCATCATAATCATCAGAATGTATTCCAACACCATTTGCTAATGCTGCAAAGTTAGTGGGTACTTTCATTTTAGATCCTATAACAGTTGCTTTTCCTTTAGCTGAACTTTTTTTTATATGTGCAAATAAGTAGTTTCCCGTTCTTGCAACCGAACCTGATAATGCTAGACCAAAACCATCTAAAATATGTTTTTTTGCTAATTCAACTACCTCTTTTGGAATGCTTTTAAATTTTGTTTTGTATACAAAGTTTGCAACATATTTCGTTAAGTCTTTCCCTCTTTTAGATTTAATATTTGGTGTAAAAGCTTTGGTCATTATTTTCCTTTCATTATTAGATTTTTAATTGGTCTGTAAAATAAACTTAAAAAAGTTAATGCAAAAAATACTAGTACTATTGGTCTAGTGAAAAACATAAATATATTTTGATCAAAAATTATTATTGACTGAGCTAGTGAATTTTCAACTAGTTCTCCAAGTACAATTCCCATTATAATTGGTGCAGGAGAAAAACCATATCTCCTTAAAAAGAACCCAGCTACACCTGAAATTAACATAATATAAACATCTACCATTGATTGGGACAAACCATAAGATCCAACTAAGCAAAATACAAAAACTGACGGCCATAAATAACCTCTTGGTATTAATGATATTCTTGAAAATATTTTTGCTCCAAGCAACCCAAAAATTAGAAATATAAAGTTAGCCAATAACATTCCGTAAAAAATTGTGTACAAAAGATCAGGTTGCTGTTCAAATAGATAAGGGCCAGCTCTTAAACCGTGAATTTGAAAACCACCTAAAATCACTGCAGTCGTTGCTGAACCTGGAATACCTAAAGCAAGAGTTGGTATCATAGCTCCACCAGTTGCTGCATTATTTGCAGATTCTGGCGCAGCAACACCTTCTATTTCGCCTTTGCCAAAATTATCCTTATTTTTAGACCATCTTCTGGCTTCATTATATCCAATCATTGCACTAACCGTTCCTCCCTCAGCAGGAAGAATACCAATAAATGTTCCAATGCCTGAAGATCTTAGAATTGTCTTTGCGCAATTTTTAAATTCTGAAATTGAGGGAAGCTTAATTGCTGAAAATTTAATCCTCTCTAATAGTAATTCACTTTTAGATGCTTGAACCAAAATCTCAGACATTGCAAATAAACCTATTAAGACTGGAACAAAGCTTATTCCCTCAAATAATTCTGCTACTCCAAATGTAAACCTTGATACACCAGTTGTTAAATGAACTCCTATTGTTGCAACAAACAAACCAATTAAACCACCAATTAAATTTTTTACAGGGGATTTAGAACTGATTGATGCAAGCATGGATAATCCAAAAATTGCTAGTGCAAAATACTCTGGCGGACCAAACTTATATGCAATTCTGGCCAAAGTTGGTGCGAAAATAATTAACACAATAAGAGATAGTATTCCTCCAACCACACTTGATACAGCTGCCATTCCTAAGGCTCTTCCAGCTTCACCTTTTTGCGCCATTGGAAATCCATCAAATGCAGTAGCAGCAGCTGGTGGAGCTCCTGGAGCATTGATTAATATTGCAGTTATTGAACCACCAAAAGTGCCTCCACAATATAATGCAGCCATTGCAGCTATTGCTTGGCTCGGCTCTAGGTAAATTGTAAAAGGTAATAATAATGCAATTGCCATACCTGAACTTAATCCTGGTAGTGCACCTATTAAAACTCCAACAATAGTAGAACCTAAAATAAGACCAAATGTTGTATAATTTAGAATTAAAGAAATATTAGACAAAAAATCCATTAGTAGAAATTCCTTATTATGAATTCCTCAAGAATTCCTTGTGGAAATTTTAGTTGTAGAACTAATGTAAAAAAAACAAATACAAATATTGATATTACAAGAGAATAAAAAAATATTTTTATATAATCTTTCCTTTGCCACAAAATTGGCATTACAAGTGTGTATAAAAATATAGAGATAAAAAAACCTAATTTATCTGCTATCAAAACTATAAAAAGAGTATAACCAAATGTAATGAAGGCGTTTCTTCTAATTAGTTCTTTTGTTTCAGACTTTAACTTCTTATTTTGGACTAATTGAAATACAGACAGAAAAATTATTAATGAAAAAATTAATCTAGGCATCATTGTAGGTTGCATACCTTGTGCCAATATTTCCGGTACTTCATCAAATGTGAAAGTATATCCAAATAATGCGACAGAAATAATAATTATTACACTAAGAATTTTTATATCTTTTATCATTGTGGTGACTAACGGGGGATCTACTCCCCCGCTATTATTTTTGATATTATTTAGCTAAACCTAAACTTACTAAAGCTGCACGTGCTTCTTTGTAAATAGATTTAATTTCTGCATCCCATGCTGCTGCTCCTGCAACACTAGATGAGTCTAATCCAGCACCTTGTAGGTAGTTTTGATAAACTGGATGCTTCATAGCTTTTAAGAAACCTTTTTCAAGAGTATTGATAGTTTCTTGTGGCGTTCCTTTAAGAACAACTACACCTCTAACGGTAGCAAATGATGCATTGATCCCCTTCTCTTTTAAAGTAGGAGTATCTGGTAAAGCTGACATTCTTTGATCAGACATTACTGCTAATACTCTTAATTCACCTGCATCTAATTGATCTTTACCTTCATCTAAATTTAATCCAGCAGCCTCAATTTGATTTCCAACCAAGCTAGTCATTATAGCTCCACCACCTTCGAATGGTACAAAAGCAATTTTTGTTTTTGCTTCTCTTGAAAAAATTAAACCTGAAATATGGTCAACACTTCCAACGTTTGTTCCACCATACTTAATTGGCTTTTTGTTTCCTGCTTTAATCAAATCTTCAATGGTTTTGTAAGGGCTTTTTGCATTTACAAATATAACAATTGGATCAACTGTTGTTCTTGCAACACCCACAAAGTCATCAATTTTTAATTCAGCATTTCCTCTAGCCATTCTAAATAAGTGAGTTGGAGTAATTGCTAGGACAGTATGACCGTCTCTTGGCTTTGATTTAACATAAGCCATAGCTTTGTTACCACTGTCTCCTTTTTTTGGAGTGATGTAAGCATTATTTTTTAAATTTTTTCTTGTTCTAATAAGCAACATTCTAGCAGTTGTATCTGTACCACCACCTAATCCAGCATGTGTTACAACTTCAATAGGTTTTGAAGGAAAACCATGGCCATCAGCGACAGCTATATTTCCTAACCCAATAAATGAAGTTACTACCAATATTGCACTTAGAAGCAAATTGAACGTTTTTTTCATTATTTCCTCTCTTAAGTTAATAAAGAATTAAACCAAAGTGACCTTCTTAATACAAGGTCCAATTAACCACACCTATTGGAGTTTTAGAAGATAGGTCTAACTTACCTATTTAAAAATATTAAATAATCGCCATATATAACTAATGGAAAATTTAAATAGGCATCATAGACCTCTAAATTTAAGTGATAAAATTGCTTTTGCATTTACAAAATTTTTAAGATTCTTGGCTGATACTTTTTTCAAAAAAAAGTATGGGCATAGAGCTGTGGTCTTAGAAACTGTAGCTGCTGTACCAGGTATGGTGGCTGGAATGTTGTTACATTTAAAATCTTTAAGAAAAATGCAAGACGACAAAGGTTGGATCAAAATTCTACTTGATGAAGCTGCAAATGAAAGAATGCATTTAATGACTTTTATTAAAATTGCAAAACCTACCTTTATAGAAAGATTAATTATAATGATTGCACAATTTATATTTATTTTGATGTATCTGTTTATATATTTAATATCACAGAAGACTGCTCATAGAATTGTTGGGTATTTTGAAGAAGAAGCCGTCATAAGTTACACTGAGTACTTAAATGAAATAGAAGAAGGTAAAATTGAAAATATTAAGGCTCCTGAGATAGCAATAAATTACTGGAACCTTCCGTTAAATTCTAGACTAAAAGATGTAGTAAAAGTGATAAGAGACGATGAAGCTGGGCATAGGGATGTGAATCATAGTTTTGCTGACATTTTAAACACAAAGAAGAATAAAGTTTTTAATGAAGAAGAAAATTATAAAGACAAAGAAAAAGTTTAATTATTTAAATTTACTTGGTTAATTATCTATACTGTTAAAATATATTCTATTTAATTTGTTTTTGTTTATACAAAGAAACGCCTTTTTCAATTTTGTTTTTATAAGACATTTTAAAACTCTCTAACTGCCAACCTGAAAGCCTGTTTTCGATTTCTTTTAGATTGTTATTTTTCCAATCATCTGTTGTTTCGGGGTCTTTCCAAATTTTCTTTTCTTCATCGGATCTACCGCATCCATAGCATAAGCCTGATACAGGATCAGTCTTACATATACTTATGCATGGACTTACAATCATTAACTATTAGGAAAATGCATCAATCCAGCTACCCTGTGTAGATGCTTTTGAATATTCAGTAGCTCTTCCTTCAAAGAAGTTCATATGCTCTACTGCATTTAACATCGTATCTAACCAAGTTAGAGGATTTTTCTTAATATCATAAATTGGCTCTAAACCTAATTGAGACAATCTTCTGTTTCCAATAAATCTTATGTAGTCTTTAACTTCTTGTGCAGTTAAACCTTGCATTGGACCCATTTCAAAAGCTAAATCGATAAACGCATCTTCATGCTCAATTATTGTTCTGCAAGCTTCATAAAGTTCTTTTTTAAGTTGTGGAGTCCATATTTCAGGATTTTCTTTAATGAACTCTTTAAAAATTCGTATCATAGAATTACAATGAAGAGTTTCATCTCTTACTGACCAAGTTACTATCTGACCCATTCCTTTAAGTTTATTGTGTCTTGGAAAGTTTAATAAAATTGCAAAACTTGCAAACAATTGAAGTCCTTCAGTAAAAGCACTAAATACAGCTACTGTTTTTGCAATATCTTCTTTTGAGTTTACATTAAAGTTTTGCATGTAATCATATTTATCCTTCATCTCTTTATACTTCATGAATGCGGAGTATTCAGACTCAGGCATACCAATAGTATCTAATAGATGCGAATAAGCAGCTACATGAACTGTCTCCATAGATGCAAATGCTGTCATCATCATCAAAACTTCAGTTGGTTTAAAAACAGAAGTGTAATGTCTTAAATAACAGTTGTTAACTTCTACATCAGCTTGAGTAAAAAATCTAAAAATCTGGGTTAATAAATTTTTTTCTGATTGTGATAAGTTTTTTTGCCAATCTCTAACATCATCACCTAGTGGAACTTCTTCTGGTAACCAGTGAATTCTTTGTTGAGTTAACCAGGCATCGTAACACCACGGATACCTAAATGGTTTGTAAACAGGGTTCTCTACTAGTAATCCCATTTTTTTTGGTTCGATAATTTTTTGTTTTGCTTCTTTTAGATTTTCTACTGACATGATAAACACTCCTCGTATTCTGGTTGTTGATTTTCTTGTTTTTTTGATTTGTAAACATTTGTAGTTACATCTGTAGAACTTGCATCATTTACATTTTCCGCTCTTTGTATTGATTTAGATCTGCAGTAATAAAGACTCTTCAAACCTTTTTTCCATGCTTGGAAATGAATTTGGTGCAAGTCTCTTTTGTGAATGTCTGCAGGTATAAATATATTTATTGATTGTGCTTGTGAAATATGAGGTGTTCTATCAGCACCCAATTCTACAATCCATTTCTGATCTAGCTCAAAAGCTGTTTTAAATACATCTTTTTCTTGTTGTGTTAAGAAATCAAGATGCGAAACAGAACCTTGGTTAGTTGTAATAGAAGACCAAGTATCATCATCGTTTTTGCCGTGTGTATCTAACAATTTGCTTAAGTACTTATTTCTTACATTAAATGATCCAGATAATGTTTTGTGTGTATAGCTGTTTGCGGCTATTGGTTCAATCCCTGGAGATGTTCCTCCACAAATGATTGAAATTGAAGCGGTAGGAGCTATCGCAGTTTTATTTGAAAATCTTTCATTAATTCCGTAGTCTGCAGCATCTGGGCATGCACCTCTTTCCTCAGCTAAATCTTTTGATGACTGATCAACTTGTTTTTGAATGTTTTCAAATATTTTTTTATTCCAAACTTTGCTCATTACAGACTCGAATGGGATCATTTTTTGTTGAAAAAATGAATGGAGACCCATTACACCTAAACCCACACTTCTTTCTTTTAAAGCTGCATAAGTTGCATCACTAAAAGACTCTGGTGCTTTTTCAATAAAATCGGTTAATACATTATCAAGAAATCTCATTACATCTGGTATAAAACTTTCATCATCTTTCCACTCATCATATGTTTCTAGATTTAGAGACGATAAACAACAAACAGCTGTTCGATCTCTGCCATCTTTATCAATACCTGTTGGTAAAGTAATTTCACTACATAGATTTGAAGTTTTTACTGTTAAACCTGCAAGTTTATGGTGTTGTGGTATCATTCTGTTAACCGTATCAATGAAAACAATATATGGCTCTCCAGTTTCAATTCTTGCAGTTAATAATCTAATCCATAAGTTTCTTGCTGAAACTGTTGATTGAACAGATTGATCTTTTGGACTTTTTAGTGCCCATTGTTCATCTAATTCTACTGCACGCATAAATGCATCTGATACTAGTACTCCGTGATGAAGATTTAAAGATCTTCTATTCGGATCACCACCTGTTGGTCTTCTCATTTCAATGAATTCCTCAATTTCAGGATGATCAATTGGAAGATAACATGCTGCCGATCCTCTTCTCAAAGAGCCTTGGCTGATTGCCATAGTTAATGAGTCCATAACTTTAATGAAAGGGATTATTCCTGAAGTTTTACCAACTCTACCAATTTTCTCACCAATAGATCTTAGATTTCCCCAATAACTTCCAATACCTCCACCTTTTGCTGCAAGCCAGACATTCTCACTCCAAAGATCTAGTATTCCATTTAAACTATCACCTGCTTCGTTTAAAAAACATGAAATTGGCAATCCTCTTTTTGTTCCACCGTTTGATAAAACTGGAGTTGCTGGCATAAACCAAAGATTACTTATATAATTATAAAGTCTTTGCGCATGTAAGTTGTCGTCTGCATAATGACTTGCTACTCTAGCAAATAAGTCCTGGAATGACTCGTTTTCACCAAGATATCTATCGCTTAATGTTGCTCTACCAAAATCAGTTAGTTTGTCATCTTTTGATCTATCAATTTTGATAGTGATGCCTTTTGAATTTTGAAATAATTCTGTGTTATTATTTAAAGAAAATAAATCTGGTCTTTTGTCTTTATTGCTGACGTTTTCCGCTGGTTTAAAATCAGAGACAGCTTTCCTGATTGCCTGAGACAATATTTTGTTCATTAAACTCCTTTTTTTTCTTTATACTAAAAAATCTAGTAAATAACTAGATGTAGTGTGTAGATTTACCTGATATACTATATAAATTGTAAATCAATAGAACATTTATAGAACTTTAGGAAAATTTATCAATAAAAATTTTAAAAAAATGTACATATATCCACATGAATAATTCATTAAAAATTGATCCTTATGGCTTTCGTGAATATGACGCAAGATGGATATATGAAAAAGACATTGATGACGGAGGAATCGATTCATTAGGAAAAGGTCTTGGCTCCCAAATAATAAAACACACACAAAAAAATAACCCAAGAGTTGTAGTAGGACATGACTACAGATCGTATAGCGAGCATATCAAAAAAAATTTGATTAAAGGTCTGATTTCAACAGGATGTAATGTTGAAGACATAGGTTTGTCATTATCTCCAATGGTTTATTTTGCTCAATTTAATTTAGAGTCTGATGCAATTGCAATGGTAACAGCCAGTCATAATGAAAATGGTTGGACAGGTGTAAAAATGGGTATCAAAAAAGGGCTAACTCATGCACCAGATGAAATGAAAGAGTTAAAAGAAATCACTTTAAATCAAAATTTTGTGAAAGGTGAAGGAAAATTGAAAATAATAGATAGTTTTAAAAATGTTTATAAAAATGATTTGATTAATAAAAATCGAATAAAGAAAAAAATTAAAGCAGTGGTTGCATGTGGAAATGGAACTGCAGGCATTTTTGCTCCAGATATATTAAGAGGAATAGGTTGTGAAGTGATTGAGATGGATTGTGAATTGGATTGGACATTTCCAAAATACAACCCAAATCCTGAGGATTTAGAGATGCTTCATGCTATATCAAAGTCTGTTATAGAAAATAATGCAGATATTGGTTTCGGCTTTGATGGTGATGGGGATAGAGTAGGAGTAATAGATAATAAAGGTAACGAAATTTTCTCCGATAAAATAGGGCTTTTGATTGCAAGAAACTTATCTAAAGATCATAAAAATAGTAAATTTGTTGTCGATGTTAAGTCTACCGGGCTTTATTCAAAAGATGAAATTTTAAAGCAAAATAATTGTAAAACTATTTATTGGAAAACGGGACATTCTCACATCAAAAGAAAAGTGAATTTAGATAAAGCATTAGCTGGATTTGAAAAAAGTGGTCATTTCTTTTTTAACGAACCTCTTGGATATGGGTATGACGATGGAATTAACTCAGCAATACAAGTATGTAAATTATTAGAGAGAAATGATAAACAAATTAGCGATATTCTTAAAGATTTACCAATAACTTTCCAAAGTCCAACAATGGGTCCTTTTTGTAAAGATAGCGAAAAATATGGTGTTGTTGATGATATGATTAAAAGAATAAAAGAATTAAAAGAAGAAAAGTTAAAAATAGATGATCAAGTTATAAATGATGTACTCACAGTTAATGGTGTAAGATTTTCTTTTGAAGATGGATCTTGGGGCTTAATACGAGCATCTTCTAACAAACCGTCGTTAGTAATTGTTACGGAAAGTCCAACTTCAGATTTAAGAAAAAAGAAAATATTTGACTTTATTGATGAGCTTCTCCAGCAAACCGGCAAGGTTGGGGATTACGACCAAAAAATTTAAGTTTCAACTAAAAAGAGTTAAAAAAATTTGAAAGAATCGATTATAATAATAATTGAGGTGGCGGAGGGAGACTGAAACCACCTCGTCTCCTAAGTCACCAAAAATCTATACAAAAATAAGGTCCCAATTACATATAAAAATACACCAAAAAGTCTTTGAGTTTTCATTCTATCAAGGTTTTGAACTGTTTTGGCTCCTATTCTTGCCATAACAGTTGTCACTGGCACAAATATTATGAATGCAGGTATATTTATAAAACCAATACTTAAAGGTATGTCTGCTTTTAACATCATCCCAGATGTAAAAAAACCAATTGAACCAAATAAAGCTATTACAAAACCAATAGCAGCCGAACTTCCTATTGCTAAATTTATAGGATAACCAAAGTATCTTAATATTGGTACATTCATCATTGCACCAGTTATGCCCATTGGAGCTGAAATTAATCCTGATAAAAAACCAAATATTATTCTAGGAAAAATATTAAAATTTTTTTTTATTTTTTTTGATTTTTCACTTTGTAATAATAAGTAAGCACCGAAAAAGAACACAACAGCTGAAAAAAAAAATAACAATGTTTTTGTATTCATTAGTGCAGCCATCAAAGTTCCTGTAAAAACTCCTATAATGACAAACGTTCCATAATTTTTAATTATATTAAAGTCTACAGCTTTATATTTTCTGTGCGTTAATACAGATGCTGTTGATGTTAAAATTGTAATAGAGAATGCAGTTCCTACAGATAAATGCATTAAATAATCTTTATCAACATTAAATGTTTCAAATACAAAAAATAAAAATGGAACAGATATAAGACCACCACCTATTCCAAAAAAACCTGCAAAAAATCCAACTGGAACGGCTGCAGCCATCATCAAGAAAATAAAATAAATATTATTAATCTCTAAAAGAGTATTATTCAATTTGACCTGCCGACAAGGTCTGTGGATATAGTTTTACTTTATCCATAAAGTGATCAATTTTTTTTATATCAGCATCTCTCACACACATATTTTCACTCAAATATCTTTTCCAAAAACTTGAACCTGTTTGTCCATGAAATAATCCAAGTGTGTGTCTCATAATTTGATTTAATCTTGTTCCTTTTTTTATTTGTTCTCTTACATATTCAATTAATTGTTGAACTACTTCTTGTCTTGTTAAAATATCCTCATTATTAAAAATTTGTTTTTCAATATCAGCTAACATATATGGTGATTGATATATTGATCTACCTATCATAACTCCATCTACATTTGTTAAATGATCCTTAATTTGATCTGTTGAAGTTATCCCTCCATTAATTATAATTTCTAAATTTTTGAAATCTTTTTTTAATTTATTTACATATTCATATTTTAGTGGCGGTATGTTTAAATTCTGTTTTGGAGTAAATTTTCCTAGCATTGCTTTTCTTGCATGTATTATGAATGTTTTAACACCTGTATCTTTTAGAGTATTAATGAAATTGTATAAATTTTCATATTGATCAACGTTGTCATAACCAATCCTTGTTTTAACAGTTACTGGTAATGATGTTTTTGATATCATGTGACTTAAACAATCAGCAACGAGATTGGGCTCTTGTATTAAACATGCTCCAAATCTATTTTTTTGAACTTTTTTGCTCGGACATCCTAAGTTTAGGTTTATTTCATCATAACCAAATTCCTCACCCAAATAAGTAGCATTTCCTAACAATTTTGGAGATGATCCTCCCAACTGTAGCGCTACAGGTTTTTCTCTCATATCAAAATCTAATAGTTTCTTCTTATCCCCTCTATCAATGGCTTCTGAAACAATCATTTCAGTATATAAAAGTACGTTCTTGCTAATTAATCTTAAAAAAAATCTCTCGTGCTTATCTGTGCAATCCATCATTGGTGCAACAGAAACAGTTCTATTTAATTTAGACATATTTTTTTAATTTGCTCGATAAATTTATTTTTTTATCGTTTACATATTCTTGATGATTTTGCTCAATATTTGATAACTCGTATTTATAATTAACCATCACTCCAAATGATCTTTTAAAACCCACATCAGATACATTAGCATTTATTACCAGATCATCGATTTCTGCCCCATTGTTTAAATGAAACCTGCATACATCATTTATTGGAAAGCCTAATTTATTTTTTTGTATTGCTAAATAATTCAGCGCTATTTTTACAATTAAATCTTTATTATCAATAAATTTTCTATCACCTATTTTTAGTCCTAACGATTTCAAGAACTCAACTTTAGGTAAATTTTCTTTTTTCACAATTTCGCCTAATGTTTCATTATCTAAAGACTTGACCCAATCAGCAAAACCTATCATCGGAGAAAGTGTTCCAAAATTTTTAACATCAGGTAATTCTTCTTGTAACTCGTACACTACCCTTTTTATCAAAAAATTTCCTAATGTGACCCGGGATAAACCTTCTTGACAGTTGCTAATAGAGTAAAATGTTGCAGTATCGTAACTTTCTTTTTTTTCGTTATTTGGTCGTGTTAATTCTTGGATAGATTTTGCCAAACCTTTTGTTAAAGCTATTTCAACAAATATAATTGGTTCTTCATCTAAGGCAGGATGAAAATAAGCAAAAAATCTTCTATTTTCTCCAAGTCTAATTTTTAATTCATTCATATCTTTCATTGAATGAACTTTTTCATATTTTAATAATTTTTCTAATATAGCAGCTTTGGTGTCCCAAGTTATTTTTCTTAATTTCAAAAATCCTGGATTAAACCAATTTTTAAAGATATCTATCAGATCGTAATCTAAATCTTTTAATTCAGGATTTTTTATTAAAAAGCTTTGTAAATCCTCTCTCAAAGATACTATTTCAGGTGTTCCGTTTGGAGCCATATTTAATCTTTTAAAGAGTTCTTTACGTTTACCTGACGATACTCTTGATAAATTTAAAATTGATCTACTGCTTTTATTCTGACTATAATCCTTAATCGCCTCATCTACATTTTCAGGATTAGGCTTATATTTTTCGTTAACTTTCAAAAGAAATTTTAATTTTTCTTCTTCAGACAAGTTATGATATCTAAACAATACATCTCTAGCTAAAGTAATTCCAAAAGCAGCACCTTTAGACGAAAGTAAATCTTCACAAAGTTCTATTAACTCCCTTTTTTTGGTGAACTTAGCGATAGACTTCTTTTCTAATATTCTTTGGCCAGCATCTGCAATGGTCTCAAAAATTCTTTTTATATTTAACATAGTGCTTTTTATATCTTAAAAACCTAAACTTTTACCCATTATTTTATCAGGTAACCAAGTAACAATTTCAGGAAAAATACATAAAATTAGTATTGCTAGCGCCATGATAATCATAAAAGGTATTGATCCTTTTAAAATTTCAGACAAACTAACATCAGGTGTAATTCCTTTTATAATATAAAGATTTAATCCAACCGGTGGAGTAATAAGACCAATTTCCATATTTATAGTAAATACAATTGCAAACCAATATGGATCAAAACCTAGTTGTGTAATTACTGGAAGCAATATAGCAGAAGTCATAACAATAACTGCAACTGGTGGTAAAAAGAAACCTGCAATTAAGAGGAAAATATTTATTAAAATAAATACTACCCATTTGTTTGAGCTTAACTCCACCATGCTCTGTGCTAAAGACTGTGTTACGTAAAGTTGAGATAATGTAAATGCAAATAGATAGGAGGCTGCAATGATAAACATTATCATTACACTTTCTTTCATTGAAACTTTAACAATATTCCATATTTTTTTGGGTTGATAAATTTTGTAAACTACTGCGATTAGTACAAAGACTAAAAATGCTCCTACACCTGAAGCTTCCGATGGTGTTGCAACGCCACCATACAAAACATATAAAACGCCGGCTATGATTGCCAAAAAGGGTAAAATTCTTGGTAGAACTTCTATTTTTTCTTTTAAAGTTGGTGGTGTTCTATTCTTTAAAGCTTTTGCAGAGTCTTTATCAATAAAATAGCTGTGTATTAAAGCCCAAATTGCGAACATTCCTGCCAACATAAAACCAGGTATCAACCCACATAAAAATAATCTTCCAATAGAAGTTCCGGTTGCAATTCCATAAACTATCAAAACGATACTTGGTGGAATTAGTACTCCTAAAGTTCCTCCAGCTGCTATTGTTCCTGTAGCAATTTGATCTGAGTAACCTCTTTTTCTCATTTCAGGTATTCCCATTGTTCCGATTGCAGCACATGTTGCAGGACTTGATCCACTTAAAGCAGCAAAAATTGAACAAGCGCCAATATTAGAGATTACTAGACCGCCCGGAAGTCTCCAAAGCCATCTATCTAATCCTGTATACAAATCTTTTCCTGCGGGAGAATTGGCAACTGCCATTCCCATTAAAATGAACATTGGAATTGAGAGTAAAACAAAAGAATTTAATCCAGCGTAAAACGTTTCTGCAAAAACATCTAGCATTTGAAAACCTTCAAACGCCACTAAAAGTGCAATTGATACAAAGCTTAAACCAAATGCTATTGGAATTCCTGAAAATAAAACTATTAATGTAAAAACAGCAACTATTATGGCTATAAATAAAGGATCCATTAATTTTTATCCTTTTCATCATAAAGTTTGATTATTTCAGCGATGTATTGAAGTATCATTAATCCAGCACCTATCATCATGGATGAGTAAGGTATCCATAAAGGTGGGTCCCAAACTGTTCCTGTAGAATAGTTTTTAGTAAAAGCTTCTTCAACCATTAAAAAACCAAAATAAAAAAGAATAAGAAAGAACAGTAAACTTAGTAATGATGTAAAAATTTTTAGTCTTAAAATATTTTTTTGTGATAAAAAATCATAGATCCACTCCATACTTACATGTGCTTTTTCACTTAAAACATAAGCACTTCCAATAAAAGTAGAGGCAACTAGAAGCATTGTTACAAGCTCTGTTTGCCAGGTTATTGCTCTTTGAAAAAAATATCTTTCAAATACCAACTCAACGATCACTAAAATTGATAAAAGTAAAGCTGCAACAGCAAAAGCACCGCAAGCTCTTGCAATTAAATCACAAAATTTTAAGTATTTATTTTTCATAAAAAAAACCCCTACTTACATTAAATAAATAGGGGTTCTTTATATATTATTTTATTTAACTGCTAAAGCCATTTCCATCAGCTTATCGCCACCTGGAACTTTTTCAGCAAAAGCTTTGTGTGAAGATTGCTTTGCAATCTCTACCCATGCAGCATGATCATTAGCATCCATATATACTAACTTAACTCCTGCAGCTTTATATGCGTCCTCAAACTTTTTATCTAAGTTTTCTACTTGAGCTGTCATATATTTCTCAGCAACTTTACCTGCTTTCATTAAAGCAACTTGTTGGCTAGAATTAAGCTCATTGTAACTTTTCTTAGACATTAAAATTGGCTCATACATAAACCATAAACCAAATTTTCCTGGAGGTGTTGCGCATGAAACTTGCTCATAAATTTTGTAACTTACAAAACTTCCAGAACTTGTATTTGCACCTGTAAGTACACCAGTTTGTAAACCAGTATAAATTTCAGATGATGGCATACTTTGAATACCTGCACCTGCGGCTTCTAACATTTGATTAAATGCTTTTCCTGCAGCTCTCATTACTTGACCTTTTGCATCGCTAGGATTTTTAATACATTTAGATTTTGAAGCAAATCCACCACCTAACCAAGCATCAGATAAAACTACAACACCAGCTTCAC
This sequence comes from Pelagibacteraceae bacterium AG-470-G21, assembly GCA_003211555.1. GTDB lineage: Bacteria > Pseudomonadota > Alphaproteobacteria > Pelagibacterales > Pelagibacteraceae > Pelagibacter. Next base: position 23,928 of record QCSH01000009.1, read on the forward strand.
TTATAATTCTTTTAATCTCGGTCATCATTGGACCTTTGTTGAATCTTAAAGCATGCTCGTGATTTTTTACAGTTCCTGGCATTAAAGTAGCATCAAATTCTGGATGGAATTTTGATGCGTATGCAAGTGGAAAAGCAGAGATATCTAATTGACCTGTTGTCATAGGTTTCCACTGTTCTTTAGGTTTGTAAAGTGATTTTGCTGGATAAATTCTTATATCCAAATCAACATTTGCTTTTTTTACTTCATCAGCAATAATTTGTACCATTTCATGACGAGGGTCAAAAGAGCCATCAGCTCTTGGAGTTCCGGGCCATTGGTGACTTGCTTTTAATGTAACTGCATATGCAGATCCAATTATTGAAAAAGCTAAAATTATTGATGATAAATAAAAAGATATTTTTCTTAACATAGTTTCCCCTTTTTAATTTATATTTGTGATATTAAATTGAACTTATTAATAAGAGTCAATATAAGGAAATGACATACTATTTATTATGGATGGTCCATTAAAAAATTTATTAGTTGTTGATCTTACAAGGGTTTTAGTAGGCCCTTATTGCACGATGATTTTATCAGATCTTGGTGCTAGAGTGATAAAGGTTGAAGCTCCAGAAATAGGAGACGATTCAAGAAAATTTGGTCCATTTGTTAAAGATTATTCAGCATATTTTATGTCTCTTAATAGAGGTAAAGAAAGTATAGCTCTTAATTTAAAAAATGAAGATGATAAAAAAATTTTCGATAAAATTTTAGCAAAAGCAGATATCTTAGTTGAAAATTTTAAACCTGGAACATTGGAAAAGTGGGGTTTTGGTTGGAATGATGTTAGTAAAAAATATCCTAAATTAATATATGCATCTGCATCAGGCTTTGGACAAACAGGTCCTTTAAAAGAATTACCAGCTTATGACATGGTTGTTCAAGGGATGGGTGGACTAATGAGCGTAACAGGACATCCTGATAGTGAACCTACTAGAGTTGGAACATCTATTGGAGATATTACAGCAGGTCTTTTCACAGCCATAGGTATTAACGCAGCTTTATATGACCGACAGAAAACTGGTAAAGGAATGTTTATTGATGTTTCGATGTTAGATTGTCAAATTGCTATTTTAGAAAATGCTATAGCAAGATATTTATCGAAAAACGAAATTCCAAAACCAATGGGATCTAGACACCCATCTATTGCTCCATTTGAAGCTTTTAAAACAAAGGATAGTTATATAATTATTGCTGCAGGAAATGATAAATTATTCGAAAAACTTTGCGAAGTTTTGGGAATTAAAGAAATGGTAAATGATAAAAGATTTAATACTAATTCACTAAGATGTGAAAATATGAATGAGTTAAAATCTATATTTGAAAGTAAACTTTCTTCAAAAAATACATCGGATTGGGTCAGTGAAATGGAAGCTTTAAAGATACCTTGTGGTCCAATATTTAATATTAAAGAAGCAGTAGAGAATCCACAAATTGAATCTAGAAATATGATTGTTAAAGCTTATCACAAAGTTGTTGGAGATTTTAGATTAGCAGGAAATCCAATAAAAATGTCATCTTATGAAGATAAGACTACAAGAGGTGATATTCCTGATTTAGATGAACACAGGGACAAAATATTAAAAGAATTTTCTAATTAAGAATTATTTTCCTCTTCAGCTACACTTTCTGATGCTTGTTCCTCTGCTTCAGAAACTTGATCTAATGAGACGTCATCACTTTCTTCTGTTTCATTTGATGTGTCAATCTCAACATCTGGCTGAGCTGATGGAGAAAGTTCTGCTAGATCGTCTTTTGAAACTTGAATTTTTTCTGGAATTTTTCGAGCTCTTTTTGATGGAAGTATTGGAACACCACTTTTAGAAATCTCACCCTTATAAAGATTTTCAAAATCGTCACCTACATCCTCATCTTCTTCAGCTGTATCATCTACTTGCTCGACGTGTTTTCTTAATTTGTATACTGCAGCTTCTGTTAAATCTGGGACTTTTATTGTCTCTTCAGCTATCTCTCTTAAAGCAATAACAGTGTGTTTGTCGTTATCTCTTTCTAATGTAGGTTCAATTCCTGAATTAAGTTGAGTAGCTCTTTCTTTGGCTACTAATACTAATTCGTAGGGACTATCTACTTTATCAATACAATCTTCAACTGTAACTCTTGCCATGCGCGATTACTTATACTTCAACATCAATAAAATCAAGCATTTTTAAACTAAAATAGGATTTAATTTTTTTCTAACAAATAAAAGAAGGATAAAAGAGGTAAGTATATAAAGCGCAGAAATTATAGCAATTTTTTCAATTGAAAATCCAATATCAATTAAAATGCCAAAAAGAGCTGTGCCAAAGGCAGTAGAAAATACCATTAGAGCAGTTGTTAAAGCCTTTATCGAACCAATATGTTTAACACCATAAATTTCAGCCCAAGTTGAGGATCCTAAAACGTTAGCTAAACCATTTGATATGCCAATCAGACCTAAAAATACAAATGCTGTTATAGGAGCATTAAAATATATAATTACAAAAGTTGATAGAAATAATGGAATATTCATAAAAATTAGAAGTTTTCGACTTGTAAACTTATCAATTAAAAATCCAGATATTAAGAGGGTAAGTACTGAAAACACTGAATAAGACATAAATGATTGTGCAATTACAAAAGGTCCCCAATTTTTTGAAGATGATATGAATGATTGATAAACAAATACTCCAGTTGCAATCCAAGGCATAGCAAGCATATTCATACTGACAATGTAAAATTTATAATCTTTTAAAACTTCAATTCTTTTCCATTGTTTTATATTTTCCTCTTTAAATTCCTCACCTTCAGTTTTTTCTCTTGTATCAAGATTAACTTTTTTGACTAAAAAGAAAGATGCAATGGGAAGAAAAAATAAAATTATAATTGCAATTATGGTCCAAATATTTTGCCAAGTTGTAATTGACAACAAGAAAACCATTAAAACGGGCATAATAAATTCAGCACTAGATAAACCAAACCAACAAATGCTTAATGCCCTTCCCCTTGATTTAGTAAAATATCTTGAAACAGTAGTTGTAGCTGTATGAGACATCATTCCTTGACCTGAAAATCTCATTAAAAATATAGCTATAAATAAAAATATTACCGAAGAAATTTTAGAAAAAAAGAAACAAGAAAACGATAAAAGCAATGTTACATAAATTGCAAACCTGAAAATATTAATATCATCAATTTTCTTACCAACCCATATAAGTAGTAAGCTACTGCACAATGTTGCAGAAGCATATATTGAGCCAAATTGTCCATGAGTTATCGAAAGTGTCTCTCTAATACTTGTATTGAATATTCCAAGAAAAAAACTCTGTCCAAAACTTGAAAAAAATGTAAATATAAATCCAAATACAATTACTTTTAAACTTAAATTTTTAAACATAAAAAAATATGACTTCTAAAGTTGCTTTCATAGGTCTTGGTGTAATGGGTTATCCAATGGCAGGATATATATCAAAAGCAGGACATAATGTAACTGTTTTTAACAGAACAAAATCAAAAGCGGAAAAGTGGATTGGTGAATACAAAGGTAATATGGCTGATACACCATCTGAGGCTTCTAAAGATGCCGATTTTATTTTTACGTGTGTAGGGAATGACGATGATTTAAGACAAGTTTCTTTAGGTGATAATGGGTTATTTCATAATGCTAAAGAAGGTTGTGTATATATAGATAATTCAACAGTGTCTGCTGAAATTTCTAGAGAACTTTATAAAGCTGCAAAAGATAAAGGATTTGGTTTTTTAGATGCCCCTATATCAGGAGGACAATCAGGTGCCGAAGGTGGAATTCTAACTGTTATGGTTGGTGGCGATGAAAATGATTATAAAAAAGCAGAGCAAATAATTGATTGTTATAGTAAAAAAGTTACTCTCATTGGTCCATCAGGTAGTGGACAATTAACTAAAATGGTTAATCAAATGTGCATTGGTGGTTTGGTACAAGGATTATCTGAGGCAGTAAACTTTGGAATTAATGCTGGTTTAGATATGGATAAAGTCATGGAAACTATTTCTAAAGGTGCAGCTCAATCTTGGCAAATGGAAAATAGATATAAAACTATGGTGGCTGACAAATTTGATTATGGATTTGCTGTAGATTGGATGAGAAAAGATTTGAAAATTTGTATTGAAGAAGCAAAAAGAAATGGTTCACCTGTTCCAGTAACTGAAATTGTTGATAAATATTATGAAGAAGTACAGAAAATGGGTGGAAATCGTTGGGATAGCTCAAGCTTAATAGCTAGATTAAAAAAGAATAAGTAATTGTGTCTACCACTGTTCCCTACTATGAGGATTTTTCTGAAATAAAAAAAAAAATTTGGTTAATGCTAAATGATGCAGTTACTAATAGATCATCTCCTTTTAGAATACCTGTTTTTTCGTGTGGAAGTGAGAACGATATTGAAAGTAGAATTGTTGTTCTTAGAAAATCAGATGAACAAAATAATTTAGTGCAATTCCACAGTGATATTAGATCTGATAAAATTAAAATATTAGAAAAAAATCCTAATTCATCAATGTTATTTTATGATAAAGATGAAAAAATACAGGTTAGATTAAAAGTTGAAGCAATTATCAATCACAATAATGATATAACAAAAAAATCTTGGGAAAAAACTCAACATATAAGTCGTAAATGTTACTTGGTAGATAATGGACCAGGTACAGAATCTGATATTCCAACATCTGGTTTAAAACCTGAATTAGATAATTTTGATTACACCAAAGAACAAAGTGAGGAAGGATACAAAAACTTTACTGTCATACAGTGTAAAATAAAATCTATAGAATGGTTATATTTAGCTGCTAAAGGTCATCGTAGAGCTAGATTTGATGTTGATAATAATAAAGATGCCTGGTTAGTTCCTTAATTATTTAATGATCTTTTGGATTTCGATTATACTCTCTATTAGCCTGTTCATTATTAAATAATTTCATAACTCCAGAACCGTTTCTGTCCCAATAAGTAAACTTACATCCAGATCCACCACTCCTATAGTTCCACTTACCTTTTTTAAGATCGCTTTTCTGTTTTTCTCTAAGTTTAACAAGCTTTTTGTGATTATATTTTCCCCATTCGTTCAAACATATTAGCTTAAAAGGATCGTAAGGATCTTTTGTTGTTGGTGTTAGATATACTGTGTCTTCTCCTTTTGGACAGCCTTCGACATCATGAAAATAAGCTTTTCCAAAAAACATTTGCTTTTCATCAGTATCTTGTCCACTTTTAAAATGTGCTTTTTTACTCATTCCAGGGACGCAAGCAAACCCCCCTCCCATTGCATGATGCACTTCGTGAACAGCTGTTTTAACCATACTATTTATATTTTTATTGTATTTGCTTTTAAGAAAAATTGATGCCATTCCTACCCCACCTTCTCCACCATCTTGGCTAGTTACATCAGCAAAAGTAAAATATACTTTTTTTGGATTATTAAATCCATTTAGCCAAAGGTATGCACGATAGTTATTATTTATATGTTTGTGAAGTTCTTTTCTTTTTTTATCTAATCTTATGAAGGTAACATCTAATTTTCCATCTTTTCGATAATCGTACTTATATTTTTTTACACCCGAAGACCCTTTTGTTTTTTTACTAAACTTTTCAACAAGAGCGTTCATTTTGTTAGCATATTCCTCAATTTTACCATTTATATCTAACTCGCGATCTTCATCACTGGCAGTAAGCATGTATATGAAATGAATTTGATAATCATCAGTTACATCTGGTTGATCTTCAAAAAATCTACCTGGTTTTTCATCTGATGCTAATAATGATGAACTAAATAATGTGACAAATAATGCTAATAATATTTTTTTCATAATCCTTTTATTATTATATTAGTCCCCTCAGAATTATCGAGTCTAATCTGTTTAATGGGTTTATATTCTTCAGAATTATACCATTCTAGTGCTCTCTCATAACTTGGAAATTTTAGAACTATTATTCTTGGAAATTTAGTTTCACCATCAAATATTTGATATTCACCATTTCTAACTAAAAACTCTCCATCGAATTTTTTTACAATTGGATTAACTTTTTCAATATACTCTTTATAATTTTCTGGGTTGGTTACTCTTAATTGTGCAATTACATACCCTGCTGACATATTAGAAATATTTTTTTACTTAATTCCTTTGAAAAATACCAAATTCTTTTTCCCATGGAGCTTCTACATCGTCTCGTGCATAAAAACAGTCTCCACCTTCACCTCTATCATAAATATTTTCATAATTATGTTTTGTAAATTTCCATTTTTCCTTTGGTATACAGGTAACTTCAAAAGGATCAAAAGGTGTATCTGATGTAGGTGTAAAATAAACACTGTCCTGCATGTTTGGACAAGTTTTATTTTTATGACCCCAATAATCATCATTCTTTGGGTCTAAAGTATGATTTGTTCCATCACCCGATCTACTCATCATGTCTTTTGTTTTTTTAGTGTTGTGTCCTTCGGTAAAATTTGGTGAACATTTATAAATTCCACCCATAGCATGTAAAATCTCGTGTAAAATAAAATATCCGACCTCTTTATTATTAAGTGGCCATTTTTTTTGATGTTTTGAAAATACACTAAAGATTGGAAATCCACCAGAAAATGGCCAATCTTTATGAGTAAAATCTCCAAAGTTAAAATATATTTTCTTAGGGTTGTTCATTCCGTTATTAACAATGGATCTTCCAAATACATTTCCACAACTACCCCACTTTGACTTTTTCATGTCTTTCTTGGTTCTGTTTATTCTAAGAAATGTAATATCTAACTTTCCGTCTTTACGTCTATCCCATTTTAATTTCTGACCTTCTCCATTATTAAAATTTGATTTCTTGTTTGATTTAGCAGTTGTTTTTAAAATCCATTTATTGGCGGTTTCAACCCATTTTTCTAAATCTCCATTTATATCTCCCTCTTTATCTTTGGAGTCTTTTAATAAAGTATAAACAATGTGAACTTGGAAATCATCGTTAACATCAGGCTGATCTTCAAAATATCTTCCTGGTTTTTTGTCACTATCTAAAATAACTAGTGTTGTATCGCTATCATAACATTTGTCAGCATAAACATTTGAAATTAAGTTAAGTAAAAAAATGATTGATAATAAAATTGTTTTTTTCATAAAATTTAGAATACTGATTTAGAATACCTTTTCCAGTTATCTTGGTAATGTTTTGCATTTTCGGTTATTTGCCTGATTTCTTCCTCTGTAAGTTTTCTAATCACTCTTCCAGGTGATCCCACAACTAATGAATTGTCCGGGATTTCTTTATTTTCTGTGATTAATGCTTTAGCACCAATGATGCAGTTTTTGCCTATTTTTGCGTTATTTAAAATGACAGCTCCAATACCTATTAAACTATTATCTCCAATCGTACATCCATGAAGCATTACCAAATGTCCTATCGTTACATCTTTTCCAACCTTTAGAGGACAGCCTGGATCAGTATGAAGAACGCTACCATCTTGAACATTAGATCCCTCTCCAATGTGAATATTTTCATTATCACCCCTAATAACAGCATTAAACCAAACACTAGAGTTTTTTTCTAATGTAACATCTCCAATAATAGTTGCATTTGGTGCTACCCAATTTTCGCCAGAGTTTTTTGGTTTTTTATCTTCCAAATCGTAAAACATAATTTATATATTATTACATTATGCCTATTAAAACACCAGTATGTGATTTTGGAAAAAAAGCAGAAAACTTTGAATTAAAATCTACAGAAAACAAATTAGTATCATTAAATAATATTAAAGGTGAAAATGGAACGCTTGTAATGTTCATTTGTAATCACTGCCCATATGTGAAAGCAATTATAAAAGATGTGGTTGAGGATTGTGCTAAACTCAATGATTTTGGAATTAATTCAGTTGCAATATGCTCTAATGATCCAATCAATTATCCTGAAGACTCATTTGAAAAAATGAATGAGTTTGCAATTAAGCACAAATTTAATTTTCCTTACTTAATTGATGAAACACAAGATATTGCTAGAAAGTATGATGCTGTATGTACTCCTGATTTTTTTGGATATGATAAAGATTTTGGTCTTCAATATAGAGGAAGAATAAGAGAATTAAGAGAACTAAAACCTGTGAGATCTGGAGATAGTGATTTATTTATTGCCATGAAACAAGTTTCAAAAACAGGTAAAGGTCCTGAAGAACAATTTCCAAGTATGGGTTGTGGTATTAAGTGGTCGTCTAATTAATGTATTTAATAATAACTAGAACTTTTCCACCTGATATTGGTGGAATGCAAAATCTTATGTGGGGATTAGCAAAATCTTTATCAAAGTTAGATATGATTAAAGTTTTTGCCGATTATCACGAAGATCATAAGAAATTTGATGATAAAGTTTCATTTACAATTGAAAGAGTGGGTGGAGCTAAATTGTTTAGAAAGTATAGAAAGTCTTTTCTAATAAATGAATATTTGAAGGAAAATAAAAAAGTTAACTGTATTGTAGCAGATCACTGGAAAAGTTTAGAGCTTATAAAATCTTCAAAAAAGAAAATATGTTTAATCCATTCCAAAGAAATTAATCATCCAAAAGGATCTAGATTAAACAAAAAAGTTCTAGAAGTTTTAAATAATGTTGATCACGTGGTAGCAAACTCAAATTTTTCGAAAAATTTAGCTGTTAGTCTTGGAGTTGATGAGAAAAAATTAATAGTCATAAATCCAGGTGTAGATCCCATTGAGGAAATTTCAAAAGATGACCTTAAACAAGCAGAAGAAATGCTAAAAGGAAAAAAACAAAGGCTAATTACTGTTTCTAGATTTGATAAAAGAAAAAATCACGAAAAAGTTATAATGGCTATTCGGAATTTAAAAGAGAAATATCCTGATATTACTTACACTTGTATAGGATATGGAGATGAAGAAGAAAATTTAAAAAAATTAGTGATAGAACTAAAACTTGATAAATATGTTGTTTTTTTAAATGATGTCTCTAATGAATTGAAGAATGCACTAATTGCAAAATCTAATATTTTTATAATGCCATCAATAATTCACAAAACTTCTGTTGAAGGCTTTGGAATTTCTTTTATTGAGGCTGCACAATATGGAGTTCCATCCATTGGTGGTAAAGATGGAGGTGCATCTGACGCTATTGTTCATAATAAAACGGGAATAATTTGTGATGGAAATAGTCTAGATGAAATATATTCAAGTATAGATAATTTATTTGAAAGTAATAAATATATTGAGCTTGCAAAAGAGTGTAAAGTACATTCCAAAAATTTTCTTTGGGACAATATAATTGAAAACTATAAACGAATCTTATAAAAATGATCTATGATTGAAAAATTTAATGGAATAATTTATTTAATTATTTTTATTATTCATTTTTTGGTTTATGCAGTTTATGCTTTTAGAACAGTCGTTGGGACTAAAGCATTTATGGATCAATATAAAATAGATCATAGTGCTGCAGTAATGGTAAGATTTTTTGGAGCAGCATTTATAGGATCTATATTAATGGCCATTTACATAATGTTTGTTAGAGATGGTGGGGTAAATGGAACTTGGGGTTTCTTTAATTTAATATTTGTTCAAAACCTAATGTATTTTTTAGTTGGTGTTTATACTATATACATTAATAAATTGGGTCATACTGAAAAAACAAATAGTGAAGGTGTGGTAGCTTCTGCAGCTCTAACAATTTTAAGTGCTGTTCTAATTTATGGTCTCTCAGACAAAATTTATATTGCTTAAGTTTTTTTTCTAAATGTTGAAAATACCTGCCAAAAGATAATCACAATAGTTATAATTAAGATAATTAATGTTATGGGTCTGTCCCATAAAAAATTTGGAGAACCATCACTTATAAGAAGTGATCTTCTTAAAGTTTCCTCCATTAGGCCACCTAAAACAAATGCTAAAATTAGCGGTGGCATGGGAAAATCATAGAGCCTTAAAAAAGTTGCCACGACAGCAATACCGATCATTAAAAAAATATCAAAATTATTAAATGACATTAGGTAAATTCCAGTTACTGAGAAAAATAAAATTAAAGGAATTAAGTAATTTCTAGGTACTGCTAAAATTCTAGCGATATAGGGAATTAAAGGCAAATTTAGAATTAAAAGCACAACCATTCCAATATACATTGACATGATAACAGACCAAAATATTTCAGGGTTAGTCTGATAAAGTCTTGGACCAGGCTGAATACCAAAACCTAAAAGAGCTCCAAGCATAACTGCAGTTGTACCACTTCCTGGGATTCCTAATGTTAATAATGGTACAAAAGAACCGGAGCAAGCTGCATTATTTGCGGTTTCAGGAGCAGACAATCCATGAACACTTCCCTTCCCAAATTTTTGTTTTTCTTCTTCATTTACATAATTTCTCTCCATTCCGTATGCCAAGAAAGATGCAATTGTTGCTCCCGCACCAGGCAGAACACCTATTAAAAAACCAAGTATTGAGGATCTTGGAATGGTTTTGGCCATTTTAATGGTTTCTTCTTTATTTACTTTGATTGAACCTAATTCTGTTAATGAGATTTGTTTTGCTGCTCTGTTTGGATCTTTCCCTCTAAATATTATTGTTAAGGCTTCACTCATTGCAAATGTTGCCATTACAATAAGCACAAAGCTTATTCCATCAGTTAAATTCATATTATTGAATGTGAACCTTGTGATATCTGATAAAGAGTCTTGGCCAACAGTAGCTAGCATCAATCCTAAGACTACCATCATCATTGCTTTTAAAAACTGTCCCTTAGAAGAAAAAGCTGAAATTGCAGTTAAACCTAAAATCATCAATGCAAAATAATCAGGCGATCTAAATGCAAGGCTAACTTTTGATAAACTTGGAGCAGCGATTAACAAAAAGATTGCAGAAATAGTACCGCCTGCAAAAGAACTATAAGCTGCGATTGCAAGAGCTTTACCTGCTTTTCCTTGTTGTGCCATCGGGTAGCCATCAAAAGCTGTTGCCACTGTTCCCGGTATGCCTGGAGCATTTAATAAAATTGATGATGTAGAACCGCCAAATACTGCGCCATAGTATACTCCAGCCATCAAAATCAAACCTGTTGAAGGATCAAAGCCATAAGTTATTGGTATCATTAACGCAATTGCTGTCATAGGACCTAAACCTGGAAGCATACCAATTATTGTGCCTGCAAAACAGCCAACCATAACCATTAAAATATTTGTAAATGATAGCGCTGTGCTTAATCCAATTAATATTCCTTCAATCATCCCATAACTCCAATATATTTTAAAAATGGGTCACGTAGATAAATATTTAATAGTCCATGTAATAAATACATAAATGCTGCAACAAATGGGAAAGATAAAATAAACATTAGACCCCACCTTCTTTCACCTAAAAAATAATATGAAGCAAAAAGAAATAATGATGTAGAAATAAAATATCCAATTTTTAAAATTACAGCAGCGTAGATAAGTGAAATTATTACTAAGTAAGTAATACTTTTATAGTCTAAGTGCTTATGGTTTACTATAATTGTATTTTTTTCTGGTAAGACAATTTTCAAACTAGATAAAACTATTCCAGCCCAACCTAAATAAATTGGAAAAGTTCTAGCATTAAATGGAGCATTCTCATCAAATGCAAATACTTGAATATTATAAGCTGTATATAAATAAAATACCGATAAAACTAAAAAAAGCAGTGAGATAAATTTTGTAGGACTTATTCTCACTGCTTTACTATATTAATAATCTGTAAAGATTATATTACTCCAAGTTTTTTCATTAGATCTGTCATTTCAACTGTTTGTTTTTCTAAAAATGAGTCAAATTTAGAACCAGGGTTATAAATATTTACCCATGCATTTCTTTTTCTAACAGCTTCCCACTCAGGTGTTTTTTGAACATCTCCAAGCATTTTGGAGATTTTATCATAATCACCGCTACTCATACTTTTTGGTGCAAAGAAACCTCTCCAGTTTACAAACTGAACATCATAACCTTGTTCTTTTAAAGTTGGAGCTTCCGGGGCATCACCCACTCTATCTGGAGCTGTAATACCAATTATTCTTACCTGATCTCTAGCACCCATAACTTCACCTAAACCAGTTGAAAGTATTTGTGTTTCACCTGATAAAAGACCTGCAAGTGCTTTTCCTCCTGCATCATAAGGTACATAAATTACATCATTTGGATTTGCTCCTGCTGCTTGGAAAGCTAATGCACCTATTAAATGATCCATACTTCCTCTTACAGAACCACCAGCCATTTTAATTGATTTTGGATCTTTCTGATATTGATCTACCGCGTCTTTAAAATTTTTAATTGGCGAGTTTTTTGCAACGACAATTGCACCGTAGTCACCAATTACACCAGCAATAGGTTTGACGTCTTTATAAGATAACGTTCCACTTCCCTTTAAATATCCCTTGTGTCTAGTAATTGATCTCAAGACTAAAGGAGTTGATTGAACCAAAACAGTATCTTTTGGTGCATTATTGATAAGGTAAGCTAAAGCTTTACCGCCACCACCACCTGACATATTTTCAAATGATGCACTTTTCAGAAATCCAGCTTTTGTTAAAGCTTCTCCAGTGCCTCTAGCAGTTCCATCCCAACCACCACCAGCTCCACCTCCAATTAAGAAATGTAATTTTTCAACTGCAAATGAATTTGTTGATGAAAATAAAAGAAATGCCGAGATAACAACTGAAATAAAAGTTTTAATTAGTTTCATTATTTCCTCTCTTATTATATTTATGAAGTATTCATTAAACATAAATTGCAAATTTTAGTCAATGGACAAATTTAATCTATTTAAGAATATAACAGAATATTTTTTAGCTCTCATTAGTAGCTATAAAGCTATCTTAATTGGACTTATTGGTGGATATCTTGGAACTTTAATTGGACTACCATTGCCATGGTTATTAGGTTCGCTTGGTTTAAATTTATGTTTTGCTTTTACTAGTTATAAAATAATCTTCCCAACTAAATTATTGAATCCAATTTTTTTAATAGTTGGTATAATTCTTGGTGGTACTTTAAATGTTACGCTTCTTTACAAAATTCATTTATGGATATTTTCATCTGTCGCAATGTTAATGTGTACAATTGTTAGTACGATTTTAGCTGGTTATTATTTTTTTAAAGTTTGTAAATTTAGTAAATTTATTTCTGTGTTAGCTGCTTTACCTGGAGCATTTGTGCCTATTTCAGCGGCTTTGCTCGAATTTGGTAAAAGTAAAAATGATAAAGGTGTATTAATACCTCAAGCAACCAGAGTAATTTTTATAGTAAGTTTTGTGCCTATCTTTTTTATCAGTAAATTGGGTTTTTCTGAAATGACTGGCTACAATTATCAAAACATTTATGATTATAAATATTTTTTAGAAATTGCATTTTTATTAATAATTTGTTTCATTTTTGCAAATATTTTAAAAAGATACAAAATACCCTCACCAACTTTAATTGGGGCTATGGCTTTGTCAGGTGCATTTTATACTTTTGAATTAGTTAATGCTAGATTTCCTGATGCGCTGATAAATATAGCATTTATTTTTCTAGGAACTGCTCTTGGTACTAGATTAAATGGATTAAAAATAAAGGAGTTATTATTTTTTATCTTTCATGGGATAATTGTTAGTTCAATATTAGTGATTGTAGCAATGATAACTGCTTATTTACTTACTTTTATTGGTTTCGAATTTGTACCTACATTTTTAAGTTTTGCTCCAGGCGGTATCCATGAAATGGTTGTTATCAGTGTTGCATATAATATTGATCCAATATTTGTTAGCTACCATCATTTTTTAAGAATTTTTATAATAGTTTTATTTTTACCTTTTTTATTATCAAAATTTAAAAAGACTAATTAATAGCTTCTTTCATTCTTTGATAAACTTTATCTGCTGAAAGTTTTGTTAAATCTGAAACCTGGATAGGTTTAAATTTTTCTCTTTCAATACTTACTTTCTGAGCAGTTGTATGCGATCCAAACAAAACTAATCCCTTAACATTTAAATGTGCAGCCATATGTGCCGGGCCTGTATCATTTGCAATTATAAAATAACTGTCTTTTATCAAAGATGAGAGCTGTGGAATATTTAAAGCCTTATCTTTATCTAAAATACATGTTGCATCAATTTCTTCGGCTATTTTAATTTCATTTGGACCAGGAGCAACTAATATCTGGAGTTTATCTTTAAACTCTGATTTTATTTTTCTTATCAACTCATTGTAATAAGGCCATCTTTTAATAAGTAGATTTGGGGATGAAAAGGGAAATAAAATTAAGTATTTATTTAAATTATAATCTGTTTTTATTTTTGTAATATCTTCACAACTCCAGGAGAAATCTGGATACATCACATTTTTGGTTTGTATCCCTGAGGAGTTCAATTGATGCTTAAACCGATTTAATACATTATCTTTATCAAAATCGTCTTTACTAGTTTCATTTGGAAGTGTTGTTTCGGTTGATGACCATTTATCTGAACTAGCATTTGGAAATAAAATCCTTTTATAAAAACTTGTTCTTTTGGAATTCTGCAGATCATAAACTTTTGTAAATTGATATTTTTTTATTTTTCTCATTAATAAATATAAGTAAAATAAATTAAATCTGGAAAGTCTTTTATCAATAATCACATCGACAATATTTGGATTTTTTTTCAACAAATTATAATAAGGTTTTGTGGACAAAATATATAATTTATCATCCTTGTGATTTTCAAATATATCTTGAATTGCGCCACTTGCTTGGACTATATCACCTAATGATCCATGTTTTATTATTAGTATATTGGACATATTTCAAACAACATAACATAATATGAACTATTATGAATAAAATTTTAGTAGAGGTCTCGGTTGGTGAGTTATTAGACAAGATTTCTATTTTAGAAATTAAATCAGAAAAAATCAAAGATCCAGAAAAATTAAATTTTATTAATGATGAATATAAAATTTTGAAAGACCAATTACAGGCAAATATTAAATTAGATATTGTAATTGAAAATTTATATAACTCACTAAAAGAAATAAATTTAAAATTATGGACGATAGAAGATGATAAAAGATTATGCGAAAAAAATTCAAATTTTGGAGAAAAATTTATAAAACTTTCAAGAGATGTACATTTTTTAAATGATGAAAGAGCTAAAATAAAATTAGAGATAAATAATATAACTGGGTCGAAAATTAAAGAGATTAAAGAATATACAAGTTACTAAAACTTACTCCCAATCAAAACGTTGAAAAGAATCAAATATTCTAAAGATACCTTGAGACCATTGGTTGCAAACTTTTGAATATTCCGGGTCATCAACATTTAAACATTTTAATGAAGCAATTTTTATTTCATCTTTTTTTATTACTGCAAAATCTATGGGTGGACCAACTGTCAAATCACTTTTTAGAGTTGAGTCCATTGATATCAAAGCACATCTAGAGGCATCACCAATTGAAACATTTGGGGTAATTACTCTATCAAGTATAGGCTTCCCATATTTAACCTCTCCTATAACTAAATAAGGTTTGCTGTCAGCTGGTCTTATATAATTTCCTTGAGGATAAACTAAGTAAAGCTCGGGTACCTGATTTTTTATTTGACCTCCTACAATAAATGTTGATCCAAGCAAAACACTATCTGTATTTATACCCTGTGGTGAAGAATGTTCTATATTTAAGGATCCTATGTAAGAAGCAATCTGTTCGAAATCATTACATGTATTTAAATTCATAATTCCTGTTTCGCTTTTTAAATCTTTTTTTATAGAATTATAAACTGCTTGAGACGTTCCAAGATTTCCTGATGTTACTATAACTATTGATCTGTCACCTATATCATGAGTGAGCATTTTAGAATATATATTAACATTATCTAAACCAGCATTTGTTCTTGAATCTGATGCAAAAATCAAACCATCAACAGTTTTAATCCCTATACAATAAGTCATAAATTAAGTGACAAAACATAGTTTAATTGAACAAATAATAAAACCCATAAAATTCATATCAGATATCGAATTTAAACATTTGCTAATTATTATCATATATAAAATGTTATTCGTTTATGTCAGATTTCTGGAAAAACTATGATTCAAAATCCAGTTTTGATGGATACTTAAGTAAAGATAAAAAGCTTAGGAGTCATGCTAAGATAATATCAGGTATACTTGAGAAATATGGAAAAAAGAAACTTCAAGAAATTGAAAAAAATTGTCAGAGCACAATAAATGCTAGAGGAATAAATTTTAGAGTTTATTCTGCAAGTAATAGGGCTGAAGAAAAAAAATGGCCATTAGATATAATCCCAAGAATTATTACTAAATCTCAATGGCAATCTGTATCGAGAGGACTATCTCAAAGAATAAAAGCTTTAAATTTATTTATCGATGATGTGTATAATCAAAAAAAAATATTTAAGGACAAAGTCATACCTAAAGAATTAATATTTAATTCGCCTCAATATTTGAAAGAATGTGAAGGTTTTTCGCCTAAACATAAAGCATGGGCAAACATATCTGGCACAGATTTAATAAAAAATATAAATGGAGATTTTCTAGTTCTTGAAGATAATTTGAGAGTGCCTTCAGGTGTATCTTATATGCTGGAAAACAGAATGGTAATGCGTGATATTTTTCCAGAATTATTTACAAGATATCGGGTCTCTTCAGTTCATCAATATGCAAATAAGCTATATAATTGTATGACTGAGTGTATTCCAAAAAAAACAAACAACCCTCATATGGTTTTGTTAACACCTGGTGTTTATAATTCTGCTTATTTTGAACATGAATTTTTGGCAGAACAAATGGGTATAGCTTTAGTTGAGGGTAAAGACCTTTTTGTTGAAAATGATAATGTTTATATGAAAACCGTTAAAGGACCATTGAAAGTTGACTGTATTTATAGAAGGCTTGATGATAATTTTATAGATCCTAAAGTATTCTTTAAAGGCTCACTCTTAGGGGTTCCGGGTTTATTTAAATGCTGGAGAAAAGGTAATGTTGGAATAATTAATGCTCTTGGAACAGGAGTTGCTGATGATAAAGCTGTTTACTCCTATGTAGATAAAATGATTGTATATTATTTAGGAGAGCAACCTAAAATTGAACAAGTTGAAACATTTTTATGTAATATCAAATCTCATAAAGAACATGTGATTTCTAATATTTCAAAACTTGTTGTTAAACCAGCTAATGCATCCGGTGGTTATGGAATTATGATTGGTCCAAAGGCATCTAAAAAAGAAAAAGAAGAAATGATTAAGAATATTAAAAAAGATCCAAGAAATTATATCGCTCAACCATTAGAAATTTTATCTACAGTACCAACAATAACGCCTGATAATATTGAACCAAGACATTTGGATTTAAGACCCTTTGTGTTAACTGGGAAATCCACATATGTAACGACTGGTGGTCTGACAAGAGTAGCACTAAAAAAGGGCAGCACTATAGTTAACAGCTCTCAAGGCGGTGGATCAAAAGATACTCTTATAGTAGATAGTAAAAACTAAATTATTATTTTTCTATCATACAGATCTTTAATTTGATCATCTTTGTAACCAAAAATTTGCATTATTTCTCTAGTATGCTCTCCTAGGCTTGGTGCGCCTTTTGACTTCTCTGTTTTACTTTTTGAAAACTTAATTGGCATACCAATAGCGGTGCTTTTACCAGTTTTTTTATTATTTACTTCAATAACCATTTCTCTTTCTATTGTTTGAGGATCTTTAAACATATCTGTTATTGAGTTAATTGGGCCACATGGTAAACCATTATTATCAAAAATTTTTAACCATTCATCTGAAGTTTTTTTAATTAGTTCATCATTGAGGATATCAACAAGTTCTTTCAAATTTTTTTTTCTACTTAAATTAGAAGAAAATTTTTCATTTTCTTGTAGATCTTCACGACCAATAGCTTTAAGTAACATAAGCCAAGTGTTTTGATTTGAGGCACCTACTGTTATCCATTTATCACTGGTTTTAAATGCTTGATAAGGAGCTGTTAAAGGATGTGCTGACCCTAAAGGTCCAGGAGATTCACCTGTAGCGCCTGCTATTGCAGACTGCCAATAAGTATGAACAATTCCTGCTTCATATAAAGATGTATCAACTTTTTGCCCTTCTCCAGTTTTTGTCCTGTGAACTATTGCAGCCAAAATTCCACTAGCTGCTAGTAGGCCCGCAGTTATATCAGTTATAGGTGCGCCCACTTTCATTGGTGGCTTCTCTTCACTCTCACCTGTAATACTCATTAACCCACTCATTCCTTGGGCGACTAAATCAAATCCTCCTTTATCTGCATAAGGACCTGTTCTACCATATCCAGAAATTTCACATAAAATGATTTTAGGATTAATTTTTGAAATAACATCATAACCAACACCTAATTTTTCCAATGTTCCTTTTCTAAAATTTTCTAGAACTACATCTGAGTTCTTAACCATAGTTTTAAATATCTCTATTCCATCTTTTTCTTTCAAGTTTAATGCGATGCCTTTTTTATTTCTATTCATCATCATAAATGCAGCAGACTCACCATTGATATCAGGTGGAAGAAAGTTTCTAGTATCATCTCCTCCCGGAGTTTTTTCAATTTTGATTACTTCAGCACCTAAATCAGCTAACAACAGACCGCAAGTTGGGCCAGCCATTATTTGAGCCATCTCAAGTACACGAATGCCTTTTAATGATGCAGTCATTTATTATTTATTTTTGAATTTTGGTTTTGTTTTATTTAAGAAAGATTGATAACCAATTTTGAAATCTTGTGTATCATAACATTTATATCCAAGAATTATTATTTTTTCTGTAACTTTTCCATTTTTTAAAATATTTCTTGCAAATAGCTTATGCCACCTTGCGACTTTCGGAGCTCCTTCGCATATTAATTGAGCTGACTTATAAGCTTCCTTTTCAACATCTTTATCTTTTACTACTCTATTAACTAGCTTTTTCTCTAAAGCTTCATCAGCTCCGAATACTCTTCCTTCAAACAATATTTCCATTGCTGTTGTATAATTGGTTACTTTTAGAAGTACCTCTAATTCTTTTGCAGCCATTGTTAAGCCTAATCTTTTAATTGGAACTCCAAACCTAGAATTTTTACCACAAATTCTTATGTCACAACATCCTGCTATTTCCAATCCACCCC
>QCSH01000010.1 GCA_003211555.1 Pelagibacteraceae bacterium AG-470-G21
AGGCAAAGTTGTCCTCAATTCTTACTTTGAAGAAAAAAAAGTTTAATTTTTCTCCATTAAATAACTTTTTAAAAATTCCAGAAGTAGTTATCGTCACTAGTGCGACATAAAGAAATATATGATTTAATTTGGCAATTAATTTTTGTCCCATAAATGACGCAGGCATTAATTTTGGAGATTTACTAAAAAATTTAAAAATCAATCTAAATATTGTTAAGTAAAATACAGTTATACCAGCAATAACATGTATGTTTTCAATTGTTATTCTTAAGTCTGAAAAGTCAAGTCTGACCAATATAAATCCCATTGGTATTTGAAAAATTAAAATCAAAAAAGTGAACCAATGAAAAAATTTAGCTAACCAATTATATTGATGTACTGTATTATCTTTCATGCTTTATTCTATAAATATTATGAGACATTTGAAAATATTTTTTTTTGTAACACTGATCTGCGTAGTTAATACTAATATATATTCTGAAGAAAGTGCAAAAGATATAATTGAGAAAAGAAAATCATTATTTAGCGCAAATTATAAGACAGCAAAAAGAGTTGATATTTTATCAAAAGATTTAGAATTTGAGAAAGCTAGTAAATTTATGAAAGAGATGAGTGAAAATTATTTAGAATTGTTAAACCTTTTTCCTGAAAATACTAAAGAAGGACATGGAACAGAAGCATTACCTAGTATCTGGGAAAATAAAGATGAATTTAATGCATTGATGCAAAAATCCTCAGATGACATGATTAAACTAGCGAGCGTTATAGAGGAAAGTGATGATATAAGAGCAACATTAAAACAGTACATGTGGAAAAATTGTAACGCTTGTCATAGTAAATTTAGGAAACCACACTAATAAAATGAGCGCCGAAGCTATAAAATTTAATTGGTCATGTAAACATACATGGAAAAGAAGTGCTAAAAATACTGGTTGGTGTTTACTGGGATGCGCAATTGGAGATTTGGGAACAATTTTATTTTTTCAAATTACTAAAATTCCTTTTCCTGTTTTAGGTATTATGACTTTAGCAATTATAAATGGATTGATTACTAGTATAATTTTAGAAACTATAATCTTACTAAGACAAAATCTTGACTTCTCTAAAGCATTCAAGACTGCATTAGGAATGAGTTTCATATCTATGCTTAGTATGGAAATTGCAATGAATGTCACGGATGTGATTTTGACAGGTGGTGCAATTTTAAATTGGTGGGTGGTTCCAATTATGCTTATTGCTGGTTTTTTAACTCCATGGCCTTACAATTACTGGAGATTAAAAAAATATAATATTGCTTGTCACTAAAAATATCACTATATCAAATTTGATTTTCAAAAATGTCAAAAGATTTAATCACAATAAATAATTTATCTAAAGTATATGACAATGGTTTTAATGCTTTAAAATCTGTAGATTTAAAAATAAAGCAAGGCGAGATAATCGCAATGCTAGGACCTAATGGTGCCGGCAAAACCACATTAATTAGTATTGTTTGTGGAATTGTAAAACCTAGTTCTGGGGAAATAACTGTAGATGGATATGATATAATAAAAGATTATAGAGAGACAAGATCTAGAATAGGTTTGGTTCCACAGGAAATTTCACTAGAACAATTTGAAACAGTTTTTAATAACGTTTCATATTCAAGAGGATTATATGGAAAAGGACCTAACCCTAACCATATAGAAAAAATATTAAAAGATTTCAGTCTTTGGGATAAGAAAGATTTAAGATTAAATCAGTTATCTGGTGGTATGAAAAGAAGAGTTATGATTGCCAAGGCATTATCACACGAACCTTCAATCTTATTTCTTGATGAGCCAACAGCTGGTGTAGATGTTGAGCTAAGAAAAGATATGTGGAAGGTGGTAGAGGGCTTAAGAAAAACTGGTGTAACTATAATTTTAACGACACATTATATTGAGGAAGCTGAAGCTATTGCCGATAGGGTGGCAGTTATCAATCAAGGTGAGATCATAGTTGTGGATAATAAAATTGATTTATTGAAAAAAATGGGACATAAAAAATTAACAATTGAATTACAAGATAAAGTTGAAAGTGTTCCAAGTGAACTTGATGAATATAATCTCTCAATTTCAAATGATAAATATTCATTAATATATAATTATAATTTACATGCAGAGAGAACAGGTATTACTAAAATGCTTCAGGATTTAAAAAATGCGGGTTTACGAATGAGAGATTTAAAGACAGAGCAAAATAACCTTGAGAAGATTTTTGTTACATTGGTAAAGGAAAACAATGACGATTAACTTTCATGCATTAAAAGCAATTTATTTTCATGAAATGGATAGATTCAGAAGAACATTAATTCAATCTCTTCTTTCCCCAGTTTTATCAACGTCTTTATACTTTATAGTTTTTGGTTCGGTAATTGGTGATTATGTCGAAAATATTGATGGCATTAGTTATGGTTCTTATATTGTACCAGGTTTATTGATGTTAACCTTGTTAACTCAATCAATAAGCAACACTTCTTTTGGAATATTTTTTCCAAAGTTTAATGGAACGATTTATGAAATCCTAGCTGCACCAATTTCAACAACCGAGATTGTTATAGCTTATGTTGGAGCAGGGGCAACAAAAACATTATTAGTCGCTGCAGTAATTTTTTTTACATCACTTTTTTTTGCTGAGGTAAATGTAATGTTTCCTTTGCTAATGATTTTTCTATTAATCCTAGTTGCTTTTACATTTGCTTTGTTTGGATTTTTGATCGGTCTCCTAAGCAAAAATTTTGAGCAAATGTCTATAATTCCCACAATAGTTATAACGCCAATGGTTTTCCTAGGTGGTAGTTTATACTCTTTAGATATGCTTCCAAGTTTTTGGCAGACAGTCACATATTTTAATCCTGTTGTATATCTGGTTAATGGACTAAGGTTTTCATTTTATGGAGTATCAGATTTTAACATATGGATAAGTATATCAACAATGATTTTGTTTTTAATTGTTTGTGTGACACTGGTGGCAACCATATTAAAAAAGGGTTATAATATAAAAAATTGATTTGACTGTTGATCAAATAATCCCAGCTATTTTTTTAATCCTAGTCTTAATATTAGTATTGCCAAATTTTTTAAGATCAAATTCAAATATTAAACAATTATTATCAAACTTTTCAATTTGGATAATAATTATATTAGTAATATTTGGTTTGATGTATTTTTTGATGTAAAAAGAATTATGATTAAATTTATTCTTCCAGCTGTATTACTTATTTTGATAATTGTTTTTTGGAACAAGATAAATGAGTTTCTGATGGAAAAATTTAAAATCAAACTGAATTATATTTCTATTATTATATTAGTACTTATTTTAGTTGTTTTGTCTTTATTGTTATATTTCTAAATTAAAATGGAAATTAATTTAATTTTTTTTTTAAGTGTAGTTCCAGCTATCATATTATATGGAATTGCAAAATCTGGTTTAGGAGGATCAATATCATTAATTTCAGTTCCATTAATGACCATTGTGATGCCGCTGAATCAAGCACTCGCTATCATTTTACCTATATTAATCTTTTCAGATATAATCGCGGTTTATAGATTTAGAAAAGAATTTGATTTTGGAACCCTAAAATTAATTGTTCCATTTGCAGCTCTTGGAATAATAATTGGCTCATTAACCTTTACGTATTTTTCAGAGGATTTACTTAAATTAATTGTTGGAATTATGGGTTTTTTATTTGCTGGGCACTATTTTATTTTTAAAAAAGAAAAAACTGTACCCTCAAAGAAGAATTTTATTAAAGGAGCGATTTGCTCATCTATTGCAGGTTTTTCTAGCTTTTGTGTTCATGCTGGTGGCACTCCAACGAGTCTTTATTTGCTTCCATTAAGACTTAAAAAAGAAATTTATGTAGGAACAAGAATAATTTTTTTCAGTTGTGTAAATATAATTAAGCTCCCTTTATATATTTATCTATCTATGATGAATTTTGAGACTTTTTATCAATCTGCTGCCTTATTTCCTTTAGCGATAATAGGAATAATAATTGGATATAAATTACTTAAAATAATAGAGGAAAATTTATTTTATAACATTATTTACGGTTTAATCTTAATTAGTAGTTCAAAACTTATATTTGATTTCTTATGATTATATCAGGCTTCACACTGAAGCCTGATAAGTAATTAACTAAAAAGGAAGGAACTTATATTTAGATTCATATTTCAAACAAAATAAAAAAAAATTGTTAATTTTACTTATCTGTTATGCAATTTTTGATTAATAACTTGAAATATTTTCTTGTGGCTTTATAAATTTAACGGGGTGCTTATAAGCTGAGAAATACCCATAGAACCTGTCCGGTAATTCAGAAAGGGAAAAATGAATAGCTTAAATATAATTGGTCAATCAACAGCAATAATATTAATAATTACTTTATCCTTATTGTTTGTATTTGTTGGAATTTATTACTCAAAAAAATTTAAAGGATTAGATAATTATTTAATAGCAAATAGGTCTATTGGAACATTATCTTTAACTACAAGCCTTGTTGCATCTGCTTTAGGTGCATGGATTTTATTTGGCCCTTCTTCTGCTGCTACATGGGGCGGTATTGGAGCTGTAATTGGATATTCTCTTGGAACTGCATTTCCTCTTTTTATTTTAATTTACCTCGGTGAAAAATTTAGAAAAAGTTATCCTAAAGGTAAAACTATCATTGAGATAGTACGTTTAAGATTTGGATCAAATCTTTACAAGCTTATTTTAATTTTTTCTATTTTTTATATGACAATTTTTTTAATTGCAGAAGTGACGGCTGTAGCTTTTTTAATAAAATATATATCAGGCACAGACTTATGGATTACTTCATTAATCGTAATATCTTGTTCCTTGTTTTATACTTTGTACGGTGGTTTAAGAGCATCATTAATTACAGA
This sequence comes from Pelagibacteraceae bacterium AG-470-G21, assembly GCA_003211555.1. Lineage (GTDB taxonomy): Bacteria > Pseudomonadota > Alphaproteobacteria > Pelagibacterales > Pelagibacteraceae > Pelagibacter. Next base: position 4,911 of record QCSH01000010.1, read on the forward strand.
TAATATTCAATTTTTCGTATTTTTAGCTTTATTGCTTATATGTTTAATCTTTATATTTTCAATAGACACAAACAATTATGGATTTGAAATTATTAAAAATAATAATCCTCAACTGTTAAGTTTTAAATATTTGCCAAATTACACCGCAGGTATAACTTTTTTTATAGCTGTAGCTGCTACAAATTTATTTCACCAAGGAAATTGGCAAAGAGTTTATGCAGCAAAAAATATTGAAGTATTAAAGAAAAGTTTAGTTATTTCTTTTTTTATTATAATCCCAATAGTTTTTTTTATGGGATTTAGTGGTTTAGTAGCTATATCACTGGATCAAAATGTAATTCCTGATCTAGCATTTTTTTCACTTCTTCTTGAAAAAAATTTAATAATATTTTCTGTAATGATTGTGATTCTGGCAATTTCTTTAACAATTAGTAGTATTGATACTCTTATCAATGCAATATCAAGTTTGGTAATTGTTGATGTTGATAAAATAATAAATATAAAAAAAAATAAACTAAATATCTCTAATCAATTTGTTATTTTTTTATCTATGATTGCTTTTTTTGTAGCCTCAAAAGGATTTAGTATTCTATATTTATTCTTGATAGCTGATTTGTTTTGTTGTGCAGCTGTGCTAAGTGTATTTTATACATTTTATTCTAAATCTTATAATGAAAAAAATGCTTATATTTCTATTATAATAGGACTGGTAGCTGGATTGCTTTTTTTTCCAAGTCCAGACTTTTCTAAGTCAATATTATTTGGAATTATTTTACCAATTGATATAGCTCCCACATATATTTCTCAATCTTTGCTATTTTGCTCATTTATAGTAGCCACCTTGTCACCAATAATAGCTTGGAGATTGAAATAATTAATGTTTATTAAAATAATAAATATTATATAATTTATCATATGCTGAATTTTGTTATTCCTTTCATTATATTAATTGCTGTCGTGGTTTTTATACATGAATATGGCCACTACTATTTTGCAAAAAGATATGGAGTTGGCGTAACTGATTTTTCTATTGGTTTTGGTCGTGAATTATTCGGATGGAATGATAAATCTGGAACTAGATGGAAAATATGTTGGATTCCTTTAGGAGGATACGTTAAATTTTTTGGTGATAGAAATGTATTTTCTCAGGCAGATCAAGAGGAGCTTTTAAAAAAATACAGTAAAGAAGATCAAGGTAAATTATTTGTTACAAAGCCTTTATATCAACGCGCATTGATAGTTGCTGGAGGACCTTTAGCAAATTTTATATTAGCTTTATTTATTTTTACTTTTATTTACATGTTTGCAGGTAAAGATTTTACTCCTGCAGTTATTGATGAAGTGTTAAAAGAAAGTCCAGCTGAAGTTGCTGGAATGCAAAAAAATGATGTAATAATTGAAATAGACAATGCTAAAGTTGAGAGTATTCTTGATGTTTCTAAATTAATTGCAATGTCAACATCAGAATTTATTGATTTTAAAGTTTCTCGGTATGATCAAGAGATAATATTAAAGGTTAAGCCAAACTTTGTAGATAGTGTTGATGAATTAGGAAATAAATTAAAGAAAAGGATGGTCGGCATTAAATTAAGTCCTTACAATAATCAGATAACTCATAAAAAACTTGGACCTGCACAAGCCATAATGCAATCTTTTAATGAAGTTTATTTTGTAACAACATCATCTTTAAAATATCTTGGTGCAATGTTTACTGGTGCTGGAGATAGTTCACAATTAGGTGGACCGATTAGAATTGCAAAAATTTCTGGGCAAGTTGCAGAATTTGGAATTGTTCCTTTTATAAGCATGATGGCATATATATCTATAAGTTTAGGATTAATTAATTTATTCCCAATACCTTTATTAGATGGAGGACACTTAATGTTTTATGCATTTGAAAAAGTTTTAGGCCGACCGTTAAGCCAGAAAACACAAGAAGGTTTTTTTCGAATCGGAATGTTTTTGTTACTTTCCCTAATGTTTTTCGCCACTTTTAATGATCTTAAGGATTTAGGCTTATTTTAAGCGTTTTTGAACTGTAAAAAAAGCCAGTATTTATTGACTTTTTGCAATACTATATCTTGTTACTCTTTTAAAATTATATACTAAAAAAAAGCTTGAATTATCAATGATTTTGTTAAGTATAGTTTTATAAACCCATAAAACCGGAGCTAAAATGAACAAAAAACAATTGATTGCTAAATTAGCTGGTTCGTTAAATCAAAGCAAAGCAGATGCAGAGCGTACTTTTGATACTATAACGAATACAATACTAGATGCGTTGAAAAACGATGATTCTGTTAAAATAGCTGGATTTGGTACATATAAAGTGGCTAAAAGAAAAGCCCGAATTGGACGAAATCCAAGAACGGGTGAACAAATCCAAATTGCTGCTTCTCAAAAGGTGAAGTTTTTACCTGCAAAAGCCCTAAAAGAAGTTTTCAATAAGTAAACTTATTAACAGCCTTTATTATTAAAAATCTGATAATAAAGGCTGTTACTACATGCAATAACTGCATATCTCATTTAATTAACAATCAATAGTTTTTAGTTAAATTAAATTTATAAAACCTTCTTTTAACATTGGAGGTTAAATGAAAAAACATTTAAAAAAACTTGTTAGTCCTATTGTAAGTTTGTTTTTCTTACTAGGTATGACAAGTACAGGTTTCGCTGAAACTACAGTCTCCGCAGAAGTTCAAGCAATTTTTAACTCATTTTTATTTTTAGTTTGTGGTTTTCTAGTCATGTTTATGGCTTGTGGATTTGCAATGCTAGAGTCAGGAATGGTGACTTCTAAGAGTGTATCTGTAATTTGTGCGAAAAATATTGGCTTATATTCAATAGCTGGAATTATGTTCTGGATGGTTGGATATAACCTAGCTTACGGAATTCCAGAAGGTGGATACATAGGAACTTTCACACCATGGTCTGACGCGAGTGCTGTTGATACTGGATATGCAGATGGATCAGATTGGTATTTCCAAATGGTATTCTGTGCAACTACAGTTTCAATTGTATCAGGTACATTGGCAGAAAGAATTAAATTATGGCCTTTCTTCTTATTTGCAGCAATTTTATCAGGAGTTATTTATCCAATTGTCATGGGATGGCAGTGGGGTGGTGGCTGGTTAGCCGCTTTAGGTTTCTCTGATTTTGCTGGTTCAACACTTGTACACTCTACTGGTGGTGCAGCTGCATTAGCAGGAGCAATACTATTGGGTGCAAGAACAGGAAGATTTGATAAATCGGGTGCAGCAAAACCTATGAAACCATTTGCAGCTTCATCTATACCATTAGTTACAGTTGGAGTATTTATATTATGGTTAGGTTGGTTCGGTTTCAACGGTGGTTCACAATTAGCTATGGGAACTTTCGATGATGCTGTTGCTGTATCAAATATTTTTATTAATACAAACTTAGCAGCGTGTGGTGGTGTTTTAGCTGCAGCAGTTATGACTAGATTGTTAGCTGGTAAAACTGATGTAGTACAAATGCTTAATGGTGCGATTGGTGGATTAGTAGCAATTACTGCTGAGCCATTAGCTCCAGCACCTATTGCAGCAATATTTATCGGTGCTATTGGAGGAATTATAGTTGTATTTGGAACTAAACTTCTTTTCAATTTCAAAATTGATGATGTTGTTGGTGCAGTACCTGCTCACTTGTTTGCAGGAATTTGGGGAACACTTGCAGTTCCATTAACAAATTCTGATGCAAACTTTAGTGCACAGTTGATCGGTGTAATTTCGATTAATGCTTTTGTGTTTGTGGTTGCCTTTATTGTGTGGTCAATCATGAAAAATACAATGGGTATTAGATTGAGTAAAGAAGCCGAATTGAAAGGTACAGATGTTACCGAAACAGGTGTCATCGCTTACGCAATACGAGACTAAATTTAACTCCCTCCCTTAAGTTAAATCAAAAAAGGCCCCTTTTTGGGGCCTTTTTTTTAATCTATACTTTTTAAAAATTTCAATACATCTTTCGCATGATCTTTAACCTTTACTGAACGCCATTCTTTAATGATTTTATTATCCTGTAAAAGAAAAGTACTTCTAATTAAGCCCATAAATTCTCTTCCCATAAATTTTTTTTTACCCCATACTTTATAAGCCTTAATAGCCTCTAACTTTGTATCTGCAACTAGGTCGAATTTTATCCTATATTTATTGCTAAATTTTTTATGACTTTCCATATTATCTTTAGAAATTCCAATTACTTCACAATCTAATTTTTTAAATTGAGATAAAAGTGAGTTAAAATCTTTTGTCTCAAGTGTACAACCTGGTGTGTTGTCTTTAGGATAGAAATACAAAACTTTATATTTGCTCTTTATTTTTTTTAATTCGAGAACATTGGTGTTTAAGGATGGTATTTTAAAGTTTGGCGCAATTTTTTGTGTATTCTTAGACATTTTCGTTTTCTTTCCAAAGTTTTAAGTAGTTAATATATGGTGATAAACCATAAGACGAATTAACATTTGTCATATGAACTGCAAGTGATTTTAAAGGCGATATACAGATTTCTTGTTTATATATTTCATTTATATATTTTTCAAAAGGATCATTTCTTGAAATACATGTATTATAAAAATTTTCCCAATATTTTTGTAAATGATCTTTAGAAGTTAAAAAAGTACATAAAGTTGTATTTATTGTTCTCCAATGCCTACTACTACCACTCAAAATGTTTGTATTATTAATTTCACTGTACAAATAGGGGTAATCTGAAGGACAAACGAAAATATCTCTCTTAAGTTGAGATGATATTCTTTCAAAAGTTTCTATCATTTCAATTAGACATTCTTTTTCATGTAAATAATCGTCTTCAACAAAATAAATTAAGTCTTTTGTATTAATTTTAGCGGTTTCGTAACATTTTAATAAACTAGATAAATTTCCAAATGTTTCTAAGTTTTTATCAAATTTTATTTTATTTTGATATTCTTCATTGTTATGACTTAAAATTTCATAGTTAAAATTACTTTTTTTAAGAATACTTTCAAAAATATTTTTACCACTTTGATTATTACTATTATCTACAATCATTATTTTAAATTTTATGTCTTCTCTGTTAGAGTAAAGAAATTTTAAAGATCTAACTATCGATATCAAAGATCTTTTAGCATATTCAATTTTCTTTTCTTCAAATATCCTCTTTTTGTTTTGATCCCAAATAAGAATATCAATATTTGTTCTAAATATTATTAAAAAATCAGTTACTTTCCTTGTTAATTCTACTTTTCCAAGTGGAATAACAATGGATTTATTTTTTTTTTTATCTTTATTTTCAAAATTTAAATTAGATTGTTCAATAATTTCCAAACCAAACTTTCTGGCAATTTGTACAATTAATTTTTTTATGATGCTTTTTTTCATTTATTCTGATATTAAATATTCTAAATTATATGAGTATAAAATCATCGCAAGAATTAGTTTCAGATGCACTTTCTCAAATTAAAACATTAACGCCAACTGAGGCATTAGAACTAGCTAATAACAATAAATGTAATTTAATAGATATTAGAGACATAAGAGAATTAGAAAAAATGGGAAGAATTGAAAATTCTCTTCATATACCGAGAGGAATGTTAGAGTTTTGGATGGATCCAGAAAGTCCGTATTTCAAAGAAGGGAAGATTGATATGAATAAAGAAATGGTTTTATTTTGTGCTGGTGGATTAAGATCTGCTTTGGCAACTAAAACACTTAAAGATATGGGTTTCGAGAAAATATCTCACATAGATGGTGGTTTTTCACAAATGAAAAATAGTGGTTTTAAAGTAGATAAATAAAATTAATCAAATAAAGTAATTCTTTTAGCAAAAAATATTCTCATTACCCAATAGATAAATAATCCCAAAGGTCCAATAAAGTATGTAATTATCAAAGGAAAGAATATTATAATCTTCGATATATAAAATCTTTGACTATCTCTTACGATCCATGCACCACAGAATAAGTTTATAGATAAGAAATGTATCCAGAATAAAATTAAAAATTCATTATTTTCAAATAATTCTGCTAAGTCGTAAAAACTTAAATATAAAATAAAGTTTTTATCAAATTCATATCCTGCAAAGAAAAAAATATATAATAAATAAACATATACACTTGTTAAAATAAACGTAGGTATGATCGAAGTTACAAATATTCCACAAACTTTTGATTGTGGAAAAACTATAAGCATAAACCAGAAAGGGATTACACCTATATTCAACCACATATAAATCATTTCTATTGTAAAAAATGTAAATATTTGTTCAATCATCTTGGTTATATTATATTAAATAAGTCAATGATTCCTATAAAAAATAAAAAAAAAAATTTAGAAGCCACAATTGATGAGATGAGAAACTTCGCACTAAATTATGTTGAAAAATTTGCCCCATCAAAACAACAGCTAAAAACATATCTTTTAAAGAAATATTTAAGATCTAAAATTGACAATGTGAAAAGAAGCAATATTTCTGATTTAATTGAAATTGTTACAGAGGATTTGGAAAAATCAAAATTTATTAACGATAAGTTTTATTCAGAGGCAAAAGCTAAAAGTCTTATTCAAAGAGGATCATCAATTAATAAAATTAGAAATTATTTAATTGGCAAAGGTATTGGTGATAAATATATTAAAAATACTATAGAACAAATTAATGAAAAAAATGAAGATCAGGATTTTTTTTCTGCCATAAAAGTATGTAAAAAAAAAAGAATTGGCCCATCAAGAGCAGATGATAATAGACCTTTATTTTATCAAAAAGATATCGGAGTTTTGGCTAGAGCAGGCTTTGATTTTGAAGTTTCTAGGAGAGTGATGGATTTAGATAAAGATGAATATTTAAAAATTATTAATCTTCTTTAGTTTTGTTATTTTTATCTTCTAGATAATATTGAATTTTATTTTTGATATAATTTTTAACCATTACAAAAACTATAAGACCAAAGATAGAAACTGATACAATAATAATTAATATTATCCTTAATTGTTCACTCATCAAATATTTTTGTTTCTTTTTAAAATTATACTTGGGTTTTTAAAGCCTTCTTTGCCATAAAGTATTTCATTTCCATCAAAATCTGTAATTATACCACCCGCATTTTCAAGAATTGCATGACCTGCAGCTATATCCCATTCACATGCTCTTGGTTCTGCTACATAACCATCATATTCATTTGCAGCTATAACGCAAAATTTTAAAGAACTTTTCATTCTTTGATAGCCACTAACATTTAATTTTTTGAAAATTTTATTTATTTCTGGTTTTATTTTATTTGAATACGAAACAAATTTAATTTTATTATCTTTTGAATTTTTAGAAGTATCCATCTTTTGGATACTATTTCCAATTTTTTCAAAAGAATTATTTTTTCCGTAAGAATAAAACAATCTATTTTTAGCTGGAGCGTATATTATTCCTGCTACGGCTTGTTTATTTATTATTAACCCTGCATTTAAAGTAAATTCATCTAAATTATTTATATAATCATAAGTTCCATCTATTGGATCTATTAACCAAAAATTTATTAAATCTTTTTTGGTTTTATTATGACTAGTTTCTTCCGAGACAATTGGTATATCAGGAGTTAACACTTTGATCTTTTCAATTAAAATTCTGTTAACTTCTAAATCACCATTACTGACAGGTGTATTATCATCTTTGATTTGTTTTATTAATCCTTGTTCTCTTAGTTTAAGAGATAATTTTCCTGCATACAAAAAAGTATCAATCAACTCTTCAATTATTTCTCTAATTTGATTTTCATGCATATTATTGTATTTTTTCCAATTCTATATTATTAGAATTTATAACTTTCTTCCCAACATTTTCGAAGTTTACTGTTACTTTTTCTTTTATAATTGACTGAACTTGTCCAATACCCCAATCTTTATTGTTGGGATTAATAACTTTGTCACCTGGTTCAAAATCTAAAATCATTTATTTTACTTATAATTGAAATGAGTATAAATACCACCAAATGAATTCAGATTTAAATTCTATTGGACTCAATAAAAAACCATCTGATACAAAAGTAATTGTTGCAATGTCAGGTGGAGTTGACTCATCCACGGTAGCTGGTTTGATGAAAATGCAAGGTTATAGTGTAATAGGGATCACATTAAAGTTATATAATGACAGCAAAGAAGTTGTTAAGTCCAAAGTTTGTTGCTCAGGTCAAGATGTTATTGATGCAAAAAGAGTTGCTAATAAATTGGGTATAGATCATCAGATACTTTATTATCAAGATAAATTTAAACAAGGTGTAATTGATAATTTTGTTGATAGTTATTTAAAAGGAGAAACACCGATACCGTGTGTGCAATGTAATCAAACTGTAAAATTTAAGGACTTATATCAAGTTGCAAAAGAATTGAAGGCAGATGCATTGGTAACTGGTCATTACGTAAAAAATATTACTCAAAATAATAAAAACAATATGTATAGAGCTTTAGATGAAAATAGAGATCAAAGTTACTTTTTATTTAATACTACTAAAGAACAATTAAATTATTTGCGTTTTCCATTAGGTGGTATGCTTAAAGATGAAACAAGAGTTATTGCAAAAAAACTTAATTTAAACGTTGCAGATAAACCAGATAGTCAAGATATATGCTTTGTGCCTAATGGAGATTACTCATCAGTTATAAAAAAATTTAAGCCTGATGCTTTAAAAAAAGGAAATATTAAGAATATTAATGGTGAGGTAATTGGAGTTCATGATGGAATAATTAACTTTACTATTGGTCAAAGGAAAGGAATTAAGCTGGCTAACAAAGAAGCTTTATATGTAATAAAAATTAATGCAGAAAATAATGAGATAATTGTTGGTCCAAGAGAGAATCTTGGCAAAAAGAAAATTAATTTAAGAAATATAAATTTACTAACAGATAGTAAAGAATTGAATGATGACGTGCTTGTAAAAGTTAGATCAACTGGAAAATTGTTAAATGCAAAAGTAAACTTATTTAACAACAATAATGCAGAAGTTAATTTAGTTAATTCAGAAGATGGAATATCACCAGGTCAGGCTTGTGTATTTTATAAAAAAGACCAATATGGTCATAAAGTTCTTGGTGGTGGTTGGATTAAAGAATAATTATTCTACTTTTTTTTATTCTTTTTTCTTGCTCTTCTTTTTTTAGAGCCCATTTTTCTTCGGCCTCTATGTTTTTTTGGGTATCCCATAATCTCCTTAGTTTTACAATTTTATTGACTTATTTCAGGGATATAGCATTGTAAATATAACTAATCAATTTTTATTATGTCTAATTCTATCAAAACATTTTTAAAACAAGTTGGAAAAGATTATCAATCACAATCGGTTAATCCACCAGTGGTAAGAGCATCCACTGTTATTTTTAAAACTATTCAAGATATAAAGAAAACTCAAAGTAAATACAAAAAAAACCCGTTAAGTAAAAATTTTGATTATGGTAGAAAGGGAACATCAACAACCTTCGTATTACAAGATTTGTTAAGAAAAATCGAAAATGCTTATCAAGTTTATTTAACTCCTACTGGTTTTGGAGCAGTTTTTCTTGGAATTATTAGTATAGTTCGACCGGGCGATGAAATTATAATTACAGACTCTGTATACTCTCCAACAAGGTTTTTAACCGAAGAATATTTAAAAAAATTCAATATATCTGCCATCTTTTATGATCCAAAAAATATAAATGATTTAAAAAGAAAAATTACAAATAAAACAAAACTCATTTTTGTTGAAAATCCAGGAAGTAATACTTTTGAATTTCAGGATTTAAATAAAATATTATCTTTTGCAAAAAAGAGAAATATTTTTACAGCAATAGATAATACATGGGGAACTCCATATTTAATTAAACCATTAGACTTAGGCTTTGATATGTCTATTGTATCTGCAACAAAGTATTACTCTGGTCATTCTGATGTAATGGGAGGTAGTCTAGCTATTAATAAAAAACTGTTCAAGAAAGTTGAATTAAGCCAAAAGGCAATTGGTTCTAGGTTAGGTCCCGATGATGCATATTTGATTATCAGAGGATTAAGAACATTAGATATAAGATTAGACAAGCATCAACAAAATGCCTTAAAAATTGCTAAGTTTTTTAGCAAACAAAGAAAGGTAAAAGAAGTTTTTTATCCATTCAAAAAAAATACCAATCAATACAAAATGTGGAAAAAATATTATTCAGGTGCTTCAGGATTAATGGGAATTAAAGTTTTATCTAAAAATAAAAATTCAGTTATAAAGTTTTTAAATAAACTTAAATTATTTTCCTATGGATATAGTTGGGGTGGTTTTGAAAGTTTAGCATTATATCAAGACAAATTAGCGCTGGGTAATAGAAGTTACACGAAACTTAACAACAATGAACATATCATTAGGTTACACATAGGATTAGAAGATCCAAATGATTTGATTGCTGACATCAAACAAGCTATTAAATCAATAAGATGAATGAAACAAATTTTTTTCCTACAAAAAAAGCATTAATAACAATAATTGCTGCTTCAGTAGTTGTAATTATTTCTTTAGGAATAAGACAAACTTTTGGATTGTTCTATTTTGACTTTGCAACCGACCTAGATATTACAATTACCCAATTTGGTTTCACAATGGGTTTGCAATTGCTCTTATGGGGAGTTTTTAGTCCCATGTTTGGAATTATAACTGATAAGTATGGTGGTAATGTTGCAATATTTATAGGATTTGTATTTTACTTAATAGCAATTTTGCTCTTTTACTCAGGATTTAATACTGGATATTATTTTACAGTAACTATAGGAATTTTAGTAGGTGTTGGACTTGGTTCAACAGCTATCAGTATACCTGTCTCAGTAGTTGCAAAACATTTTCCTGTATCAAGCAGAACCATAGCTACAGGAATAGTTACCTCAGCAGGATCATTTGGATACTTTATCTCTCCATTAATCACTAGATATTCGTTAGTAGAAAATGGATGGGAAAATACCATGTTGTATTTTTGTTTCTTTTTAGGTTTGGGATTAATAGTTGCTTTATTCGTATCAACTCCAAAAATTCCAGCTGGTACTAATCAAAGTAATAATCAAACAGCAAGAGAAGCATTGAAGGAGGCATTCTCTAATAAAAGTTATATTTATTTAACCTTAGGTTTCTTTGTATGTGGATGGCATATAGCTTTGGTTGCAACACATATCCCAACTTATATGATTGATAAAGGATTACCAGACTGGTGTGCGGCTATGGTCCTCGCTTTAATAGGATTATTTAATATGGTTGGAACTCTTATCAGTGGTTATCTCGCAACAAAACATAGTCAAAAAATTCTTTTAAGTATAATTTACTTATTAAGAGGTGTTTCTATAATTTATTTTATATTTTTGCCTCCTAGTGTATTTAATTCAATAATTTTTGGTGTAACATTTGGTATGCTTTGGTTGTCAACTGTTCCACCAACTAATGGAATTATAGGTAAAGTTTTTGGCACTAAATATATTGGACTACTTTATGGAATTGTATTTGTAAGTCATCAAATTGGATCATTTCTTGGGGCCTATTTAAGTGGTGTTTTCTATGAGCTTAATGGTAATTTTGATTACGCTTGGTACATATCTATCGCATTATCTATTTTTGCTGGTGTGATACACCTACCTATAAAAGAGAAGCCAATTGAAAGACCCCAAATCGCATAAACTCAAATTTAATCACTATTTAGAAAAGCTATATCAGTCAGATAAAGCAATGATAATTTATAAAGTTGATCAAGGCTACGATATTTATACAGACTTTTCAAAAAAAATAAATTTAACAAAACAAAATATACATAAATTTTTAAATTCCTTTGAAAAAACAACTTATAAAAAACAAACTGATCAATATGTGGGTTTTTTTGGATATGAAATATTAAATCACTTACTTGGCATAAAAATTAATAAACAATCAAAAAATGGTTTTTATAAAGGAGTTTTTTATAAACCTGAAACTATTATACAAATTCGAGACAATATCTCTATTTTTTCTAACAAAAAAAAACAAGAATTTAATAAATATTTTAAACCAACTAAAATTTTATCACCTTTTAAATTAAATATTAAATATCAAAAATACAAAAAAATATTCGATATTTTTTCTAAAAAAATAAGGCAAGGAGAAACTTATCAAATAAAAATTTGTACAAAATATCGTAATAAATCATCAATTAATCCAATAAATTTTTTCTGGAGATTAATGAAGTCAAATGCATCACCAGAATCATTTATGATAAGAGATAAAAATTATTCAATTGTAAGCTGCTCACCTGAAACTTTATTGTTAAAAAAAGGCAACAAAATTATTACCAAGCCAATAGCTGGCACATTAAGAAAAAGCAAAAAAACAAATATGTCTAGTGCATTAAAGTTCTTCAGAAATAACTCAAAAGAGACCAAAGAACACAATATGATTGTTGATATGGAAAGAAATGATTTGTCTAGAGTTTGTGTTCCAGGGACTGTAAAAATCGATAAAGAAAAGTATGTTGAAGAATATAGACATTTATTTCATTATGTAACATCAATATCTGGAAGCCTAATAAAGGACATGACGATAAAAAATATTATTAAATCCATGATGCCCGGTGGATCTGTTATAGGTTGTCCTAAAATAAGAACATTGGAATTATTAAATCAACAAGAAAAAGAGAACAGAAATATATTTACTGGCAGTTTTGGCTATATAAAATTTAATAAAGATATGAGGTTTAATATAATAATAAGATCTATATTAAATTATAAAAATACCTCAGAAATATCCGCAGCATCTGGAGTTGTTTTAGATAGTGCAGCAAAAAAAGAATTTAATGAAAATTTTATAAAAGCAAAATCTTTATTAGAACTATATAAATGATTTATATAATAGATCACCAGGACTCATTTACATGGAATGTAGTTCATCAGTTCTCCCAGTTTGATAAAGTTTATTGTTCAAATTATTTTGAAATAAATAACAATTTATTAAATAAAGCAAATACAATTGTATTATCACCTGGACCAGGTTCACCCAATGATTATCCTAATACTTCAAAAATTTATCATAAATTTAAAGGAAAAAAAAAAATCATAGGCATTTGTTTAGGATACCAACAAATATTACATTGCGAAAAAGCAAAAATAATTCAACAAAAGAGAATATTTCATGGTTATCAGTCTGAGGTAAAAGTTATTTCAAACAAATCAATTTTTAGAAAGAACTCAAAATTTAAAGTAGGAAGGTATCATTCACTTAAGCTTCAAGAGCCATTTATTAAAGAAAATTTTGAAATTACTATTAGATGCGCTAAAACTAATATAGCTATGGCTTTTGAAAATAAAAGAGATGATGTATATGGTTTTCAATTTCATCCAGAATCTTTTTTAACAACAAATGGTAAAATACTTATTAAAAAAATCTTACAGTCGAAAAGATCTTAAAGAAAAAGAATTTAAAGATCTATGGAATGCCCATGGGGTTTTTACAACCATGTGGATCTACGGAAAACCTCAAAAAATTTTATTTTTTAAAGAACACATAACAAATCTTATTAAGTCAACCAAGACTTACAAAATTTACGATCAAAATTTAAAAAAAAATATATTTAAAATAATAAAATCTAATTTAAATAAACAAAAAAAATACAATCATTTATTGAGAGTTGCAGTTACAAAAAATTTAATTTCTATTTCTTTGAGAAATAAATTGAAAATTAAAAAAAATCTACAAATAAAGTTAGTTGATTATAATAGAATAAATCCTGAGCACAAAAACCTTAAATATAAATTTATTTTAAAAAATTTATCCAAAATGGATAATACAAAATCAGATATTGCGCTTTGTTCAAATGGAAAAATTCTTGAAACTGGAACATCAAATATTATTTTTACTAAAGATAATGAATATTATTCTCCATTAAGAAAATTTTATCGAGGAGTTAATCTTAGGTTTTTTGAAAAACATTTTAAAATAAAAAAAACTAATATTACTATAGATAATCTAAACGATTTCGATGAGATACTTTTAATAGGGTCTGGAAAAGGAGTATCTACTGTTTCATCTATTCAGAAAAAAAAATGGAACAGAAAAAAATATAAATCTTATGAAACGTTTATAAGTAAATATAAAACTCAAATACTAAAACAAAAAAAATTGAGTAGTTATTTATGAAAAATCCTAATGACCCATGTATATTCTGTTTTTCAAAAAAAAAAGATTATCTGTTTGAAAATCAACTTGCTTATGCAACTTCTGACACATATCCTGTTTCAAAATTTCATTCACTTATTATTCCCAAAAGGTGTGTTAAGAATTATTTCGATTTAACTTCAAAAGAAATCTTAGCGTGTAATAATTTAATAAAAAAATTAAAAAAAAAAATTGAGAAAAATGATTTATCTGTAAAAGGTTTTAATATTGGTACCAACTCAGGTAAGGTTGCTGGACAATCTATTAATCATTGCCACATCCATTTGATTCCTAGGCGAAAAAATGATGTCAAAAATCCTCAAGGTGGTGTGAGAGCTGTAATTTCCTCAAAACAGCATTATGTAAGGAAAAAGTAAACTTTATTAACATTTTTTTCTAAAGATGAGATTATTAGTCAGTTGAACTAATATTTTTTATAGATTATGAGATTAATTTTATATTATATTTAGCGGAGATAATAATATGTTCACAACAAATCCATTTGCTGTTCTTTCTTCAACAGTCCCTTCAATTGCTTTGCAGGGATTTGTTTTATTAATGTTGGCATTAATAATTATAGGTACACTTATGGATATAATTCATAAAAAAAATGTAAAATATTTTTTTAATAATGCAAAGAAAGCAAAAAAGGCAGCAAGTAGAGAATTAAGTCTTGGAGAGAAGACTGCGATAATTTCTAAAACAGTAGTACACGATATTGGTACAACATCTGAATTAGGTTTAGGCAAAAGAAGATTTGCTCATGTCTTAGGAATGTATGGAACGATATTATTTTGGATAGGATCGGGAGTTATGATATTTGGATATTCTTCACCTACAGCAGTAACACCGTCTATATGGCCAATCATATGGCACGCAGGTGCTATCTTAACCTGTTTAGGTGCTTATTGGTTTTGGTTTTTTTTGAGAGTGGATGTATCTGCAGAAGCACACTCAGTTTTTAGAATCATTAAAGCAGATTTATTTGTATTAGCTTTGGTATTATCTTCTACATTTGGTCTTGCTTGGTCATACTTTCAATATGCTGAATCAACCGGTTTAAGTATTCTGTTTTTAATTTTATTTGCGGGTGCAAATATAGTTTTATTTGGTGGTGTATACTGGTCTAAATTTGCTCATATGTTTTATAAACCAGGCGCTGCTATTCAAAAAAATTTAGCTGAAGCAGATGGTTCAAGAGATAATTTACCACCTCCAGCTGATGCTAAAGAGCAATTTGGACTTGGGATTAAGCGTGAGGCACCAAAGCACTATTAATATGATTGATAAAATTTTAAAGAAAGGTAATAACTAGATATGTCAACTTTTGTATACATGACGAGATGTGATGGTTGTGGTCATTGCGTAGATATATGTCCATCAGATATCATGCACATAGACGAAACTATTAGAAGAGCAAAAAATATAGAACCAAATTTTTGTTGGGAGTGCTACTCATGTGTTAAAGCTTGTCCTAATCATGCAATTGATGTAAGGGGCTATGCCGACTTTGCTCCAATGGGTCATAGTGTTAGAGTTAGAAGAGAAGAAGAAAAAGGAACTATTTCTTGGAGAATAAAATTTAGAAATGGAACAGAGAAAAATTTTGTGTCACCAATAACAACAAAACCTTGGGGAAAATTTATTCCAAAATTAGCGGAAGCTGACACTCCTAATCAAGGCGAAATTAATTCACAAATTTTATATAACGAGCCCCATGGTTTAAATACAGAAAAAGAATTACCTACGTTAGATAAAAATTCATTTAAGCAAGGCGTTTACTATTAATGGCTAAGCATAAGACAATTATTGAGGAATGTGATGTATTAGTTGTTGGTGGTGGAATGGCTGGAACAGGTGCCACATTTGAAGCAAGGCATTGGGGCAGAGACCTAAAAATAATCTGTGTTGAAAAAGCAAATATAGATAGAAGTGGTGCTGTTGCACAAGGACTTTACGCTATTAACTGTTATATGGGAATGCAGTGGGGCGAGAACATGCCAGAGGATCATGTAAGGTACGCTAGAAATGATTTAATGGGATTAGTTAGAGAAGATTTAGGTTATGATATGGCTCGTCACGTAGACTCAACTGTTCATATGTTTGACGAATGGGGTCTTCCAATGATGAAAAATAAAGAAACTGGAAGATATCAAAGAGAAGGTAAATGGCAGATAATGATCCACGGTGAAAGTTACAAACCAATTGTAGCCGAAGCTGCAAAAAAATCTGCTGATAAAATTTATAACAGAATAATGATAACACATCTTTTAAAAGATGAGAAAAACCCAAATCGAATTGCTGGTGCTGTAGGATTTAATGTTAGAACTGGAAATTTTCATGTATTCAAATCAAGAACAGTAGTTGTTTCTGCTGGTGGAGCTTCACATATCTTTAAACCAAGAGCAGTAGGTGAGGGTATGGGAAGAACTTGGTACGCACCATGGAGCAATGGTTCTGCTTATGCTTTACCTATTCAAGCAGGAGCCAAAATGACTCAAATGGAAAATAGAATTGTGCTTTGTAGATTTAAAGATGGGTATGGTCCAGTTGGAGCATACTTCTTACATTTAAAAACCTACACTCAAAATGCTAATGGCGAAAATTATGAGAAGAAGTGGTATGATGCTACGAAAAAACTTGTTGGTGAATATATAGATCATCATCCAACTCCAACATGTTTAAGAAACCATGCTTTTATTCAAGAAACAGCTGCAGGCGGTGGACCAATCCACATGGTTACAAAAGAAGCATTCCAAGATCCGCATTTAGAAACAATTGGATGGGAAAACTTCTTAGGAATGACTGTTGGACAGGCAGTTGTTTGGGCTTCTCAAAATATTGATCCAAAATATACAAATCCTGAATTAACAACTTCTGAGCCATATGTAATGGGATCTCATGCTACATGCTCTGGAGCTTGGGTAAGTGGACCAGAGGATATAGCTCCTGATGAATATTTCTGGGGTTACAACAGAATGATGACTATTGATGGATTATTTGGAGCAGGAGATGCGGTAGGCGGAAGTGCACATAAATTTTCATCTGGCTCATTTACAGAAGGCAGATTAGCCTCCAAAGCAGCGGTTAAATATATTCAAGATAAAAAAGCTGATGATATTGAGATTTCTGATGAACAATTAGAGAAATTAAAAGAGGAAATATTCAAGCCGATTGAGAATTATACAGTCGGGAGAAACGAGATTACAGGCGGAACTGTTTCTCCAAGCTACATTTTGCCTATACAAGGCTTACAAAGACTGCAAAAAATCATGGACGAATATTGCGGTGGATTGACTAATAATTATATGACTAATGATAATCTACTTAAAAAAGGCTTAGAACAATTACAATTACTTCAAGAAGACTTAGATCATGTTGGAGCTGAAGATTATCACCAATTGATGAGGGCATGGGAGCTTAAGCATAGAGCTGTAACTTCAGAATGTGTTGCTCATCATACATTATTTAGAGAAGAAACGCGTTGGCCAGGCTATTATTACAGAGGTGATCATATGAAACTTGATGATGAAAACTGGCACTGTTTAACTGTTTCTAGAAGAGATCCTGAAACCGGAAAATTTGAAATGGAGAAAAAGCCTGTTTATCATATAGTTGATGATAAAGAGAAGAAGCAAGCTTCCTAACCATTTTAAATGAGTATTGTCGAAAAATCGGACGAAGAAATCATTAAAATTGCTGATCCTATTTGGGAAAATATGGTTAGATGTTCCAATATGAAAGATTACGGGGGTTTCACTAAAGATTTATCATCACAAATGCTTTATGGAGCTAATGAGGTAGAGCTTGGCAAACAATGGGCAAGTAACAAACTTATTTCAAGCCTTAAAGAAGGATGTAAAGCTATTGGGTGTCTGCGGAGAGGACTTTACGTAACAGTCGTCTATAAACAAAACAGTACAGAGATACCAGGTGACTTTTTGGGTAGGTTAGTTTTAGGAGAAGAGGGTGATGAGATCAAAGTGTTCGGAGCAACTATTTTTTAAAATTACTAAATTAACCTTTTCATTTTATAAAACTTGTGTTATTTCGCAATTATGTTCCAAGTTTTTAATCAAAACTTAAAGAAAGTCCCTTTATATCTATCAAATCAAATTTCAAAAATTATCAAATCTTTTTTATATCTTTTTATATTTTTAACTTGGGCAATTATCATTCTAGGAACATTCCAAAGTTTTATTTAATATAATCTTATAATTATTGACTTTAGTTTATGAGAGGAATAATTAGATTATATGGAATATTTTCTTCCTATTGCACAAGTCGAAATTAATATACTTTACATTTTTGGATTAAGTCTAGTAGTTGGAATATTATCCGGACTATTTGGAGTTGGCGGTGGATTTTTAATGACACCGTTTTTAATATTTTTAGGAATTCCTCCTGCATATGCCGTTCCAAATGAAGCAAGTAATATTTTAGGAACTTCAGTATCAGGATCCACAACTCATTATTTAAAAGGTACTCTTGATTATAAAATGGGTTTAATGATTGTTGTTGGCGGGACTATTGGAACATTATTAGGTATTTTAACTTTTACTTACTTCCAAAATATTGGAAAAATAAATATCGTTATCTCTTTGGCATATATGTATATATTAGCTATTCTTGGAACTTTAATGCTGATTCAAGGTGTTTCAGAAATTGATAAAGCAAGAAAGAAAATTGTAGTAAGAAAAAAATTACATACTCATTATTGGATACATGGTTTGCCATTCAGAATGCGTTTCAAAAAATCTAAACTTTATGAAAGTGCTTTTACACCTATTATAATTGGTTTAATTGTTGGATTTATTGCTGCAATAATGGGTGTTGGTGGAGCATTTATTCTTGTTCCAGCTATGATTTATATAATTGGTATGCCAACAAAACTTATTCCAGGAACTTCATTATTTGTCACAATATTTGTTAGTGCGATTGTAACTGTTTTACATGCTTTTAACTATGGAACCATAGATTTAATTTTAGTTTTTGTTCTTATATTAGGTTCAATTATTGGTGTTCAGTTTGGACAAAAAATTGGAGAAAAAGTTGACAGTTCTGAATTTAAAACAATTTTAGCAATACTTCTTTTGCTTGTTGGAATTGCTATTGCTTATGATACTTTTATAAAAGATGATATTGTTGTTGAAACTGTTGTTAATGGTACTTCAAGTCTAGGAAATATTGCACAATTTATTTTAGATTATTCTAAAGATCTTCCAGTTTTCTATGGACTTACCTCAGTAGTTCTAGCAGTGGTATTGGGGATTGGTGCTGCTGTTTTAAGAAATTTTATTTCCAAATGGAATACAGCACGCGAAGCTAAACTAAAAGCTTAAGCACTTCTGTATAATTTAGTCATCACAAATTCTTTATGACCTAATGCTTCAGCACATGTTAATCTACCATTTGCCACTCTAATAGTTGCCTTTATTAACTCGTCTCCAGCCTCATCCAAATTCATTTCTCTTGATAAAATTTTTGAGACATCTACATCAATATGTTCACTCATACTTTTTGCTGTAAGAGGGTTGGCTGTTAGTTTCACAACTGGCTCAATTGGATTTCCAATTATATTTCCTTGTCCAGTTGGAAATAAGTGTAAATTAAATCCACCAGCTGCTTGTAGAGTAACGCACTCAGCAGCTGCTGAAGATGTATCCATAAAATATAGACCAGGTCCTTTGGTTGGCTCTTCTGCGGGTTCAAGAACATCAATAAATTGACATCCTCCAATCTTTTGAAAGTTTCCAAACGCTTTTTCTTCAATAGTTGTAAGTCCTCCTGCAATATTCCCAGCAGTTGGTTGGCTTTCAGAAAGATCATCTGTAGCTTCTTTTAAAATGAAGTCATTATATGAATTCCACGTTTTTCTGAATTTTTCTTGAGCCTCGGGTGTTTTTCCTCTTTTTTCACATACAGTTTCTGCTCCTGTTAACTCTGATGTTTCACCAAAACATAAATGAACACCTAAAGGTTCCAATTTGTCCATTAAATTTCCAACAGTTGGATTTGATGCTAAACCAGATGTAGTATCAGACTCTCCACATTTTACTGATATCCATAGGTCACTAATTGGACGCTCCTCTCTTTGTTTTTCTGATGCCCAAATTGAAAATTCTTGAGCTTTTTTAGAGACTTTTGCTATTGTATCTATATCCCCAACTCCTTCTATGCTAAATCCCTCAACAGGTTTGCCCGTGGTAGCTATTGCATCAACAATTCTCTTTGTCCATTTTGGTTCAATTCCTATAACAATGACAGCTGCAACATTTGGATTTCTTCCTGTACCAATCATAGTTCTAAAATGAAGTTCTAAGTCTGCACCAAATTGTAATCTTCCATAAGAATGCGGAAGTGCAATTGTTCCTTTTATATTATTAGCTACTGCTTCAGCACATGCATTTGAAATATCATCGACTGGTAGAATTATTACATGATTTCTAGTTCCAGTTCTTCCGTCTTCTCTTTTATAACCTAAAAATGTTTTTGGAATTTCCATATTACCATTTCTTTGTTTTAACATTATGAACATGAACATGTTCACCTTTTTTTATTGATTTAACTACTTTGCCAATATCATGACCATATTTTAAAATTGTATCTCCTTCATCAAGATCGGTCATAGCAATTTTATGACCTAAAGGTATTTCATCCATTGATTGAATTTTTACAGATTTATCATTTTCCATAATCCAACAATCACAGTCTTGCTTTGGTGTAATTTTTTCAATAACTACAACGCCTACATTGTCTTTTTCATCGTGGATTATAATATCTGTGCCAGCCATTGTGACGATTTCTTTGTTTGAAATTTCAGACAATATATATATGAATTGGACACTTTAACAATTAAAAAAATATAATTAATAGGGATTTGAAATGGCTAAAATGACAACTGAAGAAGCTTTTGTAAAAGTTTTACAAATGCATGGTATTGAACATTCATTTGGTATCATTGGTTCTGCATTCATGCCAATTTCAGATCTTTTTCCTGAAGCAGGAATTACTTTTTGGGATGTTGCCCACGAAACTAATGGTGGATTAATTGCAGATGGTTACACTAGAGCTACTGGCAAAATGTCAATGGTCATTGCTCAAAACGGACCGGGCATAACAGGATTGGTTACTCCAATTAAAACTGCATACTGGAATCATACACCATTATTATTAGTTACTCCTCAAGCTGCTAATAAAACTATGGGTCAAGGTGGTTTTCAAGAGGTTGAACAAATGAATTTATTTAAAGACATGGTGTGTTATCAAGAAGAAGTTAGAGACCCGTCAAGAATGGCAGAAGTTTTGAACAGAGTAATAGAAAAAGCATTTAGAGGGTCAGCGCCTGCACAAATAAATGTACCGAGAGATTTTTGGACACAAGTTATAGATATAGAATTACCTCCAATTGTAAGATTTGAACGACAAGGTGGAGGAAAAGATGCAGTAGATAGTGCTGCTAAACTTTTATCAGAAGCTAAATTTCCAGTTATTTTATCTGGTGCTGGAGTAGTTATTGGAGATGCAATTGACGACTGTAAAAAACTTGCAGAAAAATTGGATGCCCCTGTCTGCAATGGATATCAACATAATGATAGCTTCCCAGGAAGTCATCCTTTAGCTGTTGGTCCACTTGGATATAACGGATCTAAAGCTGCAATGGAATTAATATCAAAAGCAGATGTAGTTTTAGCGTTAGGTACAAGACTAAATCCTTTTTCAACACTACCAGGTTATGGAATTGATTATTGGCCAAAAGATGCAACTATTATCCAAGTGGATATGAATGCAGATAGAATTGGTTTAACAAAAAAAGTTACTGTTGGAATTTGTGGTGATGCTAAAATGGTAGCACAACAAATTTTACAAAAACTCTCTCCAAATGCTGGAGATAATGGAAGAGAAGATAGAAAAAACCTTATCCATCAAACAAAATCAGCATGGCTGCAAACTCTTACTAGTTTAGATCATGAGGATGATGATCCAGGAACAGTATGGAATAAAGAGGCAAGAGAAAGAGATAAAGATAGAATGTCTCCAAGACAAGCATGGAGAGCTATTCAAGCTGGTTTACCTGAAGACGTTATAATTTCTAGTGACATTGGTAACAATTGTGCAATTGGAAATGCTTACCCAACATTTGAAAAACCAAGAAAATATTTAGCACCTGGTTTATTTGGACCATGCGGTTACGGTTTTCCTTCAATACTTGGAGCGAAAATAGGTTGTCCTGATACTCCTGTAATAGGTTTTGCTGGAGATGGTGCTTTTGGAATTAGCATGAATGAAATGAGTTCCTGTGCAAGAGAAGAATGGCCTTCAATAACAATGGTTATATTCAGAAATTATCAATGGGGAGCTGAAAAAAGAAATTCAATTTTATGGTTTGATGATAATTTTGTAGGAACTGAATTAGACCCAGAATTAAGTTATGCTAAAGTTGCAAATGCATGTGGATTAAAAGGTGTTATCGCAAATACAATGGAAGAAACAACTAAAGCAATTAAACAATCATGTTTAGATCAGAAAAAAGGAATTACAACATTTATTGAAGTTGTTCTAAACCAAGAATTGGGTGAGCCATTTAGAAGAGATGCTATGAAAAAACCAGTAAAAGTAGCTGGTATCAGCAAAAATGATATGAGACCTCAAAAGTCTCTTGTTAGTTGAGATTAATAAAATTTCATTATAAAAATAATTAACTGTCAGGAAATAAATGAAAGTTAAAAATATTCTTTTTATAATGGCCGACCAACTCAGGTGGGATTATCTTTCATGTTATGGCCATCCCCATTTAAAAACTCCTCACTTAGATAGCTTAGCAAAAAAAGGTGTAATGTTTGAGTCCGCTTATGTTCAGGCACCTGTATGTGGCCCATCGAGAGCATCTTATTACACAGGAAGAACAGTTTTTAGTCATGGTTCAACCTGGAACCAAGTACCACTTCCAATTGGTGAATTAACTATTGGCGATTATTTGAGACAGTCAGGAATAAAAACTTGTGTTGTTGGCAAAACACATATGAGACCTGATATTAATAGCATGAATAGATTAGGAATTTCAAAAACAACAGAGATTGGTTCTGTTGTAATGGAGCCTGGGTTCGATCCTTATGAGAGAGATGATGGTCTTCATCCAAACAACATTATGAAAAGATCTGAAAAAGAACTATCCTATAACGAATGGTTAAATAAATTAGGATATAAAGGAGATAATCCATGGGATAGCTGGGCTAATTCAGTTGAAGGAGAAAATGGAGAAGTTCTAAGTGGATGGAGATTAAGAAATTCAAATAAACCATCTAGGTTACCAGAAAAACACTCAGAAACTGCATTTATGACTAATAGAGCTATCGATTTTATAAAAGAAACTAAAGAACAATGGTTTTTACATCTATCTTATATAAAACCACATTGGCCTTATATTGCACCCGCGCCATATCATAATATGTATTCACAAAATCAATTTTATCCTGTTCAAAGATCAGACTCAGAAAAAAATATTAATCATCCTGTCTATAAAGCTTTTATGGAGAACAGTATTTCAAAAACATTCTCACAAGAAAACGTAAGAGAGACAGTTCTTGCTGGTTATATGGGTTTAATTAAACAAATTGACGACAATCTAGGAAGACTTTTCAAATTTTTGGAAGAAAATGGAAATATGCAAGATACTTTGATAGTTTTTACATCAGATCATGGAGATTATCATGGTGATCATTGGCTTGGTGAAAAAGAATTATTTCATGAACAAATAGTTAAAGTTCCGATGATTATTTATGATCCAAGTGAAGAAGCAAATAAAACCAGAGGAAAGAAAGAGAAAAGATTTATAGAGGCAATTGATTTACTTCCAACATTTTTAGATGCCGTTGAAAGTAAAGCAAGCAAACACAGACTTGAAGGTTCTTCTTTAATTCCAATATTAAGGGGTGAAAAAATAAGTAAATGGAGAGAAAGTGTATTCAGTGAGATAGACTATTCATTTAATGAAGCCAGAAAAATTTTAAACATAGGTGCGTCAGATGCAAGAGCTTATATGATTAGAAATAATAAATGGAAATATATTTATTATAAAGGTTTTCCACCTCAACTATTTGATTTAGAAAAAGATAAAGATGAATTTAATGATCTTGGTCAATCTAAAGATCATCAAAATATATTAAATCAAATGAAAGATATTTTACTAGAAAGATTAACAGATCGAAAAAATAGAACCACCGCCGATGATGAATTTGTTTTAAAAGAGAGAGATTATTCTGAAGATGGTGGTATAATGATTGGTGTTTGGTAACTATGGATACATCAAACTTGGTAAATATAAGCATAAAGCCGGAAAAGCAATTAATAATCCCAATCTAACAACATCAGTAATTAAAAAAGGTAGTGTTCCAAACCATATTGTTTGCAATGGAGTTTTGTTCATAACACCCTTTATCACGAACAAATTCATTCCAACAGGTGGGGATATCAAACCAAATTCAACAACTATTACAGCAAAAATTCCAAACCAAACTGGATCAATACCTGCATCAGCAATAACAGGATAAAAAACAGGTATTGTTAAAAATAGCATCGCAAGAGAATCCATAACGGTTCCTAAAACTAAATAAATTGCGCATATAACT
Organism: Pelagibacteraceae bacterium AG-470-G21; assembly: GCA_003211555.1. GTDB lineage: Bacteria > Pseudomonadota > Alphaproteobacteria > Pelagibacterales > Pelagibacteraceae > Pelagibacter. The sequence goes on from QCSH01000010.1 coordinate 29,701, forward strand.
AAAATAATACCCAATGGTGTTAGTTGAAGATCGTTTATGAAATCTACAACCGTGAAAGGTAATTGGGTAACAGTTATTAAAAAATTAAACACACTGGCTCCAATAACAATTAAATAAAGAGCCCCAACTGTTTTAATAGTATCCCAAATTGAATTTTTTAGTAATTCAATAGTTAATTCACCTCTCAAGAAAATAAATAAAATTACTAAAATAACACCAACAGCAGCACTTTCTGTTGCTGTAAAAAATCCAAGATAAAGACCTCCCATAATAATTGCAAAAATTAAAAAAATCGGAAAAACTTTTGTTAATGCAGAAATCCTGTCTTTTGTGGTCATTTTTTCTCCATGACCACCTTGATCTGGATAAATTAATAAATAAACTCTAATTGCTATCATATACAAAACAACAGCAATAAGCCCCGGTATAAGAGCAGCAAAAAATAGCTGTTGTATAGATTGTTCTGTTAAATATGCATAAATAATTAATATTACACTTGGAGGAATGATTATTCCTAATGTTCCACCTGATGCAACAGAACCGCTTATCAAAGCATCGCTATATCCATGTCTTTTCATTTCTGGTCCAGCCATTTGAGACATGGTAGCTGCAGTAGCAATTGAAGATCCACAAATCATTCCAAAACCAGCGCATGCTCCAACAGTAGACATTGCTAATCCACCTTTATAATGACCAACTACAGCATAAGCTGCATCATATAAATTTCTAGAAAGGTTTGCCCTATTAGCAAGATTACCCATTAAAACAAAAAGAGGCAAAACAGACAATGTATATTTTGATACAGCTTCAAACGGAGCAGTTCCTAAAACAAAAAGAGCTTGTTCAAAACCTGTAATTAAGGCAAATCCAGTAAATCCAACTATAAGCATTGAAATTCCTATTGGTACATTTAGAGCCATGAGAATTAACACTACTAAGAAAGATAATGAGCCACTTATAATTGGATCAAAACTCACAAATTTTTGCCTTTCAAAGTATTAATTAACCAAAAAACAATTGCGATAACACTCAGCCACATGCCAATAGATGCAGCATAGTAAAATGGATAGAAATATATTTCTAAATCAATGGTAACTCTTTCATTTTTAAAAAAAGCCATAGCCTCTCTTGTAGTAGCGTAAGCCATCATAGACATAACAATTATCATTAGAATAAATCTAAAAATATTTATAAAAACCTGAAATGTATTGTTTGGAATATTTTTAATAAAATCTGCTGAAACATTTGCATTTAAAAAAAATGCTCTCGGCATTGCTAAAAATGCAACAAGTGCCATACCGAATTCAACCAATTCTATTGTTCCAGTAACAGGAGAATTAAGAAATCTTCTTCCAAATACATCACAAAAAGTTAACACAGCTAAAGATAATAATATTAATCCTGAAATTATAGCTGAGAGATCAAATATGTTATTAATTTTAAATTTCATTCGATAAACTTTCTTCTAATTTATCAGAGTTTAACGTATAAAGTTATAAAAATATGAAATTTATCTCTTTCAATCATAACAATACTGAAAAATTTGGAATAATCGAAAATAATGTAATTACCGACTTAACTGGAAAAATTTCAGATGCTAAAAGTTTAAAAGAATTAATAAAGATAAAAAAGATTAATGATGCAAAAGAATATGCGAAAAATAATCCTGGAAATATAAGTCCAAATGAAATTCATTACTCTCCAGTAATACCTAATCCGGGTAAAATTATTTGTGTTGGTTTAAATTATAGTGAACACGTAAAAGAGACTAATCGTACAATAGAGGAAAACCCAGTAATATTTCATAGGTTTCCAGAAAGCCAGACTTCACATTTGCAACCAATACAAAGACCAACTGTTTCTGAAAGTTTAGATTTTGAAGGCGAAATGGCTGTCATTATGGATGAGGGTGGCAAACATATAAAAACAGAGGATGCGTTAAAGCATATTGTTGGTTTTTCTTGCTACAACGAAAGCACTGTTAGAGATTGGCAAAGACATACTAGACAATTTGGTATGGGAAAAAATTTTGAAAAGACTGGAAGTTTTGGCCCTCATATGGTTTTAGCAGAAGATATTCCAGATTACAAAAGTTTAACAATAGAGACTAGGCTTAATGGTGACGTAATGCAAAATGCTAAACTAAGTCAATTAATTTTTGATATACCGATTTTAATTTCTTATGTATCCAAAGCTATGGCATGGAGAGCAGGTGATGTTCTAGTAACAGGAACTCCTGGTGGAGTAGGCTTTAAAAGAAATCCGCCTGTTTTTATGAAACCTGGAGATAATGTTGAAGTCGAAATCACTGATATTGGTGTTTTATCTAACACTATTAAGGATGAAATAATCTCAAATTAGAGTTAAAATTTTAATATAAATTTTAGAGGGAGAAATATGAAAAACAAAATAATTGGATTTGTTTTTGGTGTTTTAAGTTTAGGTATAGTAAATGCTGCTTCAGCAACTGAACTTAAACTTGCTACATTTGAACCACCAAAAGCATTTATCGCAAGCAAAATTCTTGCTGCATGGGCTGACAAAGTAAACGAATGTTCAGCTGGTGCGGTTAATGTTAAAATGTTTGCAGGAGGTGTGTTAGGAAAACCACCACAACAATATGATATTGTCACAAAAGGTGTAGCAGACATTTCATGGACGGTACTTGGATATATAGGAGGACAGTTTCCACTTAGCTCTGTAATCGAACTACCTTTTTTAACAAAAACTTCAAAAGCAGGATCTAGAGCTCTAAATACTCTTTATGAAGAAGGTTTTTTAGATAAAGAGATGGCTGGGATTAAACTAATTGGTTTACATTCTAATCCTGGATACCAAATACATATGAAGACAGACAAAGTTGTAAGACCTGCTGACTTCAAAGGTAAGAAAATGAGAGTACCAAGTAAAATTGCTGGAACAATTTTAAAAACTCTTGGAGCAACTGGTGTAAGAGTACCAGCTCCTGGAACATCAGAAGCACTTAACAAAGGTGTTATTGATGGAACACCATTTCCTTATACTGCAATTGGATCTTTTAGATTATTTGATGTAACTAAATATCACACAGAAGTTAACATAACTAATGCAACATTTGGTTTGATAATGAATCAGGGTAAATACGATGGATTATCAGCTAAAGGCAAAGGATGTGTAGACAAATTTAGTGGTCAGTGGTTCGGAGATTGGGCATCTGGATTGATAGATAGTCAAAATGCTAAAATGAGAGTTGAGGTAGAGAATAAACCTGGACATGAAATCATTGTAGCTTCTGATGATGTTATAGCTGAATATAAGAAAATATTAGCACCCATCGAAGCAAATTGGCTTGCTGAAATGAAAGGCAAAGGCCTTGATGGTGACGCAGTCCTAAAAAGAGCAAGACAAATAATATCCAAAATAGACGGTTAATTTAAAACATTTTTTGAGCCTGTATTTAATAATGCAGGCTCAAACTTAATCTTGTATAATAATTTAATGGCAATACATGCTTTAAGTTACATCGGTGTTAATTCTGATCGAATTGAGGATTGGTCAGACTATTCAAGAAAATGCTTAGGAATGCAACAAGTAGATAGAGCAAAAGACTCTCTGTCTTTCAGAATGGATGATCAAAAGCAAAGATTAGTTGTAACAGGAGATACTGGAGATAGCTTAGCATTCATGGGTTGGGAAGTTGAGAAAAAAGAAGATTTAAAAATGTATGCTGATCGTCTTGAGAATAATAATATCCCAGTAACTTATGGACAATCCTCATTTGCAGATAAAAGATTTGTTAAAGATTTAATTTATTTTAAAGACCCTCAAGGCAATCAGATAGAATTGATATTTGACCCAATGAAAGATAACGATCCTTTCAAACCATCTAGACCAATTTCTGGATTTAAAACTGGTGCATTAGGAATGGGCCATGTTGTTTTACATGCCAAAGATTTTAATAAACTTGTTCCTTTCTATAAGGACCTTTTAGATTTTAAAATTAGTGATTATAGCAATACACCAATTTCATTATGTTTCTTTCACGTCAATGGTAGACATCATAGTTTTGCATTATTTGGATCGGGTCAACAAGGATTTCACCATTTTATGGTCGAGTACAATTCTTTAGATGATGTTGGACAAGGATATGATTTAATGAATTTAAAAGATGATAAAATTGCTTATACAATGGGAAGGCATACTAATGATTACATGACCTCATTTTATTCAATAACACCATCAGGATTTTTTGTAGAAAATGGGTGGGGCGGAAGAATAATTGAACCTAAAACATGGGAAGCCATTGAAACTTTTGAAGGCCCAAGCTTTTGGGGACATGAAAGATTGTATTTACCAGAAGAGGAAAGAAAAAAATTTAGAGATAAAAGAATGCAAACTGCTGCAGAAGGTAAACAAGCTCCTTTATTAATTGATTGCCCTTGGCTATATTCAAATATAGCTAAAAAAAAATAAATTTAAAATTAATGAAAGAATATGATGCAGTAATTGTTGGATTAGGTCCAACAGGTGGAACTTTAGCAAACTTATTAGCTATCCAAGGTTATTCAATTTTAATTTTAGAAAAAGAAAATAGTTTTTACCCTCTTCCAAGAGCAGTCCATTTTGATGACGAAGTTATGAGAGTATTTCAAACAATTGGAATTACAGATAAATTTCTAAAATATACTCTAATTAATAAAGGAACTAAGTTTGTAAATAAAAAGGGTGATGTAATTTTAGATTGGCCAAGACCAAAAGAAGTCACTGAAAATGGATGGTATCCAAGTTATAGATTTCATCAACCTGATTTAGAAAGACAATTACGAAATAGACTTAAATCTTTTAAAACAGTTTATATCCAACAAAATACTAAACTCTTAAAAGCTACAAATACTAAAAATAATGTTCAAATAATCTATCAAGACATAAAACAAAATAAAATTTTAAATATTAAAGCTAAATATTTAATTGGTTGCGATGGTGCTAATTCTACAGTCCGAAATCAAATAAAAACAAATATGAGTAATTTAGGATTTACTCAAAAATGGGCAGTAGTTGATCTAATTTTGAAAAAAAAGAAAAATAATCTTCCAGATCGAACAATTCAATTTTCAAATAAAGTAAGACCAGCAACTTATTGCAGAAATGTAGGCAGAAGAAGAAGGTGGGAGTTTGTAATCAATAACAACGAAAGAGAAGAAACTATTATGTCTGAAAAGTACATATGGAACTTCCTTAAACCATGGCTTAGCAAAAAAGATGCTATTCTTGAAAGAAAAACTATATACACATTCAAATCCGCAATTAGCAAAAGATGGAGAAAAGGTAGAATCTTTATTGCTGGTGATGCTGCGCACTTGATGCCACCTTTTATGGGTCAAGGAATGTGTGCTGGAATAAGAGATGTATCAAACTTGTCATGGAAATTATCACTTTGTTTAAAGAATAATCATTCAGACAAATTATTAAACACATACCAGAGTGAGAGATACTCAAATGTAAAAGAGTATGTGAGTACAACTATGAGAATGGGTTCATATATAAATGCAGTTAGCTCAACAAAAATTACAAAAAATATTTCTTCGAATAAAGAAGGAGTAAAATCTATGAAATCTATCAAACCAAAATTAGGAAAAGGTTTAGGAAAAGTTAATGACAAACTGAGAGGTAAAATATTTCCTCAGTTTAAATTAAAAAATGGAAAAAATTTAGATGAAAAATTTTCTTTTAAACCTATTGTAATAATTTCACCAAAATTAAAGAAAAAAATCTCCAAAAAAATTAATCATGTTCTATCAAATAATGTATATGGTTTAAGTAAATATCTTAACAAAATAAAATCTGAAGGACTTATAGTTAGACCAGATAGATTTATAATTGGAGCAATAAAATCTGAAAAAATTTCAAAAATAAAAAACTATTCAATTTAGATTTAATTCTTCTTTGATAATTTTTATTTTTGTTTCATTATCTTTAGCAACCTCACCTGAGGGAAGATATAATGAATTTTCAAATCCAATTCTTATTTTTCCACCAAGTTTTATTGCTTCTTTTAAGCAAACAAATTCTTCTTTTTCAAAAGCACATATAGCCCAATCTGCTTTAAATTTATTTTTTTCTAATTTTTCTAAATAAAAAGGTATTTTATTTGGATCACTTATTTTCCCAGTATAGTGACCTATTACAAATAAGCACCATGAGTTGTTTTTTTCAATTTCAGATTTATTTAATACATTTGAAAGTAAATCAATATCTTCTGGCTCATGGCAAATATGCTGAACATTAATTTTTTCATCTGATAAATATTTATAAAGTTTTATATCTTCATCAGTTGGATTTCTGCTTGGAATTAATTCTCTAAT
>QCSH01000011.1 GCA_003211555.1 Pelagibacteraceae bacterium AG-470-G21
ATAGAAACTTCAAAAGAGATAGGCAGAAAAGCCACTGAAAAAGATATCAAAATGATAGATGCGCCTGTTAGTGGTGGTGTTATGGGAGCGCAAAAAGCAACTTTAAATATTATGGTTGGTGGATCTGAGGATGCATTTAAAAAAGCTCTACCAATTTTGAGATTAATGGGAAAGAATATCTATCATGCGGGTGAGATAGGTAGTGGGAATGGAGCAAAAATTTGCAACAATATGTCTCTTGGAATAACAATGATCGCTGCATCTGAATCATTAATGTTAGCAAGAAGATTAAATATAGATATTAAAAAAGTTCACGAAATTATGAAGAATGCCTCTGGAAATAGTTGGCCAATTTCTGTTTATCCTCCATTGCCAGGTTTGATTGAAGGGACACCATCAAATAATAAATACAAACCTGGTTTTTCTGCAGGAATGATGAATAAAGATCTAAAGCTTGCAAATGAATGTGCAAAAAACGCTAATGCATCAACTCCTTTAGGAAAATTAGCACTAAAAATATATTCTGATTTTTGTGATGATGGAAATGGTTCAAAGGATTTTTCAGCAATATCAAAGGTAATTGGTGGGGATGCTTGGGATTATCCAATCGAATAATTACCAAGAAGAATTTGGACTCTCTAAAAAATTTAATTCATCTGGAGTAGATCTTCTGCCCATTATATTATTTCTGTGAGGATATCTGTGAAATCTTTTTATTGCCAATGTATGTTCTTTCCAAAATTTTTTTATTTCGACATAGTTAGGATGATCAGACAAGTAGTTATCTAATAATTTATAAGCCCTATCATGATCAATAATTTCTTCACTATGTATATAAGGAAGTAACATAAAGAAACGTTGGTACTCATCCATTTTATCTAGATATCCATTATAAACAGCATCGTTTACAATTAGTCTAGCTTTATGATCAAACTCGAATGCTTTTTTGTCATCTCTGTAAATATTTCTAGAAAATTGATCTAATAAAATAACCAAAGCCAGAGTACTTAAAGGCTCATCCTGCCAATCATCATATTCATTTGAAATTGCTTTATCATGATCACCTTTAAATTTATTTTTAATAACTTGATCAAAATTATCATCTCTTTTAAATCGTTTTTCAACGACCATGTCATCAAACCAAAAGTCTAAAATTTCTTTGGCCCTGTCATTCATAAACTTTATCAACTTTAACTTGATAAGATTCTACTAACCTATTAGTTTCATTTGCCATAGCAACGACTGCGATTAGTTCACTAAGCATAGCTGTTGTTGCACCTTTAGATTTTGCTGCAATACTATGTGATTTAATACAATATTCACAACTGTTGGTCATAGATACTGCCACGTATATAAGTTCTTTTGTCATTTCATCTAAAGCTCCCTTTTTCATCACTTGTTGTATTGACTCCCAAGTTCTCTCCAAAGTTTCAGGGTTGTTTGCTAACATTTTCCAAAAATTATTGATGTAATCTGTATTCCTCTTTTTCTTTATATCTTCGAATACTTCTTTTACTTTTCCTGTAGCTTCAGCCTCTTCTATCATATTAAAAACTGCCATTTTTCCTCCTTAGTTATAAATTGTCTCTATTTTGGGCATTAGTCTTAATAATTCCTTAGTATATTCATGATTTGGATTTTTAAACAACTCTTCTGTCTCAGTTACTTCACATAATTTGCCATTTCTTAACACACCAATCTTATCACACATCTGTCGAACAACTGGTAGATCATGACTTATAAAAAGTATAGTCAAATTAAGTTGCTCTTGTAAATCTTTTAGTAAATTTAATATTTGAGCCTGAATACTAACATCTAATGCAGATGTGGGTTCATCACATACTAATAATCTTGGTTTAGTTGCTAAAGCTCTTGCAATCGAAATTCTTTGTCTTTGTCCTCCAGAAAATTCATGAGGATATCTTTCGGCTGAAGATTTTGATAATTCAACCGAATCTAATAAATCATTTATATAATCATTTAATTCTATATGACTTATCTTAGGATCATGTAAGTTGATTGGCTCAGCTATTATATCTCTTACCTTTAATCTTCCATTTAATGAAGAATATGGATCTTGAAAAATCATTTGTATTTGTTTTCTGAATTTGAGTAATTCTTTTTTATTATTTATATTGTTAATACAAACATCATCAAAATAAATATCACCTGAAGTAGGTTTAAACAAATTAACAATCATTTTTGCAATAGTTGTCTTTCCACTTCCGCTCTCTCCAACTAATCCAAAAGACTTTCCTTCTTCAACATTAAATGAAACATTTTCCACTGCTAAAATATTATTTTGTGATTTTTCTGTAAAAAAACCTTCATTAAAAGTTTTACAAAGATTTTTTACTTGTATCAGATCTTTCTTTAAAATTTCTCTTTTACTCCATCGATTTAAGATTTTTAAATTAATATTCTCCTGGTTATTTTTGGTCTTCTCTATAATTTTAAATCTAGATATTTTTTTATTTGTTGGAGGTACAGAACTTACCAGACTTTTTGTGTAAGTTTCTTGAGGATCGGTTAAAATTTGTTTTGTACTACCTAGTTCAACTAAATTACCATTTTTCATGACAGCAACTCTATTAGTAGTTTCAGCTATAACACCCATATCGTGGGTAATTAATATTACTGCCAAATTTCTTTCTTTGGTTAATTTTTTTATAAGCTCCAATATTTGTGATTGTATTGATACATCAAGTGCAGTTGTAGGTTCATCTGCAATTAATAATTCTGGCTCACAACACAACGACAGAGAAATGACTACTCTCTGTCTCATTCCACCAGAGAATTGATGTGGATAATCATTAAATCTTTTTTCTGCATCCTTTATGCCAACCTCTTTTAAAAGACGAATTGATTTTTCTTTTGCCTCAGATGTTGTTAAATTTAAATGTGTTTGAATAGTTTCTATTAGTTGTTGTCCTATTGTTAAAATTGGATTTAATGATGTTTGGGGATCTTGGAAAATAAAACCTATTTTTTTACCCCTAATACTAAGGATATTTTTTTCATTTTCATGAATATCACTTTCACCAAGATAAATTGAACCATTTGAAACTTTTCCTGGTTCATCTAATAGATCAATTATTGCATTTGCGACTGTACTTTTCCCTGATCCAGACTCTCCCACTAATCCTACAATTTCTCCCTTTTTTATCTCAATATTTATATTTTTTGCAGCATATACAGTCTCTTTTCTCAATTTATAGTCCACACTTAAATTTTTAATTTTTAGGAAACTCATTTTTTTAATTTTGGATTGAGTGTGTCTCTCATCCAATCTCCTAACAAATTAATTGAAAAAGCTAAAATAACCAAAAATATGGCTGGAAAAAAAGTAATCCACCACTCACCAGAAAATAAAAAATCATTTCCAAGTCTAATTAAGGTTCCTAATGATGGAGTAGTTGGAGGAACACCAACTCCTAAAAAACTTAGCGTTGCTTCTGCTATAATAGCTAATGCTAGTCCAATGGTTCCAATTACAAGAATTGGTCTCATTATATTAGGAAGAATATGTTTAAACATGATTGCTAAATTTGAAACACCTATTATTGTTGAAGCTGAAACGTAATCTTTATTTTTTTCAACTAAAGTCGCGGCTCTTGATACTCTGGCGAATTGAGGCCACTCTGAAATTCCAATCGCAAAAATTAAAACATATATTGCCATTTCATCATGAAGTTCTCTAGAAATTATACCGCGTGCTATACCATCTACTAGAAGGGCCATTAAAATACTTGGTACTGTCAATTGGACATCGGTTAATCTCATAACAATCATTTCATACTTGCCACCAAAAAAACCTGCTGTAAGTCCTAATGTAACTCCAAGAATAAGACTAAATAAAATTGCTGAGAAGCCAACAATTAATGATATTCTAGATCCATAAAGAATTGTAGATAACATATCTCTTCCTTGTCCATCAGTTCCAAGTAAAAATTCTATTTGTCCCTCGCTTGTCCATGATGGAGGTGTAAATGCATCCATTAATGATAAAGATGATGGATCAAATGGATTATATGGTGTTAAAAACTCTACAAAAAACGAGCAGAAAAATATAATTGCTAATAGGATTGATGAAACTATAGCCGTAGGAGATTTTATAAAACTAAAGTAAATTTCGCTATCTTTTATTTTACCCCAGGTTGTTATAACTTTATTATCCACTAGCAGAATCTCCCTTCACTCTTATTCTTGGATCAATAAAGTAATATAGAATATCAACTATAAAATTTATCATTACAAACACAAAAGCAATGAATACTAAGTATGCAGACATGATTGGTATATCTACGAACTGCACTGCTTGTATAAAAAGAAATCCCATACCTGGCCATTGAAAAACTGTTTCTGTAATAATTGAAAAGGCAATTAATGTTCCAATATTAATCCCAGCGATTGTTATAACAGGTATTAAACCATTTTTTAAAGCGTGTTTGTAATTAATACTTTTTTCATTTATGCCTCTAGCTCTTGCAAATTTAATATAATCAGTTTGAAGTATTTCCATCATTTCTGCTCTGACCAGTCTTATAATATAAGTCATTTGAAAAAGGCTAAGAGTTACCGAAGGCAGTATTATCGCTTTTAAACCTGAAATAGTTAGAAAACCTGTTGACCAAAATCCAATATCAACTACTTCACCTCTACCAAATGAGGGGAGGATTCCTAAAATAACTGCAAAAAGATAAATGAATAAAATTCCAATTACAAATGTCGGTAAAGAAACTCCCAATAATGATACTGCTAGAATTAAATCGCTAAAAAAGCCTTTTCTTTTTATTCCTGTATACACACCCAATAAAGTGCCTGAAATCAATGCTATTAGTGCAGAAATAACAACTAGTTCAATAGTTGCCGGTAGTCTCTCAAATATTAGTTCTGATACGGGTCTTCTTAATTGATAAGATATTCCAAATTCCCCTTTGGAAGCATTAATAATAAATCTGGTAAATTGGACATGAATTGGGTCCATTAAACCTAATGTATCTCTTAATTCAGCTCTTTCTTCATCTGAGGTTTCTTCTCCTACCATGTTGTTGATTGGATCTCCAACAAAATTAAAAAGTGAAAAAGATACAAAGGCCACGACAAGCATAACCATTGCAGATTGAAACAATCTTTTAAAAAAATATTTTATCAATTTATGAAATTTAAGATTTATACAAGCCCTTTAATTAAAAAGGGCTTGTAACAAATTATTTAGTCAAAACTAGCAAAACGGAATAACGGCTCGTTATTTGGTCTTATCGGAACATTGACATCACTTTTTGCAGCCCAAGATATGACTTGGTGGTGTAGAGGAAGATAAGAAATATCATCTTTTACTATTTTCCAAGCATTAGCTATTGCCGCATTTCTTTTATCAAGGTTAACTTCACCCTCCATAACTCTTATAGCTGCATCAACCTCTGAGTTGCTAAAATTAACTCTATTCCAACTTGCACCACTCTCATATAAGTAATGGAAAACATAGTGACTATCTAAAGTAGGAACACCCCATCCTAACATATAAAAATCACCTTGATTATCCTTAAGCTCCTTAAAGTGCTTACTTTTTGTTTGTGCAAAAAGACTTACTTTAACTCCAATTTTACCTAGCATACCAACGACAGCTGTACATATAGCTTCATCGTTTACATATCTATCATTAGGACATCTCAGCTCAACTTCAAATCCATTAGGATATCCAGCATCTGCGAGAAGTTTTTTAGCTGCATTTACATCATAAGGTAGTCTTTTATCAAGATCTTCTGTGTACCCATTAACTCCAGGAAAAGTAATTATTCCCGCGGGTTCACTTAAACCTCTCATTACCTTTTTCTTAATAGCTTCAATGTCTATTGCTTGATAGAGAGCTTGTCTTACTGCTTTCTTTTTAAACGGATTGTCACCAGTATTACCTGTTCTTAGCTTATCTGCGCCTTGATCCATTCCTAAGAATATTGTTCTCATTTGAGCAGTACTCTCAACTTTATGTGCAGGAGAATTTTTAATTCTAGCTAAATCTTGGACTGGAGCATCAGTCACTACATCTATTTCACCAGATAAAAGAGCTGCAACTCTAGTAGCTGCATTCTTGATAGGTAATAAATGTATTTCAGTAACCTTTTCATCTTTCATTGAGCCCCACCATTTTTTATTACGTTTAAAAACAGTTTTGGTATTTGGTTCTCTTAATGTAATTTTAAATGGTCCTGTTCCCATTGCATTTGTAGCAGAAAATGTCTCTTGTCCAGCGTCCCAGTTCTGTGCCATAACTGCAAAATTTTTCTCACTCCATTTCTTTGACATTATAAAAATGTTTGAAAGTTGGTTTAAAAGAATAGGATTAGGTTTACTTGTAGTTATTTCAACAGTGTAATCATTAACCGCTTTAACGCCTGAAACTGTACTAATATATTCTTTAAAATCAGAAGTTCTTTGTTTCGCTCTTAAGATACTAAAAACTACATCTTCAGACGTAAATGGAGTACCATCTGAAAACTTTACATCTTCTCTTAATTTAAAAATCCATGTATTAGGACCTTGAGTTCTCCACTCTGTTGCTAATTGAGGTCCAATTTTCATATCAAGTCCTCTAGTTACAAGAGCTTCATAAACTTGCCTTGATACTTGAGTGGTAGGACCTTCATTTTGAGCATGAGGATCTAGTGTTAAACTATCACCCTGCATTGACCATTTTATAGTTTTTGCAAATGTTTGTGTGGGAGCAAATGCTATCAAAAAAGCCAGTAAAATTTTTGTAAAATACCTATACTTCATTTCTTTCTCCTATATTATTTAAATAAAAATTTAGCTTATTAATAATCTAAACTAAAGATAATTAATTCACGATTTTTTTGAAGTTTTCGTAGAGAATTTTTGAATATTTGTTCATAGAGTGAATATTTTCTTTTGCCTCACTATCAAATTTAGCAAGAGCTCCCTCTCCTAACTGGTCTTCAAGAGCTACTTTGTATTCAGGAACACAGCTCCATTCACCTACCGTAGTATCTTTTATTTCTATATGAAATTGAATTCCATAAGCATTTTTTTTATATTTAAAAATTTGGTATTTTGTTTCAGGAGAAGATGCTAGAAGGGTTATATTATTATTATTTTCTAAATTTTGAACTTCGTATGAATGCCACTGGAGTGACTTTATAATATCAGGATATTCTTTGAATAGTAAATCATCTTTTTTACTGTTTAAAAAATTAATATCTAAAATTCCTATTTCAGGAATTTTTGATTTAACAACCTTGCCTCCAACTACCTCACCTAATAATTGGCAGCCTAAACAAAAACCTAAATAAGGCTTATTTAAATCTACTACAAACTCTTTGATTTTTTTTTTCTCTTCTATTAACCATGGGTAATCTTTTTCCATCCAGGTATCCATTGGTCCACCCATGCAAAACATTGCATCAAATCCAGATAAATCATCAGGTATCTTTTCACCTTCATCAAGTTCTACAGTTTTAATGTTAACTTTATCCTCTAACATTAAATCTTTAATATAACCAGGATCCTCAATCTTGATATGTTGAAGAACAATTATATTTTTCATGTGGCTGGTTTGAGCAATTTTAAAATTTTTTTATGATTTGATAAATTATTTGAAACAATTATATTTCCACCCAATGAAGCATCCTTATTATTCCATGTAGAAATTACTCCACCTGATGCTTTAACAATGGGGATTATTGGATGTATATCCCATATTTTGTTAGCACATTGAGCCACAACATCTAATCTTCCCTCTGCTAATTGACAATATGTTAGTGCATCAAAACATGGAAACTGCATTTTCTTAATAAATTTCATAATTTTTTTTTGTTTTTGCAAAGATAAAGTTCCATGAAAAGCGGCAGCTAACTTTAAATAATTAAATTTAATTTTTTTATTCACTTTTAATTTTCTTCTTTTGCCATTTTCAAATACAAATGCTGATTTATTATTTTGATTTAAATAGTATCTTTTCATTCTTGGGAAATTTGCCAAACCAACCATAGGGACATCATTATAATTTAGAGAAATTAAGTTGCTCCAAGTAGGATTTCCAGCAACGAACGATCTAGTCCCATCAATTGGGTCAATTACCCATGAAAATAGACTTTTTGTCTTTTTTACTCCAAATTCCTCACCAATAATTTGGTGATCGGGGAACTTATCATTAATCTTATTCCTTATAAATTTTTCAAAAGCTTTATCAGCGCTGGTAACTGGATCGTATCCTTTGCCTTTTAACTTGTTATTAATAGTAAAAGTTTTGTTAAGTTTAGTGTAATAAAATTTAGTTAAATCCTTGGCAAGCTTATTCAAAAAAGTGAAATAAATCTCGTAATCATTTGTTTTTTTGAAGGTCATCTATTTAATGAGTAATAGTTAAAATATACGTCTAGTTCAAATAAAATATCTTGAAAATTTTAGAATTTGATAGAAGAATCTAGATTGATGAAAATCGAAATTGATTCAAAAAAAATATTTATCAATAATGGTAACAATAAAGAGGAAATTCATCCTTTTTGGCTTAGAGAAAGAATAAATAACGAAGATGCATTGGATAAAGGAAATCAACAAAGATTATTTGACCCAAATTCTATCAATACTAACATTGATATAGAGAAAATTGAGAATGAGGATGGATTACTTAATTTATTTTTTAATGACGGAACTAATTATAAAATAAAAGAAGATCAAATATTAAATGAGTATAAATCTCAAAGCCTTGATCCTATTTCAATTGATAAAGTAAAGTGGGACTCAAATTTCAATGACTTTAAAAAATTTAAATTTGAAAAAGATATTTTTGAAAGTAAGGTAATGCATGATTTATTAGTATCATTTTATAAATATGGTTTTGTAGTTTTAACCAATATTCCAACTAAAGATAATTTTATTATTAAATTTGCAAATTCAATTGGTAGCGTCAGAAGAACAAATTTTGGAGAGTTTTTTAATGTAAGATCTGTGCCTAATCCAAATGATTTAGCTTATACTTCATTAGCATTATCTCCACATACAGATAATCCATATAGGAAACCAGTTCCTTGTGTTCAATTATTGCATTGTATTACAAATAATGTGAGTGGAGGAAATTCTACCTTGGTTGATGGTTATACAGTAAGCGAAAAAATCAAAGAAGATTACCCAAATTATTATGAAATTTTATCTACAGTTAAAGTAAAATTTAAATTCATAGACAAAACAGTTGTTCTAGAAGATATGTCTGAGTTGATTAAATTAGATGAAAAAAATAATTTTAAACAAGTTAGATTTAGTCCAAGATTGGATTATGCACCAATCTTAGAAAAGTCAAAATTAGATCTATTTTATAAAGCAAGAAACAAACTTTCTGAATTATATAATTCAATTGAATTTCGAATTGAATTTAAATTAGAAACAGGAGATTTAATAATGATGGATAATTATAGATTGCTTCATGGAAGAACTAAATATGATTTTAATGAAGGTGATAGGTATTTACAAGGATGCTATATTGATTTTGATAGTACAGAGGGTAAATTGAGACATTTAAAAAGAAAATTTAATCTTTAAATAATTGGTCTATTCTATCTTCTGCACTTTTAATTGATTTTTCATAATCCAAAGCCATTTGATCTGCAGCAACTATATCTATTTTTTTTATACCAAAAAAATTCAACATATGAATCAACCATGGAGTTAGAAAATCTTCTTCACCTTGTATCTTTGTCCCGCCAGATGTGATTACCAAATAAACTTGCTTATCCTCTAATAATCCTTTTCTTCTTCCGTCTTCTCCATATTTAAATGTTAATTTCACTCTTGCAGCAAGGTCCGCCCAGGCTTTCAAAGTTGCAGGAGGTCCAAAATTATATATTGGGACAGAAATAATTATGACATCACTATCCTTTAATTCTGCAACCAATCTATCTGATAGTTCAAACATTTTTTTATGTTGATCTGTTTGCTCACTTTCAGGGATTTTCATTCCTGATTCAGTCAATCCAGAAATGAAAAGCATTTCATCATCTAAATCTCTATAAATAATTTCGTCATTATCTTTTTTGACTTTATGAAGTATTTTTTTTGCTAGCATCCTGGAAGTTGATCCTTCTTTTCTAGCGCTACAATCAATTTGATATATTTTCATTTTTATCCAAGTTTTTGTAAAATAGGAAAATACTTCAATATGTAAAATCCTAAAGCTTGTAATTGATTTGTAATCATTAATATTCCAGTTATCAATAGCAATCCACCACCAACTTTTGAAATGGTTATCATTTTTGACTTTAAATTTTTAGTTATTATCATGAAACGCTGTATCAAGTATCCCGATAGTATAAAAGGTAATGCCAAACCTAAAGAATAAAACACTAACAACAAAATACCTCTATTCAAACTTTGTTCAATTGATGCTAACGCGAGTATAGATCCCAAAATTGGTCCTATGCAAGGTGTCCATCCAAAACCAAAAGCCATTCCAACTAAAATGGAACTAAAATTTCCTGATTTGATATCAGTATTAATTCTTTTTTCGTAATTTAAAAATTTAATATTTATAAGTCCCATAATATGAAGAGAAAAAATTATAATTATACTTCCGGCAATTAGTCTCAACTCAAATGAATTACTTAAAATAAGAGAACCTAAAAATGTTGCTGTCGCACCAAAGCTTATAAAGACAATAGAAAAACCTAAAGTAAATAAAATGATAGGAAATATATTAATTTTTTTTTTTTCTAATAATTCATTTAAGGAACTTCCAGATATATAAGATATATAACCTGGGATCAAAGGAAGCACACATGGAGATAAAAAACTAATTAATCCAGCTCCAAAAGCTACAAAAAGTTCAATCATTTAACCAGTATTTTTCATTGCAGCTGAAATACCTGCAATAGATGTTAATAATGCATCATTAAGATTATTTTTCTTATCAGAACTTAAATTTTTATTTTTTATTTTTTTCATAACTACTGCCTGAATAATATTTAATACTTCTGTATAAATATTTCTAATTATTATTCCTGATCTAAATTTTTTTCTCTCATTTGCTATTTCTTTAGGTGTAATTTTTTTATTAAGTTTTCTTATTATTTCAAACTGAAATCTTAGTTTTTTTCCAACCCTTTTTAAATCTTTATCAGCTAAATTTTCTTCATATATTTTCGATATATCAGGATCAACTTTTGAAATAACCATATCTAAAATATCCATTGTTGAATTAAAGAAAGGCCAATTTTTTTCCATATCAATCAATATTTTTTCAAATTTTTTTATTGATGAATATCTTAAAGCTTCTGCACTTCCTAACCACGCTGGTAACATTAACCTAATCTGCGTCCAAGCAAATACCCATGGTATAGCTCTCAAACTTTTGATATTATCAACTTTCTTTCTTTTAGATGGTCTTGATCCAATTGAAAGTTTTCCTAAGGACACATGTGGCGTAACTGTTTTAAAATATTTAATAAAATCCGAACTTTGATTAATATTTTTTCTATAAGAACTTTTTGAGATTTCGGACATCTTTTCAATTAAATTTCTCCAGTCTTTTTTAGGGAATGGAGGTGGATTTAAAGTTGCTTCCATCACTGCTCCGATGTAACTACATAAATTGTAAATTGCTAATGGTTGATATCCATATTTCTGTTGTATAACTTCACCTTGATCGGTAATTCTAATTTTTCCATTTACAGTTTCTGGTGGCTGAGATTTTAAAGTTGCCTGAATTGGACCACCTCCTCTTCCAGCAGATCCTCCTCTTCCATGAAAAAATGTTACATCAATTTTATATTTTTTTGCAATTTTTAAAATTTCTTCTTGCGCTTTATACTGATGCCAACTAGCACAAATTTTCCCTGCATCTTTGCTTGAGTCCGAATAACCAATCATTATTTCTTGTTTATTTTTAATAAGTTTTCTGTACCATTTTAATGAAAATAAACTATTCATTATCGACTTAGCATTAATAAGGTCATCTAATGTCTCAAATAATGGAACAACTCTTAATTTATTTTTAATATTTGCTTCTTTTTGTAAAAATAAAACTGACAGGATGTCAGATGCAGCTGATGTCATTGAAATTACATAAGCTCCTAAGCATTCAGACGGCTCCTCTGATAAAATTTTAAATGTTTTCCAAACTTCTTTATTTTCTCTGTTTTTAAAATTAAAGTTTTTAATAGTGTTAGTTTTTTTTTTCATTAATGAAATTAAAAGATTAATTTTTTTGTCTTCACTCCATCCTAAATAATTCCAACTCTTTTTTTTCTTTAAAAACTCATTAATTAATTGAGAATGTCTTGAAGATTCTTGTCTTATATCTAACCTTGCTAGATTAATTCCAAAGCATTTTGCTCTTCTCATTAAATCCAACAAATCTCCACTAGCAATATTTTCATTTTGATTTTCCTCAAGAGACTCTCTAACAATCCTCAGTGGTCTTAAAATTTCTTCTCTAGTATTAATTAATTTTTTATAATCCAAAGGTTTTTTATTCACTATATATTGTTCTATTGATCTATGAGTAAATCGAATTTTATCTCTCAAAGGTCTCAAGAAAACTCGGTAAGGCTCAAATGATTTTCCTGTTAATTTTTCAATTTTTTTTGAACACTTTTGCATTGAGTATGTTCTTATTAATTTTGTAAGTTCCTTTTCATACAATTTTGCAGCTTCCCATCTTGATAATAGCAAGACTTCCTTTGTAACATTTGATGTCACATTTGGATTGCCATCTCTATCTCCGCCCATCCAAGAGCCAAACTCAATGGGATTAAAGTTCTTTGGCAGTCCTTTTCCCATATTATTTATAAATATATCATTTAGCCTCCTATAAACTTTAGGTATAGTTTCCCAAAGACTATCTTCTATTATAGCTAAACCCCAACGAGCTTCATCAGTTGGTGATGGTTTTGTTCTTTTCAAATCATCAGTGTTCCAAATAATTGTAAATTCATCATAAATTTTTTTATTTAATAGTTTCAACTTAGATGGGTATTGTTTGAATAATTCTCTATCTTCTAATATTTCAGTAATTTTATGATATTTTTGGATTAATGTCCGTCGTTTGACCTCTGTTGGGTGAGCAGTCAAAACAATTCCAATGTTAAGACTTTTAGCAAAATTATAAATTTTATTGTTATCTATTTTTTTATTTTTAAATAATTTTTCAAAAATCTCCTCTATAAAGATATTTTTTAAATTTTTTTCTTTTTTTTTATTTTCATATTCATTTAACTGTCTAGATGCATCGATCGACTCTGCTAAATTTATAAAATTCATAAAATGATTGAAAGCCCTTGCAAGTTTATAGGTATTTCTAGGATTAATACTTTTAATTTCTTTGGATATTTTTTTGTATGATTTATTTTGTATTTTATTTGCCTTTGATGACTTTCTGATCTTTTCTACAAGATTATAAAAATTTACTCCCTCCTGTTCTTTAATAACATTCCCAAGAGTATTTCCTAAAAATCTAACGTCTTCTCTTAATGATTTTGTTGGAATTCTCTCGTAATATAAATCTCTTTTGATCACAATTTATTATATCAAAAAAGATTGTAGATTTGGATTAAATTGCAACGACTTTAGAGTTTTGTTCACCAAGAAATTCGATTGAGAGCCTAATTTCGTCACCTGCTTTTAGAAACTTCTGTGGTATCCTTCCCATTCCAACTCCTGGGGGTGTTCCAGTAGTTATTATATCTCCTGCCTGAAGCGACATAAATCTGCTTACGTATGAAACTATGTAATCGACGTTAAAAATCATAGTTTTTGTGTTACCAGTTTGCATTCTTGCTCCATTCAAATCTAATTCCATATTTAAATTATTTATATCTTTAATCTCATCTTTTGAGACAAGGTATGGACCAATTGGGCCAAAACTATCATGTGACTTTCCTTTTACCCATTGTCCCATCTTTTCAATTTGCCACTCTCTTTCACTTAAATCATTAACTAGACAATAACCCAAAATATAATCTTGAGAATTATTTTCTGGAATATTTTTTGCATCCTTACCAATAACCAATCCAAGCTCAACTTCCCAATCAAGTTTTTTAGAATAATTTGGGATTTCAATATTATCATTTGGTCCACTTATTGAACTTGTAGCTTTCATAAATATAATTGGTTCTGATGGTGGTTTTGCACCTGTCTCTGCAGCATGGTCTGAAAAATTTAATCCTATAGCTATAAATTTTCCTGGCTTTGTAATGCAAGAACCGATTCTAGAATTATTTGGTAATTCATCAAGTGTGGATAAATCTATTTGCTTAATTTTTTCAAATGTAAAAAAATTTAAATTTGTTGGATCTAAATCATTTATGTGATTTGATAAATCCCGAATAATTCCATTACGATCTAATATTGCAGGTTTTTCTTTATTTTTTTCTCCAACTCTTAAAAGTTTCATTTGATTCCTAATTTTTTACTTATAGCTTTTGTATAAGGAACTATGATCATAATTCCCAAGACCTTTTTTTATTAATTTATTGTACATATTCTTAACAATCCTTGATAACGGCAATTCTAAATTTTTATTTTTGGCACAATCAATAATATTATTCATATCTTTAAATTGTGAAAAATTTTTTCCTCTTGGTTTAAAATCATTTTTAATCATTCTCAATCCATGTGTCTGCAAAACTTTACTATCAGCCCACCCGCCCTTTAATGCAGTTAAAACATTTAAAGGATTTACATTATTCTTTTGGCATAATTTTATAGCCTCGGCTACAGAACCAATTGTAATTCCAACTATTATTTGATTTGCCAATTTTGCTGTCTGACCAGCTGAATTTTTACCAACCAAAACAGGATTTCCTAATTGTTTTAACAGTTTTAAATTTTTTAAAAATATCTTTTTTTCTCCACCAACCATTATTGCTAACTCGGCATTTTCTGCTCCATTTGTACCTCCAGAAACTGGTGCATCTAAAAAGTTTATATTATTTTTTTTCAATAATTTTGATATTTCTTGAGCTGTCCTAGGACTTGTTGAACTCATATCAATTACTGTTGAACTTTTTTTTATATTTTTTATAAACTCAGCACTTTTACATATTCTCTTTACTGCTTTATCGTCAGATAGCATTGTAATTATTACATCTTGTCCAAAAACTGCATCTTTGATTGAATCACAAACTACAGCTCCATTCTTCTTTAATTGCAAAGCCTTTTTTTTGGTTCGATTAAATACCTTTAATTTATATTTTGACTTCAATAGGTTCTTTGCCATTGGAGCGCCCATTAATCCTATTCCTATAAAAGCTATATTTTTCATAATTTAATAATTCAATAATTTAATCGTGCCGCTCCCCTAACTCCACTAGCATCTCCATATTTAGCTTTTATAAATTTTGTATTGATATTTTTTAGCTCCATATTTTTAGCGACCATTTTTTTAATTTCAGTAAATGAAGATATTTCATTTGATAATCCTCCTCCAAAAACGAAAACATCAGGATCTAGGGTATAGATTACATTAACCAGTGCTCTAGCTAATCTAATTTTAAATTGTTTGATGAAAACAGACTTATTAGATTTGTTAAAAATTTCTCTAGCTGTAATCTTTTTGTGATAAAGATTTTCTAAACCCTTTCCAGATGTAAATTTTTGTATTTGCATTTCTGAAATTTTATTTTTTACGTACTTTTTATCATTTAAGTTTCCAAAAATTGGTAACGGAAGATGTCCCCATTCGCCAGAAACATAATTTGCACCTCTAATAATTTTTTTGTTAATTACCACTCCCCCTCCAGTTCCTGATCCAATTATAATTCCAAAAACAACATTATAATTTTTTGCAGCTCCGTCCATTGCTTCGGATAATGCAAAGCAATTAGCGTCATTTTCACATATTATTTTTCTTTTTAGAGCTTTTGTTAAATCTATATTTATTTTTTTTCTATTTAAATACTTGGCATTTACAGAATTTTTTACTAATCCAGTTTTATAATCAATTGATCCAGGGTGACAAACACCCACCTCGAATTTTCTATTATATTTTCTATCCAATCCAAAAACAATTTTACAAATATCTTTGATTATATTTTTGTAACTTTTAGGACAAGGGATTCGAGATCTTTCGATTTCATCACCATTCTTTTTCAAAATAACACTTTCAATTTTCGTTGCACCTATATCTATTCCAATTTTCATTTTAGTAAGAGCTAGATTGCTTCCAAATATTTATATTTCCTTCTTTAGCAGCTATATTAATGGTTTTCATTTCAGAAACAGTAAATTTAAGTTTATTAAGACTATCTAGATTCTCTTTTAATTGATTTAGACTTCTTACTCCTATCAAAGCAGAAGTGACTAATTTATTTGATAATACCCAAGATATTGCCATTTGTGATAATGACTGCCCTCTTTTTTTTGCAAGTCTATTTAATTCTAAAACTATCTTAATATTTTTTTTTGTAATTAAAGATTTATCTAAATAAGATGTTTTATCACTAGCTCTAGAATTGTTTGGTATTCTGTGTAAATACTTATCAGAAAGCATTCCTTGTGCTAGAGGAGAAAAAGCAATACATCCAATTTTAAGTTTTTTAATAGTTTTTGTTAAATCTTTTTCGATCCACCGATTAATCAATGAATAAGAAGGTTGGTGAATAAATAATTTTATATTTCTAGACTTTAATATTTTATAAATTTCATTAGTTTTTTTTGATGAGTAGGATGAGATACCAATATAAAGAGCTTTTCCTGACTTATAAATACTTTCAAGCGCATCTACAGTTTCTTCTAAAGGAGTATTTGGGTCAAATCTATGAGAATAAAAAATATCAAGATAATCTAGTTTCATTCTTTTTAAACTTTGGTCACAACTTGCAATTATATGTTTTTTTGAACCCCATTCGCCATATGGTCCATCCCACATATCATATCCAGCTTTTGATGAAATAATAAGCTCATCTCTGTATTTTTTTAAATCTTTACTAATTATTTTTCCAAAATTACTCTCTGTGCTACCATATGGAGGGCCATAATTATTTGCAAAATCAAAATGCGTAATGCCTTTATCAAAAGCATAAAATAATATTTTTTTAATTTTAGAAATTGGAACATCTCCTCCAAAATTATGCCAAAGACCAAGGCTAATTAATGGAAGCTTTACTCCACTATCTCCACAAGTTCTATATGTCATTTCTGAGTATCTTTTATTATTAGCTTGATATTTCATAATCAATAATTCTCAACTTCATTAAATGTTGGCATCGAATTAGCTGCACCTTCTCTTGTTGTAGATATTCCAGCTACTTTATTAGAAAATTTTAATGCATCAATGTTATTTAATGACTTGGATAATGCTACACTAAAAGCTCCATTAAAAGCATCACCTGCTCCGGTAGTATCTTTTACATCATCTTTTAAATTAAAAGCATCCACAAAAAGACTTTCTTTACCATTTGAAAAATAAACTCCTTTAGAACCTAGAGTTATTAAAATATTTTTTACTCCTTTTTTTAAAAATTCTTTAGCTGCATTTTCTATTTCAGATTTTGTTTCAATTTTCTTTTCTAAATAAAAACTAGCTTCAGTTTCATTTGGTGTAAAATAGTCTATATTTTTAAAGTCATTCTCAGATATTTTCGAAGCTGGAGCTGGATTTAAAATAGTAATTGATCCAGTATCTTTAGCTTTTTGTAAAGCATAGCTAGTAACATCATATGGGGTTTCTAATTGTGTTAAAAATATATCTGAGTTTTCAATTGCTTTTAAATTATTATCTATATCAGAATTATTTAAAGTACCAGCAGCTCCTGGTATGATGTTTATTGCATTATCACCTGTGTTAGCATTAATCATAATACCTGCAACTCCGGTTGATTGATTTTTGTCTTTAATAATATAATCGGTATTTACTCCAGATGATTTATATAAATTTAATGCCATTTCAGCATTATTATCATCACCTACTTTTGTAATAAAACTTATGTTTCCACCAAGTCTTGCTGCAGCAATGGCTTGGTTAGATCCTTTTCCACCTGGTCCAATTAAGTGTTTTGTTCCTAAAATAGTTTGCCCCACTTCAGGAATATTTTCACCAATAAAACATAGATCTGCAACAAATACTCCAAATACACATATAGATTTCATTTAATTAAGACCAGACTTTACCATCAGGAAGGATAACTCCTTTAGTAATAATAAAGCATCCAAAAGGTCGAGCATCTGTAGTGGTTACAATACAATATGCTTTTTTTGCTTCTTCATAAAAATTTTGTCTTGAAATTGATCCAACTTTCCATTGAGGACCAGAATTATTTTTTACTGCTTCAATAAATTCTTTATGAGTTTCAGTTAGTTCGTCTGGTTTATCATCCACTTCCATTCTAAGTGCAGGTGAACCCCCTTGTGATACGATAAAACTATCTAATGGAAAAACAGATAAAATTGCATTTGCTGCACTTTTAATATCTACCCCATCTAGCCGTATTACATTTTTGTTTATAGAGTTTGCGGGAAAATTAGCATCAGCAAGAATTATTTTCTCACCGTGGCCCATTGATCTTAAATGAAAAAGTAAATCAGGGCTTAAAACTGGGTTAATATTTATTAACATTATAGAAGTATATTATATTCCTTTTAAGATTTCTAATGTTACTTGAATTTACTTGTAAACCAAATCCTTTTTTTAATTAAAATTTTTGAAAATATTTCTCTTTGTATTTATGTAATTATCGAATAAATATTGTTATATTATAACATAACGATGTTAACATAAAAACTAGGAGATAATATGAAAATTGCATATGTATTTAAAACAAGTATGGCAAGTACTTTCCAACTTGCTACAATGATATTGCCACAACTGGAAAAAAACTCACACGTAGTTGATGTTGCTGGGATGTTTTTTTTTGATGATAATCTTTTTTGTTTAAAAAAAGGAGATCCTATCGGTGAAAGATTAGCAAAAATTGCTAATGAAAAGAAAATGCTGTTAATGGTATGTGATGCCTGTGCTGTTAGACGAGGTTTTGCTGATGGAACTTTAGAACAATGCGGAAGTGGAGAAGTTAAGGCAAAAGGTTTGGTTGATGGTGTCGTAGCTGGATGCTTTCCACAATTATATACTGCACTTGGATCAAATCCACCTGATCAAGTAATTACTCTTTAAAATAAATAAAAAAAGGGTGGAATAAAAATTCCACCCTTTTTTAAATGTTGTAGACTAAAGATTATTTGAAATCGTTAGCGTTTTCTTTTGTTACTAGTTGTGTTCCAGTATCAATGTTTGGATCAATACTTCCACCATTAGCTAGCTCAAGTGCATATTTGACACCGTAAGCACCCATGTTATATGAGAACTGAGCAATAGTCGCAGTCATTTCACCTTTTAAAATACTTGTAGCAGCGTCTGGAGTTGCATCAAAACCAACAACAACTACATTATTCATATCTGCATCTTTAAGAGCTTGCATAGCACCTAATCCCATGTTGTCATTTGAAGCAAATATTGCTTTGATGTTAGGATTTTTTAAAATGATTGACTCAGTTACCGATCTACCTTTTGCAGTGTCCCACTCAGCTGTTTGAGTAGCAACTATATTTAAACCACAATTTTTAAATCCTTTAATTGCACCATCTCTTCTCAATAAAGCTGTTGACTGAGACTCAATTCCAGTCAAAATCGCAACATCTGAACCTTTTGGAGTTTTATCACAAATGAATTTTGCTGCTAATTCGGCTCCATTCATATTGTTAGTTCCAATGAAAGTAACGCCTTCATTTATTCCTTTTGTATCAACGAATACAACTGGAACTCCACTCTTGATAGCATCATCTACTATTGGAGCAAATGCGTTTGGATCTCCTGGTGCAAGTGCTAAAGCATCAACACCTTTAGCAAGTTGATCTTCAACTTGGTTAATTTGTGCTTGAACATCACCTTCTTGAGGCGGCGCAACCAATATTAGTTTAACACCTAATTTTTTTGCTTCTTCTTCAGCACCTTTTGTAACAGAAGCCCAGAAAGGATTTCCAGATCCAGGTCCCTTAATACTGAATAAGATTTTTTTCCCATGCCCATCAGCAAAAGATGCTGATATCATGCTTAATGATAAGAAAATTGCTGAAACTAAAACAACAATTTTTCTAGTTAGTTCTCTCATAAATCTCCCTTTAATAATTATTAAATATTAATTTAATAAAATTTTTAAAAGAAGTTCAACTGTTTACAAAGTCTTAATTAATTTTATAGATACAACTCAGACGTGTTTATTTTCTTGTACCAAAGTCTCGTCTTAATACGTCTACATACACCGCTAATACTATAATAGAACCAATTAGTACTTGCTGCCAAAAAGAACTTACATCCATCAAATTAAGTCCATTTCTTAAAATTCCCATAATCATTACTCCAGCAAAAACTCCAAGAACAGTTCCTCTTCCACCAAAAAAACTTGCTCCACCAATAATGCATGCGGCTATTGCATCTAATTCAGATTGTAATCCTGCATTAGGATAGCCCGAGTCCGTTCTTCCTGCTAAGATTAGAGCTCCAATACCTGATAAAAATCCACAAAGTGAATAAACAATGATTAAAATTTTATTAACATTAATTCCTGAAGCTCTTGCTGCACTTGGGTTACCACCAATTGCATAAATCCACTTTCCTGTTCGACTATGATTTAAGAAAACCCAAAAAACAAAATATACAACAGCAATTAAAACTAAGCTTACTGGGAGATATTGAGATTTTTCTAATCCTAGCCACGTTAAGTCAATTCTTCCATGACCCAAATACCTTACTTCATCTGTAAAGCCGCTTATAGGTGTACCCCCAGATATAAGATTTCCTGTTCCTCTAAAAATGTAAAGTGTTCCCAAGGTCATTATAAATGGATGGGGCATCCTTAAAAGTGTAATACCTAAGCCATTAATTAAACCACATAGCAGTCCAGCAAATAAAGGTACAAGTGCAACAACAAACCATGGAGCTCCTGCTTTAGCTACGATTGCTAGTATCATTAATGATAACATCATTATTGAACCAACGGAAAGATCTATTCCAGCCGTTACTATTACCATAAATACACCTAATGCTAACATTGATTGCCATGAAATTTGCTTAAAGACGTTTGTCACATTTCTCCAAGACAAAAAGACATCTGGTTGCAAAATATGCATTACCAAGATCATGATAACTAATAAAAGTAAAATCCCATATTTTTCAAAATATGGAATTAATTTTACATACAAGCTTTCTTGTTTTTTATCTTTTTCTTCCATTTATTTTTTTCCCATTATCCAACCAATTACTTCGTCTCTAGATGTTTTATCTAATTGAGCTTCAGCAAAATTTGTACCTTGAAATAATGCCATCACCCGATCACAAACAGAAAATATATCATCCATTCTATGACTTATTACAATTACACCAACTCCAGTGCTTTTTAATTTATTTATCAAATCTAATACCTTTCCCACTTCTTTGATTGCTAATGCAGCAGTTGGTTCATCCATAATAACAACTTTGGCATTAAATGCTGTTGATCTTGCTATTGCAACTGCTTGTCTTTGTCCCCCGGATAATTCCTCTACTTTTTGATCGGCACTTTTGACATTAATTTTTAATTTGTCTAAATGAGCATTGGTCATTTCTTGAATTTTTTTAAAATCTAAGAATTTTAGAAAACCAATATTCTTTGTTGGCTCTCTACCTAAAAAAATATTTTCACCTATTGGTAAGTTCCCTGCTAATGCTAAGTCTTGATATACCATTTCTAGACCTAAAATTTGTGAGTCTTTCGGACTTTCTAATACTTTTTCTTCTCCCTCAAAAAATAATGCCCCTTGACTAGGTTTATATAAGCCAGACAAAACTTTCATCAATGTAGATTTTCCAGCTCCATTATCTCCCACTACACCAAGACATTCTCCTTCATGCACTTTTAAATTTACATTTTCAAGCGCAGTGATTGTTCCAAAATATTTTGTAATACCTTTGGCCTCTAAGAGTAATTTATTTGTTGAAGTCATTTAATTTAAATTAAAAAAAAAATTAATTAATTGCAACAGGTTTTGACCTTAAAAGATGGACAGTTTTCCTTTGAGCCTTTTTACAAAATCTTGGATTAAGATTTTTTGAAATTAATTTCATATCTTCAAAAACAATTTTACCCATTTCCTTGAATGCTTGGTCTAAAGCGCCAGCTCTATGTGCTGAAAATAAAACATTTTTTAATTTTCTTATTGGGTCATTTTTTTTAACAGGTTCATCTGGAAAGACATCAAGGGCAGCATAAATGTCACCTTTTTTAAGCCTATTTTTTAAATCCATGAAATTAACAACTTCAGCTCTGCTCATTAGTATTAAAAGTGAGTTTGATTTCATAAGATTGAGTAATTTTTTATCAACCAATCCTCTGTTTTTTGTCGTAACAGCAGCAAGTACATAAATAACCTCACATTCTTTAAACATTTTTTTTAAAGTAATGGGTTTAAATCCTTGATTAATAATTTTTTTGCTTGGTATCCAAGGATCATATATATTTATTTTATTCGAAAATGGTTTCAATAACGGGACCAATGCTTTACCTAGATCACCAAATCCCAATAACCCAATTTTTTTGTCTGATAATAATGAAGCCTTCAGATTTCCATCTAATCCATACTTTTCCTTTTTATTAATGAAATCTTGATGTGCTGCATGAATACTTCTAAGGAGAGAAAGTGTAAATCCAAGCGCAATTTCTGCAACTGGTTTTGAGAAGACAGGCGATGTCGCAATAACGTGAATGCCTTTGTCGAAGCAATAATTATAATCCATATTATCTAGAAAGTTACTTTCTACATTTATTACTGCTTTTAACTTTTTTGCTTTTATTAATAAAAATTTAGGAAGATCAGGCTGTCCAATAATAAATTTCGCTTTATGAATATTATTGTTATAAAATTTCTGTTTATTTGTCTTAGGTACAAAAATAAGATTAAATTTTTTTTTTAATTCATTTAATTTTGATTTTGAAAAAATAAGCTCCATAGTTCTTGGATACGGATCAACAATTGCAATATCTTTCATGATCTATAAGAGAATTTTTTTTACTTCCTCTTCTGTAAACTTTTTTGGCTTCTCACACTTAGTCTTTATCTTTTGAGGAATTCCTGTTGTTGCAGCTTTCATAGTAGACTCTATTAAATCTAAAACATGAAGAGATAGCTCTCCTGAACAACGATGTTTTTTCTTTTTCTCGATTGAATATAACATCTCAGACATTCCAACACTTCTATAGTTTGCATTAGTTGGCGACTCGTTTGATCTACCACTTGCAGATGTAATATTTATTTTTCCTAAATGCATTTTATCAGTTTTATGTTCACCCCATCTACCTCCTTCAGTAACAGAAATAAATACTGACCCTCCAAACATATTTGGATCTGGAACAATAATTGAACCTCTGGTTCCATAAAGCTCCATATGGTTTCTTTGATGATTAATAACATCAAAGGATAAAGTGACTTGGATTATCGCTTCATTATGAAATTGAATTGTTGCTAAATAAGTGGTTGGTGTTTCAACTTTAAATGTTTTTCCTTTATTTGGACCTGCTCTGTAATTTCTTCTTTTAAAAGCTGTTAATGTTCTTCCTTGTACCTGTTTGGCTGGTCCTAAAAGATTAACAAGAGTTGTAAAAAAATAAGGACCCATGTCTATAACT
The DNA here is from genome assembly GCA_003211555.1 of Pelagibacteraceae bacterium AG-470-G21. Classification (GTDB taxonomy): domain Bacteria; phylum Pseudomonadota; class Alphaproteobacteria; order Pelagibacterales; family Pelagibacteraceae; genus Pelagibacter. The sequence continues at coordinate 23,661 of QCSH01000011.1, forward strand.
GGACCTCCTTCTTTTTTATACCAAGACTCTGGTTTGGGATGAAAGTTTTCAACACCAGGAAATGCAAAGATTGCATTTCCAAGCTTTATTTCTCCAATTAAATCTGAGTCAATTAATTCTCTTGCTTTTTGCCCTCCACCACCAAGAAAAGTATCTGGTGCGTTTCCAATATAGAGTTTCTTTTTTTTTGCTAAACTTACTAATTCTTTCCCTTTTTCAAAATATGTAGCTAAAGGTTTTTCTGAATAAACATGCTTACCAGCATTTAAAACTCTTTTTGATACTGAATAATGTGATTGAGGGATTGTTAAGTTTAAAATAACCTCAATGTTTTGATCTTTTAATATCTCATTAACAGTCGTGTGCTTTATATTGTAGAGTTTTGCACATTTTTCCGCGGCTTTTGGATTAATATCTGCACACGCAACGATTTTAAAATTATTAAAATATTGATGACCTCTAAAATATGTCTCTGCAATATGGCCACATCCTATAAGACCAACTTTAAAAACTTTATTCATAGAGTTTTTAAACGCCTTGTCTTTGCTTACTTTTTCCTTCTTTGTGAAGTTTTAAAGCATCTTCGTTTTCTTTTGTGGTTGGTATTTCTAAAGTTGGACTCTCCCAATATGCTGAACCTTCAAGCCATTCATAAGAATGTGTTTTTATAGAAATTAAGTAAGTCACATCAGATTTTTTTGCTCTTTTAAAAGCTTCTTCTAATTCGGATATTGATGATACTTCTTCTGTTTTTGCCCCCATACTTTCAGCATGTTTTGCAAAATTTACTGGGACTAAATTTGGCGCTTTAGAACTGTTAAATAAGCAATTGAATTCTTTGCCACCTTTAAATAATTGGAGCCTGTTTATTACAGCATGACCTCCATTGTCACATAACACAATTATTAATTTATTGTTTGTAATAACTGATGAATAAATATCAGAATTAAACAACAAGTATGATCCATCGCCAACAAAAGCTATTACATCTTTATCAGGATTGGCCATTTTAATACCCAAAGCACCAGAAATTTCATAACTCATGCAACTAAAACCCCATTCTGTTTCATGAGTATTTAATTCTTTTGGTCGCCATATTTGAACAACTTCACCAACTAATCCTCCTGCAGCAGTAACTGCTATATCAGTAGGGTCTGAGTTACGATAAATTGCACCAACTGCATGAGCATAACTAGGAAGTTCTTGGTTTGTTGGTCCACTTTCTTTATCAACATAATCATTCCAATTTTTTAATTCATCTCTGGATTTTTTATGCCACTCATCAGGAGCTTTCCATTCACCTAGTGCATTTGATAAATCTTGTAAAGTAACTTTGGCATCTCCAATCACTGATTGTGCCAAGTGCTTATTTGCATCAAATCTAGAAACATTAATACTTACTAAAGAAAAATCTGGATTTTCAAAATTAGCCCATGATCCTGTTGTAAAATCTGCAAGCTTGGTTCCAACGGCAATTGCTAAATCAGTTTGTTTTGCTAAATTATTTGCTGCCTTTCCCCCCAGGCCTCCTATAGGACCCAAAAAATGAGAATGATCTCTTTTAATAGTAGAATATCCCATAACAGTTTGAGTTATTGGTATATTATGTTTGATTGCAAAATTACTTACATCATCCATAGCATCAGAATAAAAAACACCCCCACCAGAAATTAATAAAGGATTTTTTGAATTTTTTATTTTTTCTGCTGCTTCTTTAATTTGAAAATCATCAGGCCTAGGTCTTCTTATGTTATGAACTTTTTCTTTAAAAAATTCCTCTGGATATTCATAAACTTCTCCTTGAACATCTTGAGATAATGACAAACAAGCTGGGCCACAGTCTGCTGGATCCAACATAGTTTGAATGGCTTGAGGTAATGTTTGCAAAATTTGTTCTGGTCTTGTTATTCTATCAAAGTACTTTGTTACAGATTTAAAGGCATCATTAGCAGTAACACCTGGATTATTGAAATGTTCTACTTGCTGTAATACTGGATCAGGTATTCTATTTGCGTAAGTATCTCCAGGTAAAAATAATATTGGAAGCCTATTACTCATAGCAACAGCTGAAGCTGTTACCATGTTAGTTGATCCAGGACCAACTGAGCTTGTTGCAACAAAAAATTGTTTCCTTCTTTTGGCTCTTGCATAAGCAATCCCTGTTAGAGCCATATTTTGCTCATGGTGACCTCTGTATGTTGGAAGTTTATCCTGATTTTCTTGTAATGCCTGGCCTAAACATGCAACATTTCCATGTCCAAAAATTCCAAATGCTCCAGCAAATAGCTGCTCTTTTTTACCATCTATTAAAATTTTTTGAGCAATAAGATGTTTTATTATTGCATGAGCACAAGTGAGCTTTATTTTTTTCATTAATCTATATATAAATCTGTAACTTTTAATAATTAAACACAATTTAAAAAATATGTATAGCAATTTTGGTCAATTCATTGATGGTAAGTGGCAGCAAGCAGAAAAAAAAGAAACTTATAAAGTTATAAATCCAGCGACAGAGGAAATAATAGGTGAAGCTTCAAAAGCGTCATCTGCTGATGTTCAAAAAGCACTAAAATCTGCAGAGAAGGGACTAGAAATTTGGAAAAATACCACTCCATGGCAAAGGTCGTATGTAATTAGAAAAATTGCTGATTTGATGAGAGAACGAAAAGATTTATTAGCAAAGTGGCTTGCTCTAGAAGTTGGTAAACCCTTTAAGGAAGCCATAGGAGAAGTTGGAGGAGGTGCAGATATTTTCGAATGGAATGCAGAAGAAACTAAAAGAATTTATGGACAAACTTTACAAAGTAGATTTCCTGAAACAAGAGTACATGTATATTATCAACCTGTTGGTGTTGTTGCTGCATTAGTTCCATGGAATTTTCCAATTGTTTTAGCATCAAGAAAAATATCAACTGCATTAGCTGCGGGTTGCTCTGTTATTTGTAAGCCAGACGTAATCACTCCAGGCGCCGTAATGGAATTAGTTAATATTTGTAAAGATGCTGGAGTCCCTGACGGTGTTGTTAATTTACTTTCTGGTGATCCAGCAGAAATCTCAAATGAACTATTAGAATCTGATATAATTAAGAAAGTTTCTATAACTGGTTCTACAAGAGTTGGTAAATTAATTTTGAAGAAAGCTGCAGATAAGGTTCAGAGAGTTACAATGGAATTAAGCGGTCATTCTCCTTTCATCGTATTTGACGATGTAGATATGAATAAAGTTGCAGATATGGCAATAACTGCAAAATTTCGTAATAATGGACAAGTTTGTATATCACCAAATAGATTTTATATACAAGAAAATAGAAAAGACGAATTTGTAAATGCTTTTGTTGATAGGGCAAAAAAATTGAAGATAGGGAATGGCATGGATGACGGTACTGACTTAGGGCCTTTAACAACAGCAAAACGATTAGAGGAAATAGAAAAACTAGTAGAGACCACTAAGAGCGAGGGTGCTAAAGTTGTCATGGGTGGAGGAAGGCCCGCTGGATTTAATAAAGGATACTTTTTTGAGCCCACAGTATTTGATGATGTCAAAGATAATTTTACCATAATGAAAGAAGAGCCATTTGGACCTTTAGTTCCTGTTTTAACATTTAAAAATTTTGAAGAAGTAGTTGCGAGAGCTAATGACAACGATCTTGGACTATGTAGTTACGTTTATACTAACTCTATGGATCAAGCTAACAGAGCATCAGAGATGATGGAGACTGGATGTGTTGCAGTAAATACAGCTGCAGTTGCAGTTGCAGAAGCCCCATTTGGAGGAATAAAACAAACTGGATATGGTCGTGAAGGTGGATCAATGGCTATTAAAGATTACCTTAATGTAAAATACACACACATGGGTCTAAAAACCTAATTTAATGAGAAAAAATAAGGCTAAAGAAATTATCAAAGCTGGTAAAGCGGTGATTAATGGTTGGTTACAAATACCAAGTACAGTTTCAGCAGAGACAATGGCCCAACAAGGTTGGGACACATTAACTATAGATATGCAGCATGGATTAGTTGATTACACTAATGCAATGCCCATGATGCAAGTAATATCTGCAACAGAAATAGTTCCCATGGCAAGAGTTAATTGGAATGAACCTGGTCAAATAATGAAAATATTAGACGCTGGATGTTATGGGATTATCTGCCCCATGGTTAGTAATAGAAATGAAGCAGAACGATTTGTACAGGCTTGCAGATATCCACCTGATGGATACAGAAGTTTTGGTCCAATGAGAGGCCTAATTTACGGTGGAGCTGATTATGCTGATCATGCCAACAATGAGATATTAAAAATGGCAATGATTGAAACAAAAGAAGCGCTAGAAAATCTAGATGCTATAATGAGTACTCCTGGATTAGATGGTATCTACATTGGTCCAGCAGACTTAAGTCTAGCAATTGGAGAGAAACCTGGTTTTGATAAGGGAGAGGATACTAAAGCTTATTCACAGATACTGAGAATATTAGAACATGCAAAAAAGAATAACATATTTGCCGGCATCCATAATGGTAGTACAGATTATGCAAAAAAAATGATTGAAAAAGGTTTTCAATTTGTAACTGTTGGAGCAGATTCAAGATTTATAAGTAATGGAGCAAAAAGCACAGTTGAAGAATTAAAAGGAACTGCAAAATCAGAGTTATCAAAAGCCTATTAGAGATTTAAGTTATAAAAAGAAAATTAAAAAAAATGAAAAAAATCTTAATAATAGGATCAATACATAATCATGGCATAGATTTATTAAAGGAAAATAAAAATTTTGAATTTGAGGTTGTTGATAATACAGATGCTGAATTTTTAAAAAATAAAATAATAGGTTTTGATGCAGTGAGTGTTAGAACTTCAAAAATATCTAAAGAAATTATAAACTCTGCGAAAAATTTAAAAATAATATCAAGACATGGAGTTGGCTACGATAATATTGACCTATCGGCCATTAAAGATAACAATATTACTTTAGCAATTACAGCTACCGCAAATGCTCAAGCAGTTGCAGAACATGTTTTATTCATGCTATTCAATATTGCTAAAAGAAATAATATGTACAACGATAGTGTTAAATCTGGAAAATTTGAAGAAAGAACTAAACTTCCAAAAACTATTGAATTATGGAATAAAAATATCTTGATAGCTGGATTTGGTAGAATTGGAAAATGTTTATTGAAAAAATGCAAAGGTTTGGAAATGAATATTTTTGTTTATGATCCTTTTATTAGTAATGAGGAAATTGAGAAACTTGGAGGAGCTAAAGTTGAAAATTTAGAGACATCATTAGGTAAAATGGATGCCATTTCAATTCACATGCCATTAAATGACAAAACTAACCATTTGATTGATTATGATATGATTAAAAAAATGAAAAAAAATTGTATTTTAATTAATGCTGCAAGAGGTGGTATCATTAATGAAGAAGACCTTAACAAAGCATTAAATGAAAATTTAATATTTGGAGCTGGATTGGATGTTTTTGAAAAAGAACCTCCATCACTCGATAATCCTTTACTTAAAAATGATAAAGCATTTTTAAGCCCTCATTCTGCTGTATTTACTGAAGAATGTTTGTCTAGGATGGGTATTGAAACAATACAAAATATAATTGATTTTTTTGAGGATAATTTGGACAACTCGAAAATTGTAAAAATCTGATGAGTTTAAAACTTAAAAACTTTGGATTTTTGGAATTTCTTATAATTATTTCAGCAGTTTATGTTGTTGGTATGCTGATATGGACCGCTAGCACGAGACCTGAAGTTGAGGCACGAGCCAATTTGGTCAAAGAAAATCACAAAAAAGTCGTCGACTTTATTAACGGTGAGATAAACAAATGTGGAAATAACGATGAAGGTAAATTTACAATATGGGGAGATCCTTGTAATGCAGAATGGATTGCTGAAAAGGTTGTTAGTTATATTAATAATAATCTTCAAATAAAAAATCCATTTTCGGATGACAATAAAGTAAAAACAGACCCTGATCCAAGAATTAAAGCTGAAGGAAAAGCTGGTCAATCTGTAGAGATGGGTGTTATCTTTCTAATGTCCTCAAATTTTATGTCTGATCCAGGATCGGAATGGATAGTTGGAACATGTTTTAAATCACCGTGTGTTGCTGCAGGTAACAATGAATTAACTTCTTTGTATAGATAATTAATTATTAATAATATCTATGTTAGCACTTTTTAAAGTTTTAACTAAATAACTATATCCAATTTTAGCATATTCAAGTGGATTTGCTTTTGCTGGATCTTGTTCAGCTTCAACAACTAACCAACCTGAATAATTTTGAGCTTTAAGTAAATCAAAAAATGGTTTGTAATCTATACAACCATCACCTGGAACTGTAAACGCACCCTCTAGAAAGGCTTTTCGAAAGCTATAATCATTTTGTAATGATTTATCCAAAATATTTTTTCTCATATCTTTACAATGAATATGAATTATCCTTTCTTTGAATTCTTTATAAATTTTTAAACTATCGCCTCTTGCAAATAGCATATGCCCTGTGTCTAAAGTTAGTTTTACACTGTTATCTGTATTTTCTAAAAGTTTTCTAGTATCTTCTTCACTTTCAATACATGTGCCCATATGATGATGATATGCAAGTGGCATTGCTTGATCTTCTAAATACTTACCCATTTCTGAAATTTTTTTATAATATTTTTTAGACTCTTCTAAATCCATTTTTGGACGTTCAGACAACTTAGTATGCAGATTTCCTTGGATTGAACCATAAACTTCTGCGAATACTATGCAAGGTGCATTACAATCTTTAAATAATTTTAATTGATTTTGTATATTATCCTTCTCTTCCTTAAATGTATTTTTTCTTAAGTTAGCTCCGTACCAACCAGAACATAGATTTAAATTATATTTACTTAATATTGGAATTAATTCTTGAGATGTTTTTGGAAATTTACCCCCAGACTCTATACCTTGGAAACCTGCTAGACTTGCCTCAGAGAGACATTGTTCAAGAGGTGTATCTCCACCTAACTCAGGCATGTCATCGTTACTCCAAGCAATTGGTGCAATACCTAATTTTACTGACATAAATAATAGTTTTGTTATGATATTAGATGGTTCAAAAAATTAAACCTAAAAAATTTAAACTTGGTATAGTCGGTGGAGGTCCTGAATCTTGGATTGGTCATGTTCACAGAATTTCATCTCGCTATGATGATAGATATGAAATTGTTGCAGGAGTATTTTCTAGAAGTGTTGATAAATCTAGACGATTTGGACAAAGTATAGGTTTAAATAAATTGAGGTGTTATTCAAACTTCAAAGAAATGTCTGAAAAAGAGGCGAAGCGAAAAGATGGTATTGATGTTGTAGCTATAATGACCCCACCATCAAGCCATCAAATCATCGCTGAAAATTTTATTAAAAAAAATATACATGTTATTTCTGACAAACCATTTGCTGGCAATCTAAGTCAGGCAAGAAAGCTTTATAAAACAATAAAGAGTAACAAAAAAATCAAATATGCGCTTACTCATAATTATTCCTCTTACCCAATGGTTAGAGAAGCAAAACGGTTGGTTGAAAAAGGAAAAATTGGAAATGTTGAGTATATCAATGTTGAATATGTTCAAGACTGGACGGACGGCAATAAAATTTCAAAAAAAAATTCAAAAAAAATATTTAAATGGAAGGTTGATAAAAAAATTGTAGGTATATCTGCTGTACTTAATGAAATAGGATCACATGCATATCATCTAGCTATATATATTTCAGGATTGAAAGGAGAAAAATTAATAGCAGATGTTAATAAATATTCTAAAGATGTAGATATGGATAATAATGCACAAGTTTTAGTTAATTTTAATAAAGGTGCTAAAGGAATTATATGGACTTGTGTAACAGCTAAAGGTGGTGTTTATGGATTAAGAATTAGAGTTTATGGCTCTAAAGGTAGCTTGGAATGGGTTCAGAATGATCCTAACTATTTAAAATTTAATCCTAGCAAAGGAGCAGTAAAATTTTTAGAAAGAGGATATACAAATGCGAACTTTTCAAAAAAATTCTCCAGAATAAAATTTGGACATCCCGAAGGATACCTAGATGCTTTTGCAAATATATATAAGGAGTTTTCTGATTATTTAAAGACCAATACAAAAAAGAGATTTTATTTTCCAAATGAAGATGAGGGATTGGAAACCGCAAAATTTATTGACGCTTGTAAAAAATCGTCTCAAAAAAAACAATGGGTAAAAATTTAATCAATATTGCTTTGTTTGGTCTTGGTAGAATAGGATTGCTGCATGCAAAAAACTTAACTAACAATAAAAATTTTAATCTTAAATATATTTTTGATATAAACAAAAAGGTTTCAAAAAAGATTGCAAAAAGTCTTAATTGTAAAAATATCGAAAATACTCAAATTGCACTTAAAGATAAAAATATTGATTGTATTTTTATAAGTTCGCCAACAGCTACTCATCTTAAACTTATATTTGAAAGCGTAAAGAACGGTAAAACAGTATTTTGTGAAAAACCTTTAGATTTAAATTTAAATAAAATTTTAAAATACGAAAAAAAGATAAATAAATTTAAACATAAAATTCAAATTGGTTTTAATAGGAGATATGACACCGGACATAGCTTATTAAAAAATAGTTTAAAAAAAGGTAAGATAGGCAAACTTGAAAAAATTATTATTACCAGTAGGGATCCAGCAGCACCTTCTATAAAATATTTAAAAGCTTCTGGAGGTATATTTAAGGACATGATGATACATGATTTTGATCTTGCAAGATATTATGCAGGTAATGATAAATTTGTTTCAATTTTTGCAACAGGAAGCAATATATCAAACAAATATTTCAATAAACTTAAAGATTTTGAACTTGCAACAGCAGTATTAAAAACAAAAAGTGGAATTCAATGTGTTATTAGTAATTCAAGACATTGTAGCTTTGGTTATGATCAAAGGGTTGAATTATTTGGTAGCAAGGGAATGGTTATTTCAGATAATGTTAAGCAAAACGAAATTAGCGAATATTCTAATAAAAATACGAATGCTGGTTCTAACTTCAAACACTTCTTCACGGAAAGGTATGAGCAAGCTTATAAAGACCAGTTAAATGACCTTGCTAAATT
>QCSH01000012.1 GCA_003211555.1 Pelagibacteraceae bacterium AG-470-G21
TTATATACTTTATTCTTTCTGACGAAACATCTGTATATAATAAAGATGTAGCAACACTTTTAAGACTTTCACTAAAATCGGCAATAATAACGGAGTCAAAATTTATAAAGCCCAAGGTATCTTTTTTTTTTAGGTTATCAATTTTTTTCTTTTTATTTAATATATTTGAATTTTCTATTCTATTAATTTCATTCTCCAGATTTTGTTTTCTTTGCTGATATCTTGTCAATTCTTCTATTAGTTTTGTAAGTATTGTTGGGTCTTTACTATAGATAAATTTCTCTTTTAGTATTAATTTAGATTTAGCAATAGCGTTTTCTATTTCTCTCTTATATTCAGTTTCTGGTATTAAAAAAATTGTATTATTAAGATTATTTTTAATTAAGAATTTTTTTATTGTATTAATTTGTGAAATGGCATTAACACCTGCCGATATTACATTTTCTGGATTATTTCTAATTTTATTAGTGAAAGATAAAAAAGTTATATTACTTAATTCGTCTAAATATTTGTTACTTTCATTAAATACAGGACCTATTATTATATTAACACCCATGTTATTTAATTCATTTGAAACACGCAATGTATCTATTGGATTTGCTCTTGTATCTTTAGGTATAATTGTAATTCTCTGATCATCAATTTTATCCAAGGCCATTCTAGTCGATTTTAAAATTGATTTACCAATATATGAATACTCACCTGATAAAGGTACAATTAAACCAATTTTAATTTTTTCGTTACTAGAAACTTCACCTTGTATGATAATCATTAAAAGAAATATTTTAAAAACTGTGATATAAATTTTTTTCATTATTCTAAATGCATAAGTTTGAAGTAAACGATAAACTAAAACCTGGGCTATATTGTGTTTCCACACCCATAGGGAATCTAGGAGATATAACTCTAAGAGCTTTATATGTATTAAAAAAATCTGACATTATTTTGTGTGAAGATACAAGAGTTTCAGGAAAACTACTATCCAAGTTTAATATAAAAACTAAAATGATATCAAATCATAAGTTTAATGAAAAAAAAAACTTAGATAATATTTTAAAATTACTAAATCAAAAAAAAATAATCTCGGTAATATCTGATGCTGGTACCCCAGTAATATCTGACCCAGGAAATATTTTAATAAATGAATGTATTTTAAATAATATAAATATTTATCCTATACCTGGAGTATCTGCTTCAACAACTGCAATTTCTATTAGCGGTTTCTCAGATAAATATTTTTTTGGTGGATTTTTGCCAGAAAAAAAAAAAGATCTTAATAATCTTTTTGACATAATTACAAAATTAAATTTCTCTTTTGTTTTTTTTATATCTCCAAAGAAATTAAAGAAAATAATAAATGAAATTCAAAAATATTTCATTGATAATGATATATTAATTGCCAGGGAAATTTCTAAGTTGCATGAGGAATATATTAGAATTAAAGTAAGAAACTTAAGTGAATTAGAGATATCCCAAAAAGGTGAAATGACAGTAGTTATTTCACAAAATCTGAAACCACAAAACAGGTTACAACTTCTTGACGAATCAGTTAAAAAAAAATTGATAAACTTTTAAAAAAAATGTCTATAAGAGATATAACCTCCAAAATTGCGTTAGAGCATAATGTATCAAAAAAATTGGTATACGATTACTGTCTAGAGAAAAAAAATGGATTATAAAAATTATATATTATTATTCTTATTTGTATTTACTGTTGGGTGTGTTGGTTATTCCTCAACAGGTGTTCTTGGCACAGGAGTATCAGTAGCCATAGATCCAAGAACAATCGGAACACAAATTGATGATTCTATAATGCAAAAAAATTTAAGAGCCAAGTTAATATTAATGGATAAGTCATACTTATTAAATGTTAAAACAAAGGTTCTTGATGGTAGAATTTTTATTACCGGTAAAGTAAATACTGTAGAGGAAAAATTAAAAATAACAAAACTGGGTTGGGAAATAAAAGGAGCTAGATCTGTAAAAAATGATTTAAAAATAAAGGAAAAATTTAATTTTACACAAACAGCAAAAGATGTTTTGATTACTTCTCAATTAAGAACAGCGCTAATAACAAATAAAAAAATTAGATCTGTAAATTACGACATCGATACCTATAAAAAAATAATCTATGTTTATGGCATTTCGCAAAATGAAGAAGAAAGAGCAGAGGTTATTAACGAAGCTAAACAAGTACTTGATGTAGAAGATGTCGTTACCAGTATTTTTTTAGTTGAGGATTTAAGAGTTATAAAAAATTAATTAGGTTTTTTGTAATTAATCACCCCTGAGGAATAAGCAGCAACAGAAGCTAGATTTAAAATATCTGAAGTTGAGGATCTTAGTGGTGCTATTTCTATTGCTTGCCCCAAGCCAATTAAAAGAGGGCCAATAACTTTTGCTCCTCCCAAGGTTTTCATAATTTTATATGATATTGCAGCACTGTGTTGTCCAGGCATAATTAAAATATTTGCTTTTCCTACAATTTCAGAGAAAGGATACAGATCTGTGTATTCATCACTTAGAGCAACATCAGGCTGCATATCCCCATCAAACTTAAAGTCTACTTTCTTTTTTTTCAAAATTTCTACAGCTTCTCTTATATGCTTTGTCCTACTAGTTATTGGTTGACCGAAAGTAGAATGTGATAAGAAAGCAACTTTTGGCTCGAAACCAAACAATCTCGCCACCCTTGATGCTGAAATAGCTATTTCAGATAACTGCTCAGAATTTGGATATTCATGCACACTTGTATCAGCAATAAAAACTGTTTTGCCTTTATTTACAATCATATTCATTCCAAACATTATTTCACCCGGTCTTGGATCTATTACTTTTTTTACTTTCTCCAAAGATTGTCCGTATCTTCTTGAATTTCCTGTAACCATTGCATCAGCATCACCACAAGCAACCATGCACGAGCCCCATATAACACGATCATCTCTAACCATTTTATCGCAATCTCGTTCTAAAAGTCCCTCTTTTCTTTGAAGTTTATTAAATAGAAAGTTGCTATATTTTTTTCTCTTTTCTTTTAAAGTTGAGTTTACAATTTCAATTTCAAAGTTTTCACCATATCCAATCTCATTAAGTTTTTCTTTTACCACCTTTTCTTTAGCAACTAATATAGGGGTACCAAGCCCGCTATTTTTGAAAGATATTGCCGCCTTAAGCGTATTTTCATCTTCACCATCAGCAAAAACAACCTTTTTGTTAGTTTTTTTTATTTGATTATTTATCCCTTGCATGATTGTGACTGATGGATCCAACCTTTGTTTTAGTTGTTCAGAATATTGATTAAAATTATCAATTTTTTTTCTTGCAACTCCAGACTTAATAGCTGCTTTTGCAACAGCAACTGGAATTACACTTATCAACCTTGGATCAAATGTAGATGGTATAATATATTCTTTACCATAGTTTGGTCTCTCACCACCCATTGCAGCTGCCACTTCATCAGGAACAAACTCTCTTGCAAGTGAAGCAATTGAATTAGCTGCCGCAATTTTCATTTCTTCATTAATAGTTTTTGCTCTAACATCTAATGCACCTCGGAATATATATGGAAAACCAATTAAATTATTAACTTGATTTGGATAATCAGATCTTCCAGTAGCAATAATTGCATCATTTCTAACACTCTCTATATCTTCTGGTTTTATCTCTGGGTCAGGATTCGCGCATGCGAAAATTATAGGGTTTTTTGCCATTCTTTTTACCATACTTTTTTTTACAACACCTGCTGCAGATAATCCAAGAAATACATCTGCATTTCTCATTGCATCATCTAGCGTCTTATCATTTGTGTCTACGGCAAATTCTTTTTTCCATGAGTTAATATCTTTTCTTTTTTTATTTATTACTCCTTTTCGGTCTAACATTTTAATGTTATTTTTCGGGATACCTGTGCTTCTAAATAGTTTTGCACATGCCATAGCTGCTGCACCAGCACCATTAATAACTATTTTTATTTTTTTTAAATTCTTTTTTGCAATATCTACAGCATTAATAAGTGCTGCTGTAGTGATAATTGCTGTTCCGTGTTGGTCATCATGAAATACGGGAATATCCAAAATTTTTTTTAATTCATCTTCTATTATAAAACAATTTGGAGCAGCAATATCTTCTAAGTTTATTCCACCAAAACTTTTTGCAATACTTTTTATTGAATTAATAATTTCTTTAGTATCTTCGGAATCAATTTCTAAATCTATTGAATCGATATCAGCAAATCTTTTGAACAAAACGGCCTTACCCTCCATCACTGGTTTTGAAGCGATGGCACCTAGATTTCCCAATCCCAATATTGCGGAACCGTTACTGATTACTGCAACCAGATTTCCTTTAGTAGTGTACTCGTATGCTAATTCTGGATTATCAGCTATTGCTTTAACAGGAGCTGCTACACCTGGTGAATATGCTAGGGCTAAATCTCTTTTAGTTGTCATAGGTTTTGAGGAAACAATCTCTATTTTGCCAGATTTATCGTTAGTATGAAAATCTAAAGCTTCTTTATCAGAATAATGTTCAATTTTGTTTTTTTTCATTATTTGTTTAGATATAAAATTGGGTAAAAAAGCTAATATGATTTATGAATTTAATTAAGTCAACAGGCACATTCAGTCTATTTGTTATATTAAGTAGAATTTTAGGATATATAAGAGACTTTTTTATAGCTATTTATTTAGGATCGGGTCCAATTGCTGACGCGTTTTTTGTTGCGTTTCGAATACCTAACACTTTTAGAAGACTATTTGCAGAAGGTACTTTCAATGCTGCATTTGTTCCATCTTATACTTCTGAACTTTTATCCAGCAAACAGAAAGCTCAAAAATTTGCAAATTCAGTCTTTAATTTGCTTATTTTAGTACTCTTCAGTTTAACAATTTTAGTAGAGATTTTTATGCCTAGCTTTATAAAATTGATCGCTCCAGGTTTTTCAGAAATCAATGATAAGTATAAGTTAGCAATTGATTTAACCAGAATTACTTTTCCATTTCTTTTTTTTATAAGTATAGCATCTTTTTTTTCAGCAATTTTAAATTCACAAAATAAATTTGCTGCAGCTGCAGCCGCACCCCTTTTTTTAAATATTATATTAATAATTTGTTTTTTTATTATAAAAAATGATACAGATTTAGTATATTATCTAAGTTACTCAATAACATTTGCAGGAATAGTACAGCTTATATTTTTGATTTTTTTTACAAGAAAATATTTTTATCCTAAATTTAACTTTAGTTTCCAAATAAATAAAAAGATAAAAATTTTTTTTAATAAACTTTTACCAAGTATATTTTCATCGGGTGTTACTCAAATTAATATATTGGTTGGAACTATAATTGCATCTTTTCAAGCTAGCGCTGTATCTTATTTATATTATGCTGATAGAATATACCAAATAAACTTAGCGATTGCAGGAATTGCAATTGGTACAATTATTTTACCTAATTTAAGTAGATACGTTAAGAGTAAAGATAAATTAAGGTTGGAAAATTTACAAAACAAATCTTTGGAATTAAGCTTATTTTTAAGTCTGCCAGCAACACTTGCACTGTTAATAGCATCAGATGAGATTGTTTCTGCACTTTTTGGATATGGGTCTTTTAATGAAGAAAGTGTTAAGAACTCAGCTCTTGCTTTGTTTTATTTCTCTTTGGGGCTACCTGCATTTTCAATGATTAAAATATTTTCAAGTTTTATATTTGCTAGAAATGATACCAAAACACCTTTTTACTTTTCATTAATTTCTGTAATTATGAATGTTGTTATTAGCGTATCTTTATTCAGTGAGGTTGGTTTTATAATAATTCCTATAGCTACAACTATATCTTCGTGGATAAATGGATTTTTATTGATGATATTTGTTTTAAATAAAAATTATTTTAGTTTTAAAAATTCGTTTTTCGTTCAACTTTTTAAAATATTAGTAACAAATTTTGTTTGTATAGGGCTTTTTAAACTATTTATAAATTATTTTAATGAATATTTTATATTTTCAAATAGTTATAAATTTTTAGCAATTATAATATTGGTTATTTTCATATTTGCTTTTTATTTGTTGTTTTCAATACTCATTAAGGCCTTTAAAATATCTGATATTAAATTAAAGTATTAAATTATGTCTAAAAAAATATTTTCTGGAGTACAACCAACAGGAAATTTACATCTTGGTAATTATATAGGTGCTATAAAAAATTTTGTCGATTTACAAAATGATAAAGATAATAATTGCATATTCTGTGTTGTGGATCTTCATGCAATAACTGTCATGCAAGATCCTAGAGAACTAAAAAATAATATTAGAGAGACAGCTGCAGTATTTATTGCAAGCGGTATCGATCCAAAAAATAGCATAATATTTAATCAATCATTAGTTCCGGCTCACTCTGAAGGTTCTTGGATTTTAGCATGTATTGCTAGAATGGGTTGGCTCAATAGAATGACACAGTTCAAAGAAAAAGCTGGAAAAGACAAGGAAAAAGCAAGTGTTGGTCTTTATATTTATCCAGTTCTTATGGCCTCTGATATTTTATTATATGATGCTACACATGTGCCAGTTGGAGAGGATCAAAAACAACACCTAGAACTTTGTAGAGATATAGCACAGAAATTTAATAATGAATATAAATGCCCAGATTTTTTAAGAACACCAGAGCCCCTCATACAAAAACAATTCTCAAGAATAATGAGTTTAAAAGATGGAACTAAAAAAATGAGTAAATCGGATGCTGCTGAAGGAAGTAGGATTAATTTAACAGATACAGAAGATCAAATTTTTAATAAAATAAAAAAAGCTAAAACAGATAATGATGTTTTACCAGGCAATGAAGATGGTCTTGAAGGCAGACCTGAAGTGGAAAATTTGATAGGAATTTATTCGAGTTTAATAAATCAAAATATTAATACAACATTAAATGAATTCGAGGGAAAAAATTTTTCAGATTTAAAAAATAAACTTTCTGAAATAATTGTTACAAAAATGTCTCCAATATCAAAAGAAATAAAAAAATTATTATCTGATAAAAATTATTTAGATCAAATCTTAAAAGATGGTAGTGAAAAAGCGCAGGATATTTCATCGAAAAAAGTAAAAAAAATCAAAGAAATAGTTGGTTTTTAATCATTTAATTATTTGAAAAAAACACTATATAAAGTCAATGTTTATACAAACAGAAAACACACCAAATCCAAATTCATTAAAATTTGTACCTGGTAGAAAAGTCTCTAATGATGGATCTATAGAATTTTTAAATCAGGATGATACTAACAACTTATTGATAAAGAACCTATTACAAATAAATGGAGTGACGGGTGTATTTTTGGGAGAGGATTTTTTTTCAATAAATAAAGAGGGTGATAAAAAATGGGAAGATATTCAGCATATAGTTATATCTTATGTAAATGAGCATTATGCAAATGGTAACACTTGCATTATAGACAAAAAAAATGAAGAAGAGCAAAACAAAAATTATTCAGAGATTGAAAAAAAAATAATAAGTATTCTAGATTCTAAAATCAGACCTGCTGTTGCAAGAGATGGAGGAGATATAAAGTTCCAAGAATTCAAGGATGGAAAAGTTAAAGTTTTGTTAAAAGGCAGTTGTTCAGGATGTCCATCTTCAACTCTCACTTTAAAAAAAGGTGTAGAAAACTTGCTTTGTCATTATATTCCTGAAGTTAAAGAAGTTTTAGCTGTATAATTAACTAATAAGAATTATATTGAAAGTAATGGTTAGACGGACAAAAAATAAAAATATTAAACGTAAGCAAAAAAAAAATAATTTATACAGATTTTCTGTAGTTAGCACTTTTGTAATATTCTCATTCTTCTCTTTGCCGACAGTAAGCAATTTTTTAGGTAAAAATTTAAACTTCAAAAAATCTGTAATCTCAAATGCTGGTGTAAATTTTGACCAAGAACTAGATAAAAGAAAAAAAATTCTTGATGGAAAGAAAGAAACTAAAACAAATAAACTGAGTTTGAAAAATATATTTGCTGATATCGATTTTTTCAGCACTGATGATGAAGGACAAAATTCTATAAGATTTGATGCAAGAACAATTGAGCAATTGTTTAAAGATACAAATTATAATCTTGAAAGAGTCAGAGATACAAAGTTAGTAAATATAGGTAATAAAATTGACCATCTTCCAAAAGAAATTAAAAGTATTGAGAGTTCAAAAAAGAGAAAAAGACTATTTATTCAAATAGTATTACCATTAATTGTAGAAGAGAACGCTAAAATTCGACTTGATAGAAAAGAATTATTTAGAATACTGGCCAAGAATATAAACACGCAAAAAGAAAAGAAATGGTTAAAAGAAAAATTTAAACAGTACGGTTTAAAAGATGGAGATTTTTATTCTCTAAAAGTAAGAATGGACGAGATACCAGTTTCCTTAGCGCTTGCTCAAGCTGCTAAAGAAACAGGATGGGGGACATCTAGATTTGCACAAGAGGGTAATGCATTATTTGGACAATGGACTTGGAATGGTGAAGGAATTAGACCAGCAGGTGTAGATAAAGATGCGAAACACAAAGTTGCAAAGTTTGCAGTTCTTAAAGCATCAGTAAGAGCATATCAGCGAAATTTAAATACTCATAGCAGTTATATCGAATTTAG
Source organism: Pelagibacteraceae bacterium AG-470-G21 (assembly GCA_003211555.1). Taxonomy (GTDB): domain Bacteria; phylum Pseudomonadota; class Alphaproteobacteria; order Pelagibacterales; family Pelagibacteraceae; genus Pelagibacter. Next base: position 8,628 of record QCSH01000012.1, read on the forward strand.
AAAAGAAAGAGCAATTCAAAGAGACAACGACGAAACATTAGACAGTTTAAAGCTGGTAAATTACTTAGATAAATACGCGGAGACTGGGCAACAATACATTGATGTGTTAAAACAAATTATAAAGCAAAATTCTCTTACGGATTTTGATGACGTAAATGTAATGCCTACAAGTAACAAAACTAAAAAATTAATTTAATTTTGAACAAATTGGAAACCAGAAAATCTCCACCCACTTTCGTCTTTTAAAGAACAGTTAATTCTCCCTCTTCTTTCATTAAATTTTTCTGCAAAATTAACTTTTAATAAATTGTTATCAATAACAATATTTGTTTTTCTCCATTTTGATCCTTCATTTGAAAAACAATTAATATTATTTAAGTTTTTTTGATCTTTAAAAAATTCTACAATCATTTTTGGAGGATTTTCATCAGCATTCATAAATTTATTTTCAGGCTTAATATTTTTATATTGAAGTGGCAAATAAGATATCACCTCTTTAAATCTTTTTAGTTCACCATATTTTTCATTTATCGGGAATCTTGGTAATTCATATTTATCTTTGTTTAAATCAATAACACCCGAATGTTGTCCAAACGCAAATTCAAAATTTTTTGAAATGTAATTTTTTTGCTGCAGGTTGTATTCACCAAAAGGATACGAAAAAAAACTTGGATTATAACCTAATTTATTATTAAAGATGATAATTGATCTTTCAATATCCTCTACAAACTTTTCAAAATTAAATTTAGTTAAATAATCATGTGAATGAGAGTGATTACCAATATATGCAAAACTTTCATTTTCCACTTCTTTAATCTGGGTCCAATTCATATATCCTTTCTTTCCAACTGCCTCTGTTGATACAAACAATATAAATGGAATTCTTTCTTCTTTTATTATTGGCCAAGCTTTTTTATAAAATGACGAAAATGCGTCATCAATGGTTAATAAAATTTTTTTCTCTGTTTTAACCTTTCCGAAACTATTTGAAAATTCACCAGGATTATAGAAATTTAGATTATTATCGTTTATTAAATTAATGTGTTTTTTAAATATATCTAATCTTACATTTGTAGATGGATACTTATTTTCCTCAAATCTATGATACATAATTGCTAAAACACCTTGCTCATCTTCAAAATATTTTTTATTTACTACTTCAGCTTTAACGTTTAAAAAAATAACAGAAAAAATGAATACTTTAATTATCAATGCCGCAGACGAAAAAATTTTATTTTCACTCATAACTAATACAGAAACTTATACTACGGCTTATAAAAACAGTAGAGAAAATTTTGACAAAATAATGTTATTAATTTTAAATTTCCTAAATCAACATAATTTAAATTTAGATAAAATAACCCAAATATTTGTCAATCAGGGTCCTGGTAAAATCTCCAGCATCAGAAATTCAATAGCAATCGCTAAAGGTATTGCTTTTGCAAAAAATATTGATTTATATGGATTTTTGAGTGAGCACTTAATTAATAAAGGTGTAAATCAATTAGTAAAAATTGATAAAAAAAATTTTACAAATATTAATTTGATTAAACCCCTTTACTCGAGTTAAAATAAAGTATGTTAGAAACAATCGAAGAAAAATGCCAGAAAAATGGAGTTAAGCTTACGGATCAAAGAAGAATAATTGCAAGAGTAATATCTGAGTCCAAGAAAACCTATGGCGAGTCAGACCACCCAGATGTTGATGAATTATATAATAGAGTTTCAAAAATAGATTCTAAAATTAGCATAGCTACTGTTTATAGAACAGTAAAATTATTTGAAGAAGCAGGTATTTTAACAAAACACGATTTTAAGTCAGGCAAGGCAAGATATGAAATAAATGATGATCACAATCATTTAATTGATATAAAAACTGGAGAAATTATAGAATTTGTTGATGAAGAAATTGAAGAATTACAAAAAAAAATTGCCGACAAATATGGATATAAACTTGTTGATCATAAATTAGAATTATACGGAATCAAAAAAAAATAAATCATGTATAAAAAGGTTTTTATAAAGACATTTGGTTGTCAAATGAATGAATACGACTCTAACAGGATATATGATGCCGTTAAAACAATAGGATATAATAAAACAGAAAAACAAGATGATGCTGATTGTTATATTTTAAATACTTGTCATATTCGAGATAAAGCAAAAGATAAGGTTTATCACGAGATTGGAAGAGTAAAAAAATTATACAAAGATAAAAAAAAACCAATAATGGTGGTAGCTGGCTGTGTTGCACAAGCTGAAAATACAGAGATGCTTAATAGAGAAAAATACATAGATTTAGTTATAGGTCCTCAATCTTATCAAAAAATAAATATTCTTCTAAAAAATTTCGAGAAAGAAAATAAAGTCGAAGAAACTGAATTTGACTCTGTTTCTAAATTTCGGTATTTCGATAATATAAAAAACAATAATATTAAAGTTTCATCTTTTTTAACAGTTCAAGAGGGTTGTGATAAATTTTGTCACTTTTGTGTTGTTCCTTATACAAGAGGGCCAGAATATTCTAGACCATTTAAAAGTATCATTGATGAAGCGGAAATATTAATAAAAAATGGATCTAAAGAGATAACACTACTAGGACAAAACGTTAATGCATATTCCTATAAAGATGGATCTAAAGAATATCGATTATCTGATCTTATTAGTACACTTAGCAAATATAAAGAAATAAATAGAATTAGATATACCACTTCACATCCAAGAGATATGACAGACGATTTAATTGAGTGCTATAAAAATTCAAAAAAATTAATGCCTTTCGTCCATTTACCAATTCAAAGTGGTTCAGACAGAATATTAAAAATGATGAACAGGAAGCATACTGTAAATTATTATTTGAATATTTATGAAAAATTAATCAAAATTAATCCGGATATAAAATTTTCTAGTGACTTTATTATCGGGTACCCTGGTGAAACTGAAAATGATTTTAATGAAACCTTAAATTTAGTTAATAAAATCAAATTTATAAACTCATTTTCTTTTATTTTTAGCCCAAGACCAGGAACAAGGGCTGCAGAATTAGAAATTATAGATAAAGATAAACTTAAAAGTAGACTAATGACTATTCAAGAAAAATTATTTAGCAATCAAATAGAATTGAACAGGTCTTTTGAAGGCAAAACTGTAGAAGTACTTGTAGAAAATAAATTAGAAAACCAAAAAAAATTTTTTGGTCGAAATAAATTCCTAAATTCAGTGATTTTTGATGGTAATGAAAGTTATATTGGCAAATTACTACAAATTCACATTGAAAAAAGTAATCAGAATTCATTATTTGGTAAAGTAATAGAAAAAAAGGAAGCAGCATAATTTGAAAAATTTAGCAAAACCAAAAATTAATTCTGATTTAAAATTTGTATATTCAGAAAATAATGCTTTAAGTGTTGTATTTCAAAGCAACGATTTGCTTTTAGGTGTTTTGGGAGAATTTAATAATAATTTAAAAGAATTGGAAAAAATTACAAACACAAGTATTTATTCAAGAGGAAATTCAATTTTGTTAAAAAATAATCCTGAAAAAAATGAATTAATAAAAAATGCTATTCAATTTCTTGTGGATCAATTTTTAAATAATGGAACTATAGAAAGAAAGGATATAGAGTCATCTGTAAATAAGTTTATGATTGATGAAAAAGTTACAAACAAAAATAAAAATGGAAATGTTGAATATATAATAAAAACTCCAAAAAAATCAGTAATACCAAGATCAGAAAAACAAAAAAATTATATAAGGGCTTTGAAAGAATCAGATATTGTTATTTCTGCAGGACCAGCAGGAACGGGTAAGACTTTTTTAGCTGTTGCAGTTGCATTAACGATGCTTTTAGATAAAAAAATAGAGCGAATTATTTTATCAAGACCAGCAGTAGAAGCGGGAGAAAGATTAGGTTTTTTACCAGGAGATATGAGAGAAAAGGTTGATCCTTATTTAAGGCCTCTTTATGACTCATTGTATGACTTATTAGATTTTGAGAAAATTCAAAAAAAAATAGAGGTTGGAGATATAGAAATTGCACCCCTTGCTTTTATGAGAGGTCGAACATTAAAAAATTCTTTTGCAATACTTGATGAGGCTCAAAATGCTACAGATACTCAAATAAAGATGTTTCTAACAAGAATTGGTGAAAATTCCAAAATAGTTATTAATGGTGATCCATCTCAAATAGATTTACCTAATAAAACAATATCAGGTTTAAATAGATCAAAAAAATTACTTGGTCATTTAAAAGAGATATCTGTAGTAGATTTTGATCATACTGATGTAGTAAGACACCCACTAGTTTCCAAGATAGTCAAGGCTTATTCTGATAAAAATTCAGATTAATGATTAAGGTCAACATAGTTCTAGACAAAAAAATTTGGGAAAAAAAATTAAAAGAACCAGAAATTTACTTCAGAAAGAAATTAAACAAATTATCTAAATTCGGTAACTTTAAAAATAAAAACCAAGAATTTACTGTGATGCTTACTAATAATAAAATAATGAAAAATTTAAATTCAAAATTTAGAAATAAAAATGTTTCAACAGACGTGCTCTCTTTTCCTTTAAAATTTAAGTTAAAAAATAAATTATATCTAGGAGATATAGCAATTTCTTTTGAAACAATTAATAGAAGATCAAAATCATCTAGTTTTGATCATGAATTAGATAAAATGTGGATACATGGTTATTTACATCTCTTAGGATATGACCATAAAAAAAATAAAGATTATTATTTAATGAAGAAAAAAGAAAATTTAATATTTAAAAAATTGAATAAAATAAATTGAACTCTATTTTAGAAAATAAAGCTTACCTATTTTTAATATGCTTACTTTTAGGTATACTAACGTCATTTAGTTTACCTCCTTACAATTTAGTTTTTATTAATTTTTTAACACTTCCAGCATTACTTTACATATTAGTTAACTATGTGAATAAAAAAACTATTTCGTTTTTTGTTGGTTGGATCTTTGGATTTGGTTATTTTATTTCTAACCTTTATTGGATTACAAATTCTTTGACATTTGATTTAAATTTTAAATTTATTATTCCATTAGCATTAATACTAATTCCACTATTTTTGGGAATATTTTATGGTTTAGTTACTTTCCTATGCAATTTTTTTAATTTAAAAAGTAAAATCTCGTCAATTTTAATCTTTTCAATTATTTTAGGTGGAATTGAGTTTGTAAGAAGTTTTATTTTTGGTGGTTTTCCCTGGAATTTACTAGTTTTCAGTCTTTCGAATAATTTACCTTCTTTACAAATTTTATCTTATATAGGTACCTACTCATTAAACTTATTATCAATAACTATATTTTTATTACCAGTAATAGTTTTTTTTAGCTATAAAAACTTAACTAAGTTCTTCATTATTAGTTTTGGCTTTTTTTTAGTAATAATAAATCTTTTTTATGGAAATTTTCAAATTGATAACTTTGAGAAAAAAAATTATGAAAATTTAAATTCTGTTATCAGAGTTATCTCGCCAAATGTAGCAATTGAAAGATTCTTAAAAAACCAGGACACTAGAAAAAATATTAATGAATTAATTACTTTAAGTGATCCAAACAAAGATGAAAAAAAAATATTTGTTTTTCCTGAGGGAATAATTACTAGTATTTATTTTAAGGATCTAAAATTATTTAAAAATATCTTTAAAAAAAAATTAAGTATAAACCATAAAGTTATATTGGGAATTAATAGTACTAAACAAAATAAAATTTACAATTCCTTAGTGGTATTAAATAACGAGTCTGAATTATTGTATAAATACAACAAGAACAAATTAGTTCCTTTTGGAGAATTTTTACCTTTTGAAAATTTCTTTAAAAAAGTTGGTTTTAAAAAAATAACCCAAGGATATCAATCATTTTCAGCTGATAATAAAAGGGAAATTTTGAACATTCATAAATTAAAATTTATCCCGCTTATTTGTTATGAAATTATTTATTCAGGAAAAATTAATCCAAATAAAAAATCTTACGACTTTATATTAAATATTTCTGAGGATGGGTGGTTTGGCAAATCTATTGGACCCGCTCAACATTTATCTCATTCGATATTTAGATCAATCGAGGAAGGTAAAAATGTTATTAGGTCAACAAACAATGGAGTATCTGCTTTTGTTAATCCCAAAGGCCAAATTATTAAACAAATTAGTGAGAAAGGGTACTTTGATGTCAATAAGATCAAACGTGTTAATAAAACTTACTTTGCTAAATATGGTAACAAGATCTTCTTTTATTTTGTTCTAATTTATATTACTTTTACTGTGATTTTAAAAATTAGGGAGAATAAATGAAAAAAGATTACTTATTTACTAGCGAGTCTGTATCCGAAGGTCATCCAGACAAAGTATGCGATAGAATTTCAGATATGGTTGTAGATACTTATTTGAGAGCCGAACCTCAATCGAGAGTTGCTTGTGAAACTTTAACAACAACAAACAAAGTTGTCCTAGCTGGTGAAGTAAGGGGTCCTGAAATTAAAAAAGAGGATTTAATAGAAAAAGTAAGGCAATGCATCAAAGATATTGGTTATGATCAAGAAGGATTTACTTGGAAAGAAGCAACATCAGTTGAAAGCCATTTGCATGCCCAATCCTCTGATATTGCTATGGGCGTAGATTCCTCTGGAAATAAAGATGAAGGTGCAGGTGACCAAGGAATTATGTTTGGTTATGCGTGTAATGAAACCGACGTACTGATGCCAGCTCCAATTCACTATTCTCATAAAATTTTAAGGCTTATGGCCGAAGATAGAAAATCTGGAAAACTAAAAAATATAGAACCAGATTCAAAAAGTCAAATAACCATTGAATACAAAGAAGGAAAACCATTTTCAGTCAAGTCAGTAGTTATATCCACCCAACATTCACCAGATGTAAATCAAGCGCAAGTAAGAGATCTGGTCAAACCTTATATTGAAAAATCAATACCTAAAGATTTATTAAATTCATTAGATGAAAAAGAAATTTATGTTAATCCAACAGGAAACTTTGTTATTGGTGGTCCAGATGGTGATAGTGGTTTAACGGGTCGAAAAATAATTGTTGATACTTATGGTGGAGCTGCACCACATGGTGGTGGAGCGTTTTCAGGAAAAGATCCAACTAAAGTAGATAGATCTGCCGCTTATGCATCCAGGTATTTAGCAAAAAATGTTGTTGCATCTAAAATAGCAGACAAGTGCTTGATTCAATTAGCTTATGCAATTGGAGTTTCAAAACCTTTATCAATTTATGTAGATTTATTCGATAATGATGAAGAAAAAAACAAACAAGTTGAAAAGCTAATAAGTGAAAATTTTGATTTGAGTCCGAGAGGAATTAGAGAGATGCTAGGTTTAAATAAACCTATCTATGAAAAAACAGCTGCATATGGTCACTTTGGAAGAATTCCAGATGAGATGGGTTCATTTTCATGGGAAAAAACAGATAAATCAAACGTATTTAGCAAGTAAATAAAGTTGAATATTAAATAAAAATAAATATATTCTAGTTACATTGCTGAAATTTCAAAATGGGCTTCGGCCCATTTTTTTTTAGAATAATTATAAAAATGTTAAATCGTAGAGCAGATAAATTAGAGTTGATAAGGATAGCCGAAGCGGTTGCTTTAGAAAAATCCATAGATAAAGAATTGATCATAGGTTCAATGGAAAACGGTATTGCAAAAGCAGCGAAATCCAAGTTTGGTTCTGAAAACGAAATTAAAGTTGAAATAGATAGAGAAAGTGGAGATATCGGAATATTTAGGAAATTAGTAATAGTAGAAAACCCTGAAAATTCTAATCAAGAAATAACCCTTGATGATGCAATTAAACTTAATGAAAATAACCAAGGAAAACAAATTGGAGATGAGGTTCTTCAGCCCTTGCCATCATTTGATTTTGGTCGAATTGCTGCTCAAACAGCTAAACAAGTTATAAGTTTTAACGTTAGGGAAGCTGAAAGAGAGAGGCAATACAATGATTTTAAAGATAAAATTGATACAATTTTAAGTGGTATCGTGAAGAGATTGGAATTTGGAAATGTAATTGTAGACTTAGGTAGAACAGAGGCAATAATTCAAAAAAATGAAATCATTCCAAGAGAAAATATTAAAGCTGGTGATAGAATTAAAGCTTATTGTTTGGATGTAAGAAGAGAGCCAAGAGGACAACAAATATTTCTCTCAAGAGCCCATCCTAAATTTATGGAAAAATTGTTTATTCAAGAAGTTCCTGAAATTTATGATGGACTTATTGAAATAAAATCCTCATCTAGAGATCCAGGAAGTAGAGCAAAAATCTGTGTTATGGCAATTGATACATCATTAGATCCTGTAGGTGCATGCGTGGGTATGAGAGGTAGTAGAGTCCAGGCAGTTGTAAATGAATTACAAGGAGAGAAAATTGACATAGTCAATTGGTCTGAAGATCCAGCTGTAGTTGTTGCAAATGCATTATCACCTGCGGAGGTGCAAAGAGTTAATGTTGATGAAGAGGGAAGAAAACTTGATGTAATTCTAACTGAGGAGAATTTAAGTAAAGCTATAGGTAGAAGGGGTCAGAATGTAAGGTTAGCAACAAAATTAATGAATTATGAAATCAACATAATGACAGATCAAGAAGATTCCGAAAGAAGACAAATAGAATTTAAGGAAAAGACTGATAACTTCGTTAAAAATCTGGAATTAGATGAAACACTTGGTCAGTTGTTAGTTGCAGAAGGCTTTTCTTCTATTGATGATATTAAAGATTGCAACCCTGAAGCTTTGATGAAAATTGAAGGTATAGAAGAAGAAACGGCAAAAGAATTGATTGAAAGAGCTAAAGAATTTTATCAGAAAGACCAAGAAGAAATCGCAAATAGAATTAAAGATTTAGGATTAGAAAATGATTTAATAAATCATAAAGGTTTAACTCCTGGAATGCTTGTAACATTAGGTGAACAAAAAATATTAACTTTAAGTGATTTTGCTGATCTAGCATCAGACGAGTTAACAGGTGGATACGATGAAGTTAAAGGAGAGAGAGTAAGAATAAAAGGATATTTAGAGGATTTTGCTCTTTCAAAAAATGAAGCTGATGATTTAATTATGTCTGCACGAGATATAGTTTATAAAGAGTGAGATGAAAAATGGAAAAAAAAAAATTAAAGTTGTCAATTTCCGGTGATTCCAAGAAAACAATTAGTAGTATCGAGCAAGCAAAATCTCAATCAAAGAATACAGTTGTTATAGAAAAGAAACCCCCAAGATTTGGTGGAAAGCCAAATTTTTCAAGAGGGACTAGACCAATAGAGAACAAGTCACAAAATTCTTTTATACCAAAAAAAACAAATTTCTCTAAGCCAGTTTCATCTATTAAATCTGACTTTGAGAAAAGAAAACTCGCAGAACAAAGAGCAACTAGACGATTAAAAGGTGAAAATCCACAAAAAGAGAACAAACCTAACAAGCTTACAGGTAAACGTCGTGAATTAAAACTTACAGTCTCTCAAGCATTAAGTGGAGATGAAATTGGAGTTAGATCAAGAAGTTTAGCATCCCTTAAAAGAGCAAAGCAAAAAGAAAATAGATTATTGAACAAAGATGATGCTCCTGACAATTTTAAACCGGTAAGAAGAGATATAAATATACCTGAAGTAATCACAATTAGAGAATTAGCAAATAGAATGGCTGAACAATCCAGTAGTATTATTAAATATCTTATGGGTATGGGGGTAACAGTTACAATTAACCATACAATTGATTCTGATACCGCAGAATATCTAGTAAAAGAATTTGGGCATAATCCAGTTACAGAAAAAAAAACAGAGGAAATTTTAGATAAAATTAAAGAGATAAAAACACAAAATTTAAAAACTAGAGCACCTATAGTTACAGTAATGGGTCATGTAGATCATGGTAAAACTTCTGTTTTAGATGTTTTAAGAAAAGCAAATGTTGTCTCAGGTGAATTTGGTGGAATTACTCAGCATATAGGAGCATATCAAATTATACATAAGACTAATAAAATTACTTTTATAGACACACCGGGTCATGCAGCATTTACTGAAATGCGAGCAAGAGGATCAAAGCTTACCGACATTGTTATCCTTGTAGTTGCTGCTGATGATGGAGTTAAACCCCAAACAATAGAGTCTATAAAACATGCAAAAGCAGCTAAAGTACCAATCGTAGTTGCAATAAATAAATGTGATCTTCCAGATAGTGACCCGCAAAAAATAAAAAATCAACTTTTAGAGTACGAACTAATTGCAGAGGATTTATCTGGAGATACTTTGATGGTAGAAATATCTACTAAAACTAAACAAAACCTTGATAAATTAGTTGAGAGTATAATTTTACAAGCAGAGATTTTAGATTTAAAAACTGATTTTGATACTGATGCCAAAGGGATTGTCTTAGAATCAAAAATTGACATTGGTAGAGGACCTATTGCAAATGTTATAATTACTGCTGGAACACTTAATAAAGGAGATTATTTTGTTAGTGGTTTAAAATGGGGGAAAGTAAGAGCAATAATTAATGATCAAGGAAAACAAATTGAAAAAGCAGAACCAGCAACACCTATAGAAATACTTGGGATTAATGGAGCAGCCAAATCGGGTGATGATTTTATTGTTTTAAAGAGTGAGAAAGATGCAAAAATGCTTTGTGATGGCAGAATCCAAGAAACAAAGGAGACTAAAAATCCATTATCATTTGTAACTCAAGACTCTGCATTTAAAGATACTACATCAGAGGATTTGAATATAATTATTAAATCAGATGTTCATGGATCTTCCGAGGCAATAAAAAATGCAATCAATCAAATTAAACATGATGAGGTAAAACCGAAAATACTTTTATCAGATATAGGTATGGTAACAGAAACTGATGTAACTTTGGCGAAAGCATCAAATGCAGTAGTTATAGCTTTTAACGTTAAGCCCAGTAAAGAGGCCAAAAAAAGAGCCGAACAAGAAAAAATTCAAATATCCTCGTATAATATAATTTATGAAGTTTTAGATTTTATTAAAAGCAAAATGTCAGGTCTTTTAACACCAGAAGTTGATGAAAAAATCATAGGGACTGCAGAAATACTTGAAATATTTAAGGTTTCAAAAGTTGGAAAAGTTGCAGGTTCAAAAGTGACAGATGGTGAAATCACTCAAGATTCTAGTGCTAGAGTTATTAGAGATGGTGCTATAATATTTAATGGTAAAATTGGCTCAATATTTAGAGAAAAGAATCAGACTAAACAAGTATCTGCTGGTATAGAATGTGGGATAACCTTAAAAGATTTTGTAGATTTTCAAAAAAATGATGTAATCGAAGTTTACAATTCTACTATAACAGAGAGAACAATATAATGACTAATTTAGGAAAGCCAGTTACACAGAGACAGCTTAGAGTTGGAGAAATGATCAAACAGGCTTTGGGAATGTTGTTTATTAGAGATGAGGCAAAACTTCCAAATTTATCTACAAAAGAAATAACAGTAACAGAAGTGAGAATGTCCCCAGATTTGAAAACAGCAAAAATATTTGTAATGCCTTTAGGCGGAAAAGATGCTGAAGATGTCGTTACTAAATTAAAAGAATTTTCATTTGTAATAAGAAAAGCACTTTCGAAAAAAATAGTTATGAAGTTTTTACCAAAACTATTTTTTGTAAAGGATGACTCTTTTGATTATGCGGAAAAAATTGAAAATTTAATAAAACAAACAAATAAATAAGGAAAAAATAAATGGTAAATAAAGTAAAAGAATTAGCAATCCATGATAAGGATACCGGTTCTTCAGAAATTCAAGTTGCACAATTAACAGATAAAATTGAAAACTTGTCTAAGCATATTAAGAAGTTCAAAAAAGATAAACATTCATCAGTTGGACTTTTAAGAGCAGTAAATAGAAGAAAAAAATTATTAGACTATTTGAAAAAAAATAAAATAGAGTCTTATAAAGAAGTAATATCAAAATTAAATTTAAGGAAATAAATGTTTAAAGTAGTAAAAAAAGAAATAGAAGTAGCAGAAAAAAAATTAAGCCTAGAAACAGGTAAAATAGCAAGACAAGCAGATGGAGCAATCATTGCCCAATGCGGTGAAACAGTAGTGTTAGCTACTGTTGTTGGAGCAAAAAAAGTAAATCCAGATATGGATTATTTTCCTTTGTCAGTCAACTATCAAGAAAAATATTATGCAGCAGGTAAAATTCCAGGTGGTTATTTTAAAAGAGAAGCTCGACCTACAGAGAGTGAAACATTAATCTCAAGATTAATAGATAGACCTATAAGACCGTTGTTTCCAGATGAATTTAAAAATGAAGTACAATTATTACCAACTGTAATATCTTATGATAAAGAGAACGAAGCTGATATTTTATCTATCATTGCATCATCTGCAGCTTTAGCTATTTCAGGCATGCCATTTATGGGCCCTGTCGGAGCTTCTAGAGTTGGCTATATTAAAGGAGAATACGTTCTTAATCCAAGTAAAGAACAACTAAAAGACTCAAAACTAGATCTTGTTGTAGCCGGAACAAAAGATGCTGTTTTAATGGTTGAGTCCGAGGCAAATGGTTTATCAGAAGAAGTAATGTTAAATGCTGTTAAGTTTGGACATGATGGGTTCGTTCCAATAATAGAAATGATAGAAGATCTTGCGAAAGAATGTAGAAAACCTGATTGGACTGTTGAGAAAAAAGACCTTTCAGAGATAAAAAAGAAATTAGAGGAGGAATTTACTGAAGATTTGAAAAAAGCTTTTTCCACAAGGGACAAGCAAGATAGATCAAATCAAATTTCTGAAATTACTGAGAAGGCTAAAAAATTGTACGAAGAAAATGAGGAATATTCTGACCTCGATGTAAATTCACAGCTTAAAAATTTAGAAAAAAAAATTGTAAGAACCGATATTCTAAAAAATAAAAATCGTATTGATGGTAGAGGTCTTGCAGATGTAAGACCAATTATGTGTGAAGTAGGAATTTTACCAAGAGTACATGGTTCTGCATTATTTACTAGAGGTGAAACACAAGCTATTGTAACAACAACTCTTGGAACATCTGATGATGAACAAAGAATTGAAAGTTTGGATGGATTACAAAAAGAAAGATTTATGCTCCATTATAATTTTCCTCCTTTTTCTGTTGGTGAAACTGGAAGAATAGGAACTGGTAGGAGAGAAATTGGACATGGTAAATTAGCTTGGAGAGCAATTAATTCATCTTTGCCGTCTAAGGATAGTTTTCCTTACACATTCAGAATTGTTTCAGAAATAACAGAGTCTAATGGTTCATCATCTATGGCAACTGTTTGTGGTTCATCACTTGCTTTAATGGATGCAGGAGTTCCAATCAAAGAACCAGTAGCAGGTATTGCAATGGGATTGATTAAAGAGGGAGATGATTTTAGTGTGTTATCAGATATCCTTGGGGACGAAGATCACCTTGGTGACATGGACTTTAAAGTTGCCGGCACTAAAGATGGAATAACATCTCTTCAAATGGATATCAAAATTACAGGTATAACATTTGAAATAATGGAACAAGCTTTGAATCAAGCGAAAGACGGGAGAATTCATATCTTGGGAGAGATGAATAAAGCTCTAAGCAAATCCCGAGATGATGTAGGCAAACATACACCGAAAATGGAGAAAATCACTGTAGACAAAAAAGATATTGCTGCCGTTATTGGAAAAGGTGGAGCAACAATAAGAGAAATTGTTGAGAAGTCTGGGGCAAAAGTTGATGTTAATGACGAAGGAGAAGTTACAGTTGCAGCTCCAGATGAGGAATCTAGAAACAAAGCTATGCAAATGATTAAAGATATAACTGCAAAGGCTGAGCTCAATAAAATTTATAATGGAAAAGTTATGAAGATTATGGAATTTGGAGCATTTGTTAATTTTCTAGGAAAACAAGATGGTCTAGTTCATATTTCAGAACTAGCAGATAAAAGAGTTGCAAAAGTAACAGACGTTGTCAAAGAAGGAGATGAGGTTAAGGTAAAAGTAATTGGCTTTGATAGAGGTAAAGTTAAGTTATCAATAAAACAGGCAGCTATTTAAATAAAGGAAACTTATATGAAAAAATTTGAAGATTTGATGAGTGTTAGCAATGATATTGAAAATATCACCGCAAGTGAAGCTAAAGAGAAGCTAAATGACCCAAATGTTCAATTTATCGATGTTAGGGATAAAGAAAGCTTTTCAAAAGGAACAATCGGTAATGCGATTCATTTAGATAGAGGTTTATTAGAATTTTATTTAGCAGAAGGCAGTCCTCTAGAAAATGACATATTTAAAAATAATCCTGATAAAGAATATGTAGTTTTTTGTGGCGTTGGTGGACAAGGAACATTGTCAACCAAAACTATGAAAGACATGGGGGTTAAAAATGTCAAAAATATCACTGGCGGAATGAAAGAGTGGGAAAAGATCAAGTAGAAAAACATTGTAATAAATTTTAACAAAATGAAGCTTTTAAAAAACTTTAAGTTAGAATTGCAGAAAAATAAATATGGAAGATATTTATTACTTGGTAGTTTTGCATTTTTTTTTATTAAAGGCTTAATTTGGTTAGGTATTTTTATAGCTGTTGGCTTAGGTATAACTAATTCATTTTAAATTAACATAATTACTAACAAAATCATTTGTACAAAATTTATTACAACAGAAATAAAGTGTGATTGTTTAAATTTTTTATCCTGTTTTTCATCTCTGAACTTATTTATCATTGGCATTAGTACAAAATTTGATACAGCAAATAATACTGCAACACTTAAAATTAAATAAAAATCTAAGGAAAAAATTTTTAGAATTATTAATAAAATTAAAACTAAAACACTAATAGTTAAATTAACAGTGTAGTAGTAAGGAAATATTTTTCTTATAAATTTTCTAGCATTTTCCTCATTTAATGCAGTGAAAGTTACAGGTGCTACAACAAAAGAAAAGAAAAGCATAATTCCAAATATTATACTGGTTAGATAAAGACTAATTTGTTGCATCATAATTTAACTAAATTTTACTATTTTTTAAAATTAATAAAGTATTGAATATATCAGGATATCATAAGTCTATCTAAATCAAAAATGAGAAAATAAAACAAATAACCAAAAAATATGCCCCGCATAACATAATCTGTTTTAGTTAGTTTAAAATGTTTTGGTTCTTTTTTTAGTCCATAATCTTTCCAATCCCAAAAAAACTTCCATTTTTTCTTTTCTTTTTCCACAATGGCTTTTTGTTTTTTGCTTAACTTACCTAAACTGTAGTGCCTCCATCTGTATATAAAAATCCAAAAAAAAACTTACATATACTGGCAAATATAATAACCATTCATTAATTTCAATTTTCATAAATTACTCAATTATTTTGAAAATTAACTAATATTCTTAGGATCTGGCATTCCAACTTTATTGTAACCAGCATCTACATAATGAATTTCACCAGTAACACCACCAGCCATATCACTTAAAAGATATAATGCTGAATTTCCGACATCAAGATTATCTACATTTCTTTTCAAAAATGAATGATCGGCATTCCACTTGTAAAGAAATTTAGCATCCCCAATAGCAGAAGCTGCTAGAGTTTTAATTGGTCCCGCACTGATTGCATTAACTCTAATATTCTTTGCTCCTAGATCCCTTGCAAGGTATTTAACACTAGACTCTAGTGCAGCTTTACATACGCCCATTACATTATAATTAGGTATGGCTTTATTTGCTTCATAACTCAAAGTAATCATACTACCACCTTGCTTCATTATTTTAGATGCCTCTCTAGCAACTTCAGTAAATGAAAAACAAGATATTAACATACTTCTTAAAAAATTTTCTCTAGTTGTATTTAAATATTCTCCTGATAACTCAGACTTATCTGAAAATGCAATTGCATGCACAACAAAGTCAATTTCTCCCCATTGACTTTTTACATCTTCAAAAAGTTTTACAACTTCTTCTTTTTTTTCTACATCACAGCTAAAAGTTACATTTGAATTTAGTTTTTCTGCAAGTGGAACAACTCTTTTTTTTAAAGCATCACCTAAATATGTAAAAGCTAACTCTGCTCCAGCTTCAGCAAGTTTTTGAGATATACCCCATGCAATTGACCTTTCATTGGCAACGCCCATGATAAGACCTTTTTTTCCCTTCATTAAACTCATAGATCTAAACTTTCTCAAACACTAATGTTGCATTAGTTCCACCAAAACCAAAGCTGTTGGACATAATTGCATTTAAATTTACGTCTTTTTCAACTTGTGTAATAATTGGATAATTTTTTGCTTCATCATCCATTTCTGAAATATTTGCTGATGCTGAAATAAAATTGTTTTTCATCATTATCAAACTGTAAATTGCTTCGTGAACTGAAGTTGCACCTAATGAATGACCTGACAAAGATTTTGTTGAACTTATCTTTGGTTTATAGTCTGGGAAAGCCTCACCCACTGCTTTTAATTCTGTAATATCTCCTACAGGTGTAGATGTCCCATGGGTATTAATATAGTCAATTTTATTTTTTGAAGTTGCTAGAGCCATTTTCATACATCTCACTGCTCCCTCACCAGATGGTGCAACCATATCATAGCCATCTGATGTTGCTCCGTAACCTGTTAGTTCAGCGTATATTTTAGCTCCTCTTGCTTTAGCATGCTCATATTCTTCTAGAACAAGAACACCACCTCCACCAGCTATAACAAAACCATCTCTCGTTTTATCATATGGTCTTGAAGCTTTTTCAGGGGTATCGTTATATTTTGATGATAGTGCAGTCATTGCATCAAACATTGCGGTCATCGCAAAGTGAACTTCGTCGCTTCCACCTGAAAAAATAATTTTTTGTTTCCCTAGTTGAATAAGTTCCATTGCATTGCCAATACAATGACCACTCGTCGCGCAAGCAGAGCTTATTGTGTAATTAGTGCCTTTTATTTTAAATGGAACTGCTAAAGTGGCAGAAGCAGTACTTGCCATAGTTCTTGGAACAATAAAAGGTCCCATCTTTTTTGGATTTTTTTCTCTAGTTTTATCAGATGCTAAAATTACATTTTCAATAGACGGACCCCCTGATCCCATGACCATCCCAGTTAATATATTACTTACATCTTTTTCTTCTAAACCAGAGTCTTTAACTGCTTCACTCATAGCTATGTAATTATACGCTGAGCCTGCACCCATAAATCTAATTACTTTTCGATCAATATAGTCTTCAAGTTTTATATTTGGTTTGCCATGGACATGGCTTCTTAAGTTATGCTCTTTATATTCCTCAGAAAATGTAATTCCTGATTTAGTATTTAATAAGGATTTATAAACCTCTTCTTGGTTATTTCCTAAGCATGAAACTACCCCAAGACCTGTTACCACAACTCTTTTCATTATTTAAATAAACCTACCTTAAGATTTTCAGCACTATAAATTTTTTTACCATCTGCTAGCAATATTCCATTTGCTAAACCTACTGTCGTTTCTCCCTTAACCATTATTCTTTTCATATCAATTTCATATGTTGCCATTTTGACATTTTTTAGAACTTCACCAGTAAATTTTACCGTGCTTACTCCCAAAGCCCTACCTCTGCCGGGTTTTCCAAGCCATCCTAAAAAGAACCCTACTAACTGCCACATTGCGTCTAAACCAAGACATCCTGGCATGACCGGATCTTCTCTAAAATGGCAATTAAAAAACCATAAATTATCTTTTATATCAAGCTCAGCTTTCATCGATCCCTTCTTATAAAAGCCAAGATTTTCATTAATATCTGTTATTCTATCAAACATTAGCATTGGAGGAGATGGTAGTTTTGCATTTCCAGGTCCAAATAGCTTACCATCCGCACATTCTATTAATTCTTCATAATTAAAAGAGCTTTTTTTCATATTCTTGTAATCTTATTACTTGATTTAGGTACATTATAATATAGAAATAGTTTAGAATAGTTTTAAATAGCTTATGTCTTCAAAACAAGAATTTATTAAAAAATTAAGAAACTCAAATTTAAGACCAACAAAACAAAGAATAAATATATGCGATGTTTTATTTAATAGAGATAAAACATTCCATTTTACAATCAATGATTTATTCAATTTAATTAAAGACAAAACGGGCCAAAAAGTTTCTTTAGCTACAGTTTATAATACGGTGCATGCATTTCACAAAAAAGGATATTTAAAAGAAATACCAATTAATTCTAACCAAACTTATTTTGACACCAATGTCTCAGATCATCATCATTTTTTTGATGTCAAAGAGGAAAAATTAATAGATTTAAAAAACGAAGATGTTGGTCCGATTGATATTCAGAAATCTATTCCAGGAAAAAAGATCAAATCAGTTGAAGTTCTTGTTAAATTAGAGGACTAAAATCTTTAAAGCTACATTAAAACCATTCTAACTCATTGACATTCTTCTTTAGAATAATTATAAAAAACTCAATTTGAATAATTAAACAACAGGAGCAAAAAAATAATGAGTGCGGAAATTTTTAAAGATAAGTCATTTAAATCAACAGAATTAAGCAAATGTCCTTTCACAGGAGCGGGTACACCAGCAAAATTTACTGCTGGAAAAGGTCAAACAAACAGAGATTTTTGGCCAAATGCTCTTAATCTTAAAATATTAAGTCAACATTCAAACCTTTCTAATCCAATGGAGAAGAAATTTAATTATTCAAAAGAATTTAAGAAACTAAATTACAAAGCTCTTAAAAAAGATTTAAAAAAATTAATGACAGACTCGCAAGATTGGTGGCCAGCTGATTATGGGCATTATGGTCCATTGTTCATAAGATTAGCATGGCACGCTGCTGGAACTTATAGAACTGGCGATGGCAGAGGTGGTGCTGGAACAGGCAATCAAAGATTTGCACCTTTGAATGCATGGCCTGATAACGTTAATTTGGATAAAGCACGATTGCTTCTGTGGCCTATCAAGCAAAAATATGGAAAAAGAATTTCATGGGCAGATTTATTTATATTGGTTGGAAACGTTGCCTTAGATTCAATGGGTTTTAAAACTTTTGGTTTTGGAGCTGGAAGAACAGATATCTGGGAGCCAGAAGACGATATTTATTGGGGCTCTGAAAAAGAAATGCTGGGAGTTGAAAGATACACAAAGAATAGAGATCTTGAACAACCACTTGGAGCTTCTCATATGGGATTAATTTATGTCAACCCTCAAGGTCCAGATTTTAATCCAGATCCTAAAAAAGCTGCACACGACATAAGAGAGACATTTGGAAGAATGGCGATGAATGATTATGAAACTGTGGCACTAGTTGCTGGTGGCCATACGTTTGGTAAATCACATGGAGCAGCACCTGAGTCTCATAAGGGCCCTGATCCAGAGGCATCAAGAATTCAAGATCAATCAACAGGATGGAACAGTAATTACAAATCTGGAAAAGGTGTTGATGCAATAAGTAGTGGTATAGAAGGTGCATGGACACAAAATCCTATTCAGTGGGATATGGGTTATTTTGATTGTTTATTTAATCATGAATGGGAATTATCGAAGGGACCTGCAGGTGCCTTTCAGTGGACACCAAAGAAAAATGGTCAACACATTAAGATGGTTCCAGACGCTCACGCAAAAGGTAAAATGCATCCTCCAATGATGCAAACAACAGATATATCTCTTAAAGTTGATAAAAGTTATGGACCAATATCTAGAAACTTTTTTAAAAATCCTGACGAATTTGCAGATGCATTTGCAAGAGCATGGTTTAAGTTAACACATAGGGATATGGGACCCAAAGCATGCTATTTGGGAGCAGACGTTCCAAAAGAGCAATTAATTTGGCAAGATCCAATCGATAAACCTAAATATAAAATAAAACCAAAAGATATCAAAGATTTAAAAAATAAAATTCTTAATTCTAAAATATCTGTTTCAGATTTGGTATCAACAGCTTGGGCATCAGCATCAACATTTAGAGGATCAGATAAAAGAGGTGGGGCTAATGGAGCTAGAATTATGCTTGAACCTCAAAGAAGTTGGACAGTAAATAATCCAAAGAAACTTTCAAAAGTTATCAAAGCTTTACAAAAAATTAAGAAAAAATTTGATAATAAGAAGAAATCCGTTTCAATGGCTGATCTTATTGTATTAGGTGGAAATGTTGGTATAGAAATTGCTGCAAAAAAAGCAGGCCAAAAAGTTCAGGTGCCTTTCTCACCAGGTAGAGGCGATGCTAGACAAGATCAAACTGATATAAATTCATTTGGATTACTTGAGCCACAAGCCGATGGATTTAGAAATTATCTTAAAAAAGGCAAGTCAAATGTTTCAGCTGAGGAAAAATTAATTGATAAAGCTCAACTAATGGGTTTAACCGCTCCTGAAATGACAGTTCTTGTTGGAGGAATGAGAGTGCTAGATACAAATTATGATAACTCTAGAAATGGAGTTTTCACAAAAAAACCTGGTACTTTATCAAATGATTATTTTTTAAACTTACTTGATATGGGAACAACATGGAAAGAAACTGATAAATCTGAACAATATTTTGTTGGTAAAGACAGAAAATCTAAAAAAACTAAATGGAAAGGTTCTAGAATTGATCTTATTTTTGGCTCTAATTCTCAACTAAGGGCTTTGGCCGAAGTTTATGCTTGCAAAGACTCATCAGATAAGTTTATTAAAGATTTTGTATCAGCATGGGTCAAAGTGATGAATGCCGATAGATTTGATTTAAGATTAAACTAATTTAAGGAAACGGAAAAATGACAGAATTATCATTTGAAGATTTTTACAAAGTTCCAGAACTTAAATTTGATATCTCAAGATTAAGAAATGATTTGGAAAGTATATTGGAGAAGAAAAAATTTAATTCTCCAGGCGTTACCCATTTTGGAGCAATACCTTTAAATCAAATTCCTAACAACGAAGAGTCTATTAAAGGAAATAATATAAGAGGTAAATATTGGACTATTGCTGATGAGACGGGGAAAGAAGTTTCAAGAGATATTGAGATTAATGAAGGAGAATATACGCAGCTAGTGCCTGAGTTTGAAAATACTTATTTCAAAGAAGTATACAAAGTTTTAAGTAACAAATTTAAATTGGGGAGAGTTAGACTTTTACTAAAGGAGCCAAGGTCGACTTTAAGTTGGCATAAAGATCCTGAGTGTAGATTGCATATACCGATAGTAACTAATGCAGGTTGTTCTATGGTTATAGAAAATGTTGCTAAACATTTACCAGCTGATGGACATGTCTGGATTACAAATAATACAAAATACCACAATTTTTTTTAATGGAGGAGAGCAGGCCAGAATTCATCTTGTTGCGTGTGTTCTTGAAAGCCCTTTCGATAAATAATGGAAGTTACAAACGGAATTTTTAAAGCAGCAGGACAAATTTATAGTAATAATAAAGGATCAATTTTACGTACAATCATTTATACCATTGGTCACTTTGCGATAGCGATAACAGTTTTAATGCTAGTTGCCGATGTTTCTTTTATGATAGCATTAACAGATGCAATTGTTGAACCAATTGCTAATTCAGTATGGTATTTTGTTTTAGATAAATGGTGGGCAAGTAGATCAAAAAATTAAAAATAATCATTCTCAAAAATAATTAGAATAAATTTTTTATAAGGATAATTTGTAATAATAATAATTATTCGCAAAAAAAATAGGTTAATAATAATTATTCGCAAGGAAATTACTTGAATTTATTTTTTTGATATCTAATTTTAAGTAATGCAAATAGAAAATTATAATTGTAAAAAATGTGGTTTAACAATCTCATCGATTTGTTCCAAGTGTGATAAGGTAGTTGATGTAGAAGTCCTTGATGATGGATGTATTGTTCAAAAAACAAAATGTGGTGATTGTGCAAATACTCCAGTAATTAAAGACGTGTGTGCTCAACAAAAATAGTTATATATTTAAAGGTCAATTGATTTTGCCCCAAACACTTTCATTTTCAATCCAACCTTTGAAAACTCCTGTTTCAACATAGCACCAACTTCTCTCACATTTTTTTTACTAATAATAATCTTCCAGTTTCTATTTTTGCTAACGGTTTAGAGAATTTTGTTGGTTTTTTGAAAATTATTTTATGTGAAACTGTTATAAAAGATTTTGATTGTTTTAATTGAGATATGTGGATCCAGCCACTATTCTTTTTGTGATCAATTATTCTTCTAAAATTTTCTTTTTTATCTATTACTTTAATAGGCAAATATATTTTTTTATAAATGTATTTTATAGGATAATCAAAGCTTGGGCCATATCTTACGTTTACCTTTTCATTTTTTAGCATTAAGAATTTCTCTTTATTTTCAGAGAAGGCACTTGAGGTAAATAATAATATAATTAAAATTTTAATAATTAATTGCATAAACAATTATTTTTTTTTGTAAATTTTATTTTTCTAAATTCAAGTTTTTTTAAATTAACAATTAGAATTGATGAATGAAGGCTTCGGTCTGATGAAATTATATTCTTTAAAACTTCATTTGCTTGCATACTACCAATTATGTTAGATGTTGTACCTAGTATTCCGTCACTTTCACAATTTAAGATTTCATCAGAAGGCTCTGATTGATAAAAACATTTTAAACATGGACTTGATTTATTACCAAA
>QCSH01000013.1 GCA_003211555.1 Pelagibacteraceae bacterium AG-470-G21
AAGTCCAATACGTGGATTTTGGTTATTTTCAAACTTTGGTTCTATTTTTTGTGATTTCATAAATATAATATACCACCACTTATTGATTAATCATTAAAATTTAAAAACTGTATCTAATTTCTTGAATGGTAAGAGCAAATAAACGTATAATAAGAAAAATTAATTTTGAAATATAAATGCTAGATAAAAAAAAATTTTATATCAATGGCAAATGGGTTGAGCCAGTAAACAAGAATGAATGTGAAGTTATTAATCCATCAACAGAAGAAGTTTGTGCAATTATAAGTCTTGGAAGTTCTGATGATACAAATGCTGCAGTCAAAGCAGCAAAATCTGCATTTGAGTCTTGGAAAGGAACTTCAAAAGAAGAGAGGTTAAATTTATTAGAAAAATTATTAAAAATTTATAATTCTAGATGGGATGATATGACTGATGCTATTACTACAGAGCTTGGTTGTCCCAAAGATTGGTGTTCGGCTAATCAAACATCTTCTGGTGCAGGTCATATCGAAGACTTTATAAAAAGGTTAAATGATTTCGAATTCGAACCAGGTTTTGATAAGGGATCTACTAATCATATTGTATATGAACCAATTGGAGTTTGCGGATTAATTACACCTTGGAATTGGCCTATAAATCAAATTGCTTTAAAAGTAATTCCAGCTTTTGCTACTGGATGTACAATGGTACTTAAGCCATCTGAAATTGCACCATTGTCAGGAATGCTATTTGCAGAGATGATAGATGAGGCTGGATTTCCAGCCGGAGTGTTTAATCTAGTGAATGGTGATGGGCCTGGTGTTGGAACTGACCTGTCAGGACATCCTGATGTTGATATGGTCTCATTTACAGGATCTACTAGAGCTGGAAAATTAATTACAAAGAATGCTGCTGAAACTATAAAAAGAGTTTGTCTTGAACTTGGTGGTAAAGGTGGAAATATTGTTTTTGCTGATGCATATCCTGATGCAGTTAGAGATGGCATTAGAAACATAATGAGTAATTCAGGTCAATCATGTGATGCTCCAACTAGAATGCTTGTTGAAAAATCAATTTATAAAAGAGCTGTTGAAGAAGCTGCAGACGAAGCAAATAAAATTAAAGTTGATCTTGCTTCAAAAGCTGGTGATCATATAGGACCTGTAATTTCAAAAACTCAATTTGATAAAATTCAGAGTTTAATAAATAGTGGAATTGAAGAAGGTGCCACTTTAGTAGCAGGTGGTCCTGATAAACCTGAAGAGTTAAAGAAAGGTTATTTTATTAAACCGACAGTATTCACTGATGTTAATAATAATATGAGAATTGCTAAAGAGGAAATATTTGGACCAGTATTGTCAATTATTCCTTTTGAAAATGAAGAGGAAGCTATCCAAATTACAAATGACACAGAATATGGATTAGGAAACTATTTACAAACAGAGGATAAAGAAAAGGCAAAAAGAGTCTCAAAAAAATTAAGATCTGGAATTGTGTATGTAAATCATAAAGCAGCTGACTCCGGAACTCCGTTTGGTGGTTATAGGCAATCTGGAAATGGACGTGAAGGTGGAACCTGGGGATTGCATGAATATCTAGAGGTAAAAACTATTACTGAATGGAAAAATTAAAATGCTTGGTTATGTAATGGTAGGAACCAATAACCTAGAAAAAGCAATAATTTTTTATGATGAAGTCTTAAAAGTTTTGAATTTGGAAAGAAATTATAAAGATGAAGTTTGTGCTGGTTACACAGAAAAAAATGGTGATGGAAATATAGAGTTTTATGTGACTAAACCTGTCAATATGAAAGAGGCAACTAATGGAAATGGAACGCAAGTTTCATTTATTACATCATCTAGAGATATAGTTGATAAGTTTCATGAGATTGGGCTTAGGGCAGGAGGAAAAAGTGAAGGAGCTGGAGGTGAAAGACCAGAAGGTTCTGGAGTTTACTATTCTTATATTCGAGATCTTGATAATAATAAAATTTGTGCTTTCACAAACAATTAATGTCTTACACTTTCATTCAAGATAAAATTGATCAAGGAAAAATTATTTTACTTGATGGAGGTATAGGTGCCGAGCTTGAAAAAAAGGGGGCTAAAATGGATAAAAACCTTTGGTGTGGAAAATGTTCAGTAGATAGCCCAGGATTTCTAAAAGAAGTTCATGAAAATTATATTGATGCGGGTGCTGATGTTATTACAACAAATACTTATGCAACTACTCCAATTTCTCTTAGAAAACATGGATATGAAGACTCAATTGAATTATTTAATAAACAAGCAGTTCAAATTGCAAAACAAGCAATTGATAATTCAAAAAAAAGCGTTTGTTTAGCAGGAAGTGCTTCGAGTTATGGAAGTTTTCTTAAACTTGGAACAAAGAATATGAAGCCAAGTTTTAATGAACATATTAAAATTTTATCGAATGAGGGTGTTGATTTAATAATTTTAGAAGCAATGACATCTCAAGCAGAAATTGTGGAGACTATGCTTGAGTGTTCTTCAAATATAAAGTTGCCTGTTTGGCTTTCTATTTCCTGTGTAGTAGATCAGAATACAAAAAATATTACGCTTGGCTATGATGATGTTAAGAATAAAACTGAAATTTATGAGGATTTAGAAAAGTCGTTGAAAAGTTTTAGTAAATTACATAATGGGCCAATTTTAATTGCTCACTCAGATATTAAAACAACAAGCGCAGCTTTAGACACAGCATTAAAAAATTATAATGGAGTTATCGGTGCTTACCCTAATAAAGGCTTTTACGAAAAACCAAATTGGAAGTTTGTAGATAATTTTTCACCTAATGATTATTTGGAAGTTGCAAAAAAATGGGTTAGCAAAGGTGTAAAAATTGTTGGTGGTTGTTGCGGTATAGGAGTTGAAGAGATAAAAGCTGTTTCAATTTTGAAGTAATAATATATTGTAAAATTATGAAAACGTTTATTGGTGGTATTGGTTGTTTTTGGGACGAAACTAAATACGATGGTATAAAAGGAATAGTATCTACAGAATGTGGTTATTGCGGAGGCGATGATCCTAATATTACTTACAAAGCAGTTTGTGGTGGAGATACAGGTCACATAGAAGTAGTTAAAGTTCAATATGATGAAAATATTTTAAGTTATGAAGATATGGTCAGATTGTTTTTTAAACTCCATGACTCAACTCAAAAAAATAGACAAGGAACTTATGTAGGAATTCAATATCGTTCTGAGATATTTTATAATAATGATAATGAAAAAAATACAGCAGAGAAAATTTTAAAAGAAATGAATGAGAAATTAGATGGAAAAGTTACTACAAAGATTTCCAAAGAAAAAAACTATTGTAAAGCAGAAGGCTATCATCAAAAGTACGAGAAAAATAAATCTCTTAAGTTTGGATAAAAAATATTAATTTGAAAAAAATTATTTCAGAAAAAAATCCAGAATTAGTTACAAGAAAAGATAATAAAGCTCAATGGAATCTCCCAAATAAAAGAAGGTTGGGTTTTAGAAATTTATATAAAATTAATAGATATGGAATATACCTTAGATCAGATTTTGTTCTAAAATTAAAAAAAAAAATTAATAAGAGAATTGGTAAATTATCTTCTGTAAAAAAGGTAACTAAAAATAAAGCTTTTTGCTCTCTAATAGTTGGTAAAGATCAGGATATTTTATTCGAGCAGTATGCAAAAGACTTTTCTACAAATCAGCCTCAAACAATTATGTCAATTACAAAAATGTTTATACATTTATTTGTGGGGGAGCTAATAGACAGAAAACTAATTAATTTAAATAAGAAAATTTCATTTTACTTACCAAAAATTGGCAGTGGTTATGCAAATGCAAAAGTAAAAGACGTATTAGACATGAACATTGTAAATCTATATAGCGAAGATTATACAAAAGCATATTCGTCTTCATTTCTACATGAGCCTGTGGGAGGATGGAGACTGCCGATTAAAGGCAAAAATATTCAGAGCCAGGAACAATATTTAAATTCAATTAAATCCTTAAAAAGCAGAGATTTAAATAATTATACTGATCTGGCGCATTATAAATCAGCTAATACAGATGTTATTGGACTAATTGTAGAGAAAGTAAGTAAAAAAAGTTTAAGACAATGGCTGTTGGAAACAGTTGAAGCAACAGGATTTGAAGAAGGATTGTATATAGGAACAGATAGATTTGGAACACCGTGGATGTCTGGAGGTGGAAGTTTAATTACTAGAGATTTTTTAAGAATGGGTTTACTTTTTTCTAGGTTTGGAGAAGGTATAAATGGAAAAAATATTGGCTCTAAAACTTTTTTGAGTAAAACTATTAATAGTGAGGGACCCAAATACATTCAATTATCTAAGAATAAATTTGTCTGTTATGTTAATTCATTAATGAAATGCGGTAACTGGATTGGTCACTCTGGGTATGGGGGCCAATTTTTAGGAATAAATTTGAAAACAAAAGTTGTTGCTGCATTTTTTTCTGTCTTAGAGTCTAAATCTGCAACAAATGAAAAATATAAAAGAGATATGGTAAATATGATAGACCAAATAATTAGTATAGATTACTAAATTAAGAAAATTTTGTTATCAAGGATTTTAAATGTTTATCTGTGACCCCACAACAACCCCCAATAATTTTTACCTGATCGTCTATTAGCTCAGAACACTTATCAACAAATTCAATTTCATTTTCAGTTATTAATGCTTGCATAGTACTAGTGTCAAATTTATGAATTTCTGGATAGAACATAATTGGCCCATTCCAATTTGATTTTAAAACTTTCATTCCCTCTTTTGTATCAATAAACCAACTATGCATTATGCCATAAACATCTCCACCAATAGATTTGAGTGAATTAATTATTTCAGCAAAATTTATAATTTTATCTTCAGGAAGGAATTTTGGCTCATCAGGATATTTTAAAGGGTCATATATAATAGATCTCTCTTTTTCTGCTCTAAAATTTCTACCTACTACGGTTTCATCAAATTTACTTATGCAGCAACTTAATCCAACCCAGACAGGCAAATCTGTTTCCAAAGCTGCATTTAGCAAAATTTTAGCGTGATCAATATCTAAAAGCATTTCAAGAATAAGCACTTCGACTCCCTCTTCTTTTAATACTTTCGCTTGTTCTTTATAATTTTTTTCTTCTTTTGCAAATGATGGTACAAATTTTGTGTCAGGTCTAAATTCATTTTCGGCCAAAGCTAGATATGTTGACATACTTCCAGCAATTTTAATTTTTTTTCCAGAATTTTTGACTGCTTGTCTTGCTAACTTAACTGTATCAATGTTAATTTTTATTGTCTGATCTCCTAAGTTTGAAGGCTCAAGACAATGTCTTGCAGTTCCAAAAGAGTTGGTTGTTATCATATCACATCCTGCATTTATATGACTTTCGTGTACTTTGATTACTATTTCTGGTGAGAAAACATTTGCTAAGCCAGAAAATGCTGGTCCCATTGTTCCACCGAGTCTCTGAATTTCTGAGCCTGTTCCGCCATCTAAGAAGACTTTTTTTTTTGATTTCAATAATTCATTAATATCCATTATGCTAATTTCTTTTCTGACTTTGGAACATATACAACTTCAATTACACCACCAAGAATTATTAGAACACTTCCTAGTGTTTCTCTCCAACCAAAAGGTTCATTTGTTAAAATACTAGCACTAACAACGCCAACAATTATTTCAGCTAAAAATAAAATAGATGATAAGCCGGCTCCTAATTTACTTGGAGCCCAAAATATTATTACCCCTGTAGGAATGAAATAAAAAATCGAAATAAGTAATAAAAAAGTAGACATTGACATGATAACTTCCACTGATGGAACTGGTCCTAAATAATCTACTAAGAATAACCCAATAGGTATACTAGCTAAACCGCCATAAAAAAAGAATGTGAATATAATTGGAAAGACACCATCGGTTTTAATTATTTCCATTCTAATTAAACCAGCACCAAATAGTGCACCTCCAGCAAGGGCCAACCAATCTCCTGCATTTTGAGGTAACGGAATTATATTCTCTTGACTAAATACAATCCACAAACCTCCTAATGCTAAACCTAATGTGATTAACCTCTTCCAGCCAAATTTCTTTTTTAAAAATATAATTTCAAATATGGTTGTCCAAACAGGTATCATGTAAAACATGATTAATGCTTTAACAACATCAGTAAGAAGAAAACTAAGAGCATAACAAACAAATCCACTTCCAACAAAAAAACCAGTGAGAGGAAATTCCAATCCAATAGACTTTCCTTTTATAACTCTCCAAATTGCGACTGGTGATAATATTAATATTCCAACTGCCATTTGGGATATTGTTCCCCAGCCACCAGTCAAACCTCCATCCTCTAATATTCTTTGAGGTAACCAATAAATTCCCCATGAACCTGCAGCGATAGCTAATGCAAAAGAAATTTTAAAATGATGAGGGTGTCTGGTCATTATAATTACATTAATTCTGGTTTAAAATTTGAAAAGTTAAAAATTTCTTCATAAGATTTGGCAAAGTTAATTACTTTATTGTCTTCTTTAACATTTGCTATAATCTGTATTCCCATTGGTAGCCCTTTGTTATTGAAACCTACTGGAGCAGATATAGTTGGCAAACCAAGCAGGCTAGATAATGTATAGACTTCCATATATCTATGATAAGTGTCAATTTTATTATTATCGATAAATTCTGGATTAATTAGGTTCTTATCAAATGGAAATATTTGAGCTGAAGGTAATGCCAAAAAATCATAATGATTAAATAGTTTTTGAATTTTATCCTGATATTTATTTCTAATTTCTATCGCTTTTAAAACATCATTTGTTTCGATGCTTTTTCCTTTTTCATATTCCCAATATGCTTGAAAAGGCAATTCGTCTAAATTTTTTAAATTATATAGCAGAAAATTTTCATATAATGTTTTGGCTCTTAGTGTTGTCCAAGAGAACCATATTTCTTCTGAATTAATTTCAGTTTTTAAATTTTCAACATTTAAATTATTTGATTGCAATCTTTTTAAAATATTTTCACATAAATCAATAATTCCATCCTCATATTTATATTGGTCATTTAGGTCAATGCACCATCCAATTTTCAAATCTGAAAATTTTTTATTATTTATATCCTCTAGATCGAAAGATAATTTATCCTTTAAATTTTTCCCTTTTATATAATTAAATAACAATTCCATGTCATTAGGAGTTCTAGCAAGGCAGCCAGTTGTAGATATTAAAGGAAAATCGTTTAAATTTTTAATTTCAAATCTATCTTCTGAAATCGCACCAGGTGTTGGTCTTAATCCATAAATATTTGCAAATGCCGCAGGGTTTCTACAAGAGCCCATCATATCTGTTCCATCGGCAAAAGGAATTAAATTTGCTGCAACTGATACTGCTGCTCCACCAGAAGATCCTCCTGCTGACTTACTATAATCATAAACATTTGAGGTTGATCCATAAACTCTGTTTGTAGTATGACAACCAACTGCAAATTCAGACAGATTGGTTTTGCCAATTAAAATGGCTTTTTCTCTCAAATTGCTGACTAATAAAGAATCTTGTTTTGGAATATTTTTTAATAATTCTTTGTATCCATAACATGTTACCTCGTCCTTAATATCAAATAATTCTTTAACAGCAATCGGAAGGCCATAAATATCATCTTGATTTTCACTTTTGAAGTTTTTGTCTTTTAATTTTGCATCTTCAATAATTTTTTGCTCATCTAATATTGAAATAATAGCATTTAATTTTGGATTATATTTTTTTATCCTATCTAAGTAAAAGTTTACTACTTCAACTATTTTTATTTCTTTATTTTTGATTTTAGAGATAATTTGAGATACAGAAAATGTTTCGAGCACTGGTCCAAACCTATCTTGCTTGTCTAATGCTCTGTAAAACTAAACTTTTTACCTCATCCAAAGATGCTTTTTTAGGATTTTGTCCATAAGCTTGATCAAGCATAGATTTTTTTGCAATTCTCTCCTCACAATCTTCTGGAACGCCAATTTCATTTAAGCCTTTTGGTATTTTTAATCTATCTAAAATAATATTTAAGTTATCTTGAAAGGCTTCAATTGAGTGATCTTTAAATTGCATAGCCTCTGACATTCTTTTCACTTTTTCATCTAATCCAGGTAAATTGTATTTCATTACTGCAGGTAATATTATCGCATTTGTTAATCCATGATGAGTATTATATTCTGCGCCTACCATGTGTGATATAGCGTGGACTAAACCCAAACCTTTTAGAAATGCTATTCCACCCAGATAAGATCCTACAATCATTCCTCCTCTTGCTAATAGATTATCTGGTTCTTCAACAGCAGCGTAAAGAGATTTTGAGATTAAATTTAAACTTTCTATAGCAGAACCATCACACAATGGATGAAACATAGGAACGCTATAGCCTTCTATCGCGTGTATCATAGCATCTATTCCAGTCCATGCAGTTAGATTTGCAGGCAATTTTAATGTTAATTCTGGGTCTACTAGAGCTAGGCAAGGTCTAGCATCAGGATGCCACAAACAAAACTTCATTCCTTTTTCAAGATGAGTTACCATAGCAGTAACTTCTGTTTCAGCTCCTGTCCCTGCTGTTGTAGGAATAGTTATTATTTTAGGAAAAGGATTTTCTATCTCTAATTTTGGTGGTTCTTTTTCAAATTCAAAATCCCATAACGATACACCACTATTAACTGTTAAAGAAATTGCTTTTCCTCCATCCATTGCGCTTCCACCACCTATTGCAATAATAGCATCATGATTTCCATCACGAAATTTTTTACATCCAGAATCTATTTCATCGTCTCTAGGATTTGGTGATATGTTTGAATAAATAGCTGATTTTACTTTTGAGTCGTTGAGTAAGTTTTGTAAATCGCTAATAAATGGAAGATTAATACTACCATTGTCAGTTACTATTAAAGCATTATTAATTTTAAAATTATTACAAAATTTTCCAATCTCCTTAAATCTGCCAGGTCCATATGCAGTTAAAGTAGGAAAAGTCCAATCTTGATTATTTAATAAAAAATCTTCATTAAGTTTAAAATTTTGCATAATATTTTAAAAACTTATACTAATTTAAACATTATTAAATGAAAATTTCATCTGAAAAATCAGATATAAAAAAAACATATCTGGCTGTCGCAACTATGCTTTTAGCAATTTTGTGTATAGATCTTTATATGGTAATTATTAAATTTCTGGGTGACGAATATTCAATAATTCAATTAACTTTGTTTAGAAATATTGCTGCGATCATACCTTTATTACTATTAATTTTATTCACAAATGAATTTTCAACAATTTTTAAAAATCTAGGAAATAAATTTCTTATATTAAGTTGTTTAAGAGGAATTTGTTTCCTTGCAATGAATGTATTTATATTCATTTCTGTTGTTAATCTTCAGTTTGCAACCGCAATGACATTAACTTTTTCATCACCATTTTTTATAGTAATTTTATCTATAATAATGTTGAACGAAAGAATTGGTATTTATAGATGGTCAGCAGTTATTATTGGTTTTGTTGGAGTATTAATGATTATGAGACCAACAAGCGAAATCTTTAGTTTTTACTCAATATTTCCTATTCTTACAGCTATAGCTTGGGCTTTTACTGTAATCATTTTAAAGTTTATTCAAGGAAATCATTCAACTGCTAAAATTCAATTATATACATTAATATTTAATGTAAGCGGTGGGATAATACTATTTTTAGTAACGACAGGTCATTTGGAAATAAAAAGTTTAAAAGATTTTATTTTAATGACAACCACTGGTATTTTAGGCGGTACAGCGGCAATATTATTTATTTATTCTTATAGGTTAATTTCAGCAAGCAAGATAG
This sequence comes from Pelagibacteraceae bacterium AG-470-G21, assembly GCA_003211555.1. Lineage (GTDB taxonomy): Bacteria > Pseudomonadota > Alphaproteobacteria > Pelagibacterales > Pelagibacteraceae > Pelagibacter. Next base: position 9,838 of record QCSH01000013.1, read on the forward strand.
CGTCGTTTGAATATCTTGGTATACCATCATCCTTTATTCTTGGATGGATTTTTTTTGCTGAAGCACCATGGAGTCAGCTGTTTCCAGGTGTAATAGTAATTATTTTTGCAGGTATGATTATTATTTGGAGAGATAATGTTAAACAAAAAAAAGCTGAAGGTAATAAACAAGTTTATTGATTAGATCTCATAGATTTCATCACTATTACTCTATCTATTTCTCCTAATAACTCTCCAGTTTCATTACAAACAACTGGATAAATTTTATCATTATCAATTAGTTTATCTATTAAATTTTCAATTTTAGAATTATCTAAAATATTATCTTTTCCATTTTTAAATAAATTTTTTGTTTCATTACAACATTCTGTTCTCATAACTTTTCCAGCGCTTAACACTTTGTATTTTGGAACATCTTCACAAAAATCTTTCACATATTGATCTTTTGGATTAGAGACAATTTCCTCTGGAGTGCCGACTTGGGACACTTCTCCATCTTTCATTATTGCAATATGGTCTCCCATTTTAATAGCTTCTAAAAAATCGTGAGTGATAAATACCATGGTTTTTTGAAGTTTTTCTTGGATCTTCAAAAGTTCATCTTGCATTTCTCTTCTGATTAAAGGATCTAGAGCGGAAAAAGGTTCATCAAAAATTAATATTTCAGGATCTACAGCTAGCGCTCTTGCTAAACCAACTCTTTGCTGCATACCACCAGAGAGTTCTCTTGGATAATTATTGTGCCAACCATCTAATCCAACCATCTTAAGAACTTCCATTGATTTTTCTACTCTAACATCTTTTTTTGTTCCTCTTACCTCTAAACCATATCCAATATTTTCTAAAACTGTTCTATGAGGGAATAAACCAAAATGTTGAAATACCATGCTCATTTTATTTCTTCTGAGTTCCAATAAATCTCTTGCACTCATTTTGGTTACTTCAACTTCATCCATTTTGACTGTTCCAGCTGTTGGCTCAATCAGTCTTGAAATACATCTTACTAATGTAGATTTTCCACTACCAGACAATCCCATTACAACAAATGTTTCACCTTTTTGGATTGAGAAACTGACATCTTTAACTGCAACAACATGGCCTGTCTTTTCCTGGACTTCCTTTATAGTTAAACTTTTATCAAGGTTTTTAATAATTCTTTTTTCGTCTGGTCCAAATAATTTCCATATATTTGTGCAAGTAATTTTTTGTTCTGTAGCCATTTTTAATAAATAATATTACCTTAAAAATAGACAATATTTTACTTTAAATGTAAAATTATTTATTTTAACTTGCAATTATGGCTACTAGATCTGACTTAATTGATAAATCTAATCAATCAAAAAACATATTATCTTATGTAATCATTGGAGTTGTTTTTTTAGTGGCATTATGGCTATCTACTCAAAGTGAGGGCCCTTCAAAATTTCCAAAAGAAGTCACAGATAAATTTACTTTTACAGCTTGGGTAAATGATGGCGAAGATTACTTAAAAAAAAATTACAGATGGGTAACTAAACTTATAGCAAGTTATATTAAAGAAACTTATTATTTTGTTGAAGACTTTTTATTAGAGTCATCTTGGATTTTAATCGCAGCTATAATTATAATTCCCTGTATAATCGCAGGTGGCTTACGTCTAGGAATATATTCTTCATTTGTAGTTTATTTTTGGGGAGCTACAGGAATGTGGGAACCTTCCTTACAAACTGTAGCATTAATGGGTTTATCGGTTTTATTATGTGTGTTTTTTGGTTTTATATTAGGAGTCTTGTGTTCACAAAGTAATAGATTTGAAAATTTTATGAAGCCAGTCCTAGATACTATGCAAGTAATGCCAGCATTTGTTTACTTGTTTCCTGCGTTATTTTTTTTTGGGATAGGAGGCGCGCCGGCTATCTTAGCTACAATGATATATGCAATGCCTCCAATAATAAGATTAACAAATACAGGTATAAGACAAGTGCCTGCACAAACAATTGAGTCAGCTACATCATTTGGTTCAAGTAAACTTCAACTATTATTTAAAATTAAAATTCCATTATCTTTGCCAAGTATAATGATGGGGATTAATCAAGTAATAATGATGGCATTAGCCTTAGTAGTTCTCGCATGTTTCATTGGCGCAGAAGGTATTGGTGGGCAAGTTTGGCAAGCTATTAGAAGACTTGATGTTGGATGGGCAATGGAAGGTGGGCTATGTATTTTATTTATGGCGATAATGTTTGATAGATTTAGTTTAGCTTTTAGTAAAACAGAAAGGACATTACCATCTGATGTTCAAAGATTTTATTTACTTCCCCAAAGTTGGGAAAAATATCAAATTGCAAAAATAATTGAAATGCCATTAAATTTTGGAAATAAGATTTTAAAAATTATATGCCAACTTGTTACAACTATTATAGCATCTTTATTTAAACTTTTAGTATCAGTTTTTAATAAATCTACCGCAGACAACATTGGTGAATTCATTAGTAAGAGATATTATGTAATTCCATATTTTCTAATTTTATTATTTATAGCTTTTCTGGATCATTACTTCTTAGAAATAGGAACATTCCCAAAGGAATGGAAATTATCAATAAGGCAACCAATTACTAATGCGGTTGAAAGTTTGACTGTAAACCCAGGTTTTATTTCTTTTGCAAAAGGTTTAAGAGCTTTTGTTTACTTAAATTTATTAAGACCTTTAGATGTTTTTCTAACTCAAATACCATGGTGGTATACATTAACAGTATTTGCTGCATTAGGTTATGTAACAGTTGGTATAAGATTTGCAATTATTACTGCGCTTCTTTTATTATTTATAGGTGCTTGTGGAATATGGACACAATCAATGATAACTTTATCTTCTGTACTGGTATCTGTTGCATTATGTTTTGTGGTAGGAGTTCCACTCGGAATAATTGCATCCTACAATGAAAGATTTAGAAATATTCAAAATGTAGTGCTTGATGCTATGCAAACACTGCCATACTTTTGTTATTTAATACCTGTTTTAATGTTTTTTGGTGGTGGAACTGTCTCTGCTGTTCTTGCAACAGTTATATACTCAATCCCTCCAATAGTTAGATTAACTTCATTAGGCTTAACTCAAGTATCAGGTACTTACTCTGAAGTTTCAAGATCATTTGGAGGTACTTTAATTCAAACATTAAATAAAGTTAAATTTCCACTAGCAATACCAAGTTTGGTAATAGGTTTTAATCAAACAGTAATTATGGCATTTGCAATGCAAATTGTTACTCCATTAATTGGAGGCAAAGGTTTAGGATTAGAGGTATTTAATGGACTAGCAAGATCTGATACTGGTAGAGGTCTTGCTGCGGGGATAGGAATTGTTCTTTTGGCAATCATTATTGATAGAATTACATTAGCTTATACTAAAAAACAGAGAGAGGCTTTGGGTTTATAAACCAATAAAATAGTGCCGATTTGAACGGTTTACATACAGTTATATTTTGTTTTAAAATACATTTTTAATTAATTAAAAGAGAGGAAATAAATGAAGTTATCAAAAAAAATATCAGCACTAATACTATCTGTGGTGTTGCTAATTGGATCTTTTGGACATGCTAATGCAGCTAAAAGACTTCATGCAGCTATTGCAGATTGGACTGGTGGGATAATTACATGCGAAGTTGCAGTTGCAATCCTTGAAAGAGAAATGGGATATAAGGTTAAACAAACAGTATTCCCATCTGGAACAGGATTATGGGAAGCCATTGCTGCTGGTGAATTAGATTTTGCATGCGAAAGTTGGCCAAGCTATGCTGAAGCTGACTCTGTAATGTTAAATGAAGATTTAATATACGAAGGCAAAGTTGTAGGAAGTTACAGCGGAGACGGAAGTGTAGATCTTTTAGGTACGTCAGGAATAATTGGTTTATCTGATTATTGGATACCTAGATATGCAGCAGAGGAATTTGGCATCAAAACTTGGAAAGATTTAAACAAACATAAAGCTAAATTTGCAACAATAGAGAGTGGTAAAAAAGGAAGACTTATCGGATGTCCTGTTGCAGGATGGAACTGTCATGACCAAAAAAGACTTGATCTTTTAGGCATAGATTTCCAAGCTGACGAACTTGGTACCGAGGCTGCTGCAATAGCAGAAGCTAAAGCTGCATACATGAGAAAAGAACCATTTATGTTATATCTATGGTCTCCACATTGGTTCTTTGGAGAGTTTGATATGGTTGGAGTACAACTACCTGAACATAAAGTTTGTGATCCAGATACGTTCACAGAGGCAGGAAATTGGAAAGATTGTGGAACAAAAGGATGGCCAGCAACCGGTTGGGCTAAAGATTATACAATGAATTACGGAAACCCAGCTACTTTTGCTAGTGCAGAACATTCTGATGCTAAGAAGTTCTTTGAAAAAATGTCTTTACAAAATATTGACCAAGCTAAGATGTTAGTGGAAGTTGATATCAAGAAAAGAGATGTAAAAGAAGTTGTTAATGAGTGGTTAGACAATAATCCAGATAAGTGGAAAAGTTGGCTTCCATAATAACTTTTAAATAAATTAGATAAAAAGGGCTTTGATTTTCAAAGCCCTTTTTTTTATTTCTTAAGATAATTTAATCGACCCACAATTTCATCTCTATCCATGTAATAACCTTGCAGGTGTCTGTGTCCAGAATTTGGATCAAACTCAGTTCTTCCGTGAAGTATTCTTCTATTGTTGAATGTATATATATCTCCTGGTCTTAGCCTAAATTTTATCTGAAATTTATCATCGTGTAAAAGTTTTCCAAATTTATGATGAGATTTATAAACTTTATCCATTTGATCTGGATGACAGTCTAAAGCGTCCATGGTTGCAGTACTAAATCTAACATCATTATAGTCACCATCTTTTGTAAGACTTATTGCAGTTCCATAAAAGCTTCTATGAGCTTCTTGTGTGTAATCTTTATCTCTAAACTTTAAAGGAATTTTTGTAAGCGTATCAAAAGTATCTCTGTCATTATTCTTTAAATATTCTCCGACTGCGAATGCATCTACTGCTGATGAATCACCTCCCTTTGCTGAATTAACTAAACAATGTAAAAATTGATACCCAGGAGGATTTTCAAACCACGGTAAATCCATATGATTTTGAAGCGCATGAGCTGTATAAGCTGAGTTATTTGGTTTTGGTATGTTTATAACCTCAAAAGGTGTTTTAAAAAATGTCTCTCTTGTGTGACTAATTCTATTTAATACAGGAAACGCTGAATTTTTTTCCACTGGAGCATTATAAACTATAGCTATTCCTTTAAAGTGAAGAAGTTCTAACCATTTAATCAATCCCTCTTCAGAAGATATAATTTCATTGTGATCTATATATATACTCTCAATATTTTTTTCTAAACTACCATCCCATAATTGGTAGGGTGATTTGTATTCTTCATTATTTTTTATAGTGTAGCAATTTTCTCTAAGCCAATTAATGTCATAATGGCTTACATGATTTCCCTCACTCCACTCTATTTCTAATTTACCATCACTATTAAGATTATATTTTTTTGGGTTTATGTTTTCCGATACATCTAAAATATTAAACATTCGATGCCTAGAGTCTTTATCGTGTGCTGTTGGGCAATTATCTCTCAGCCACATATAATTAAATTTACTCTCTTTACCGTCATCCCATATTACTTGTAGATAAGTCCCATTTTTTGAGATTTTTGAAATTGAATGCATAATCAATATCAATATAAAATAATTTATTAATCAATTCAATTATTAGTTGACTTATTAATTGTTGGAAGATTTATTAGTTTGAATTATCTTTTAAAATAAAAAATGAGCATAACCTTAAAAAATAAAAAAATAATCATATCTGCAGGAGGTTCAGGTATTGGATGGAGTTCTGCAAAAATATTTTTAGATAAAGGTGCAACAGTATATCTTTGTGATATCAATTTAAATTTTCTTAATAAATGTAAGAAACACAAGCTTAATAATAAAAAATTATTTGTATTTCAGTGTGATGCCTCAGATGAGAACCAAGTAAAGAATTTTTTTGGCAAAGTATTAAAAAAAACAAAAAAAATTGATGCTCTTGTAAATAATGTTGGAATAGCTGGGCCGACTGGAACCCTTGAAAAATTAAAAAGTAAGGATTGGGAAAATACATTAAAGGTAAACGTTATTAGCCATTTTTACTTTTCAAAATATTCAATTCCTATGCTTAAAAAAAATAAAAGTGGAGCTATAATAAATTTATCTTCAACAGCAGGTATATTTGGATTTCCATTAAGATCTCCTTATTGTGCCAGTAAGTGGGCAGTTATAGGTATAACCAAAACGCTAGCAATGGAACTAGGAAAATTTAAAATTAGAGTAAACGCCATTTGTCCTGGAACAATTAAGGGAGATAGAATGGGTAGAGTGATAAGAGATAAATCGAAGTTTTTAAATGTTTCAAAAAAATTAATAGAAAAAGAATTTGTTTCAATGACTTCAATGAATACCTGGGTTTATGAAGAGGATATTGGAAGAATTTGTAGTTTTTTAATTTCGAATGATGCACCAAGGATATCTGGACAAATAATTGCTGTAGACGGCAATACTTTAAGAATGCATTAATAATTAAACTTTAATGTTTTTTTCGCTTATTTCCATAAATGGAAAATGAGAATCATTAAAATGTATGTTCTCTGCTTTATTTAGAAAACTGATATCGTCCAGCAAACCTGCATATAAATAATATTTTTTATACTTTTCTACATAAGTTAAAATTGGAGCGGCACATTTCCCACAAAAATGTTTTTTGATTTTATTGCCACTACCACCTTCATGTTCATAAATTTTTAATTTAGACTTATCTATATCTATTGCTCCGTCTCTGAGTAGTATAATTGTCATCATTCCTCCTATTTTTTTTCTACAATCAATACAATGACAATTGAAAACTAAAGGGACTTCATCAAGTTTAACTTTAAAAGTTATATCTCCACATATGCATCCGCCAGTTTTATTAATAAAAATTTTTTCTTTCATCAATTTCTAATTTTATTCTCATATTTTTTTCTAATTTTTAAGACGTCAACTAAATATTGGTCCCTAATATTTGAAAGCACATTAATTGATTTACCATTAGCTTGTTTTTTTGTGCCTGATATAAGCTTATCAGATAATTTATTTGTTAACTTTGGAGCTTTTAATTTTGTCCAAGGTAATTTTAAAGCTGGACCAAATTGTTTTAACATATGTTTCATTCCCGCATTACCTCCCGCAAGATGAAATGTTAAAAAGGTGCCCATTATTGAGTATCTAAGACCTGGTCCATCTTCTATTGCACGATCTAATTCCTGTGTTGTTGCATAATCTTCGTTAATTATATGCAAACCTTCTCTCCACAGTGCCTCTTGAAGTCTATCTGATAAGTAACCAGGTAATTCTTTTTTAAGCATAATTGGTTTCATTGAGATTGATTTGTAATATTTATTCGCGTCTAAAAGAAACTTTTTTGAAGTTTTTTTTCCAGGAACTATTTCAACCGCTGGCAATAAGTATGCTGGGTTAAATGGGTGTCCAATTATGCCTCTTTGTGGATTTTTACTTTTAGAAAAAATTTTAGAGGGCAAAAGTCCTGATGAACTTGAGGAAATAATTATATTTGATTTTACATATTTAGAGATTTTTTGTATTAAATCTGTTTTAACTTTATAATTCTCTAATACACTTTCTTGAACAAAATCTACATTTGTAAGAGCCTTTTCTAAAGAATTAAAGAATTTTAAATTTTTAATTGAAATTTTTTTTCCAAAAAGTTTTTTTATACTTTTTGAGGTTCTTTTTATTTCTTTTAAAACATAATTTTTAAGATTTTTGTTTTGATCATACGCATGAACAATTTTATTGTGAGCTAAATTCCTTATTATCCAGCCAGTCCCTATTACACCGGTTCCAACAATTCCAACAGTTTTAATTTTTGACATTACTTGTGTTTCACAAGCTTTAATTTTTCTCTTGTTTCTGAAGGTGACATAATCTCTACACCAAGATCTGTGACAATCCTTATAGCTTTCTCAACTAATTGAGGATTTGTTGCCAATTTACCTTTGGATAAATATAAATTATCCTCTAAACCAACTCTTGGGTTACCACCCATTACTACAGTTTGAGCAACATATGGCATTTCGTTTTTAGATATTGCAAAACCTGACCATATACCTTCTTTAGGCATTATATCTTTCATCGCTTGCATAGCCAGTGGTGTTGCAGGTGCTCCCCATGGTATGCCTAAACACATTTGAAAAAGAGGTGGATCACTTAATAATCCCTCTTTATATAATTGAGCACCAAACCACATATTTCCTAAGTCAAAAGCTTCTATCTCAGGTTTAACTTTTATTTCTTGAAGTTTTTTTGCAGCTTTTCTTAAATCGTTAGGTGTATTGACTGTTATTACAGAACTGTCTCCAAAATTTAATGTACCACAATCAAGTGTGCATATTTCTGGCAGAAACTGTTCTGCATTAGCAATTCTTTCCATCACATTGGCCATATCCGTCATTGGTCCAAACTCTAAAGGATTTTTGCCTTGTCCAATATCTAAATCACCACCCATACCTGTTGTAAGATTAAGAATGACATCTGTTTCCGAAGATCTTATTCTATCAACTACTTCTTTATAAAGTTCTAGTCTTCTACTTGGTTTTCCATCTTCTTCTCTAACGTGGATATGGGCAATTGCAGCTCCTGCTTTAGCTGATTCAATCGCAGCCTTTGCAATTTGTTCTGGGGTTTTAGGTAAATCAGGATGTTTGCTCGCTGTATCACCAGATCCAGTAAGTGCACATGAGATGAAGACCTTATTATTCATTTTTTATTTTAAAAAAGTATATTATCATAACATCAAAAATTATAAGATATAAGAGCTAAATGGAATTTGATAAAATTAGAGTAAGAAGAAGCTTCATATTTACCCCAGGTCTTCGACCAGAAATGTTTCCAAAAGCAATAGCTTCAGGTGCAGATATGGTTTGTATTGAGTTAGAAGATGGAATAGCTATTAAAGATAAGGATGAAGCAAGAAAAAAAACTATTGATGCATTAAAAAATCTTGAAATAAAAAATGATGTAGAGTTAGTAGTTAGATTTAATTGTCAAAGAACAAAACATGGTCTTTTAGATTTAGAAGCGTTCATTTCAAGTAAAATTAAAATCAAAGCAGTGATGTTGCCTAAAATTAAAACTCCTGATGAAATTAAATTTATAGACGATCTACTAACTGATAGTGGCTTAGATACCGATCTTCATGTTATAATGGAGACTAATGAAGCTCTTGAGAATATTTATGATATTGCTCATTCAAGCGAGAGAATAGTTGCCTTATATTTTGGAGGAGAAGATATGGCTGCAGAGTTAAGGGTAAAAAATAAATTTGAAAATCTTGTGTATGCAAGATCAAGATTAGTTCATGCAGGTGCTAGTGTTGGAGTGGATGTAATAGATGTTCCATATTTGGATTTAGAAAACATGGATGGAATGAAAAGAGAGGCTCAACTTGTTAAAGACTTGGGATTTACAGGCAAAGGGTCAATTCATCCAAAACAAATAAACATTTTAAATGAAATTTTTACTCCAAGCCAAGAAGAAATTATTAAAGCAAAAAGAATTGTAAACCAATTCAATGAAGCAAACACCGGTTTGGTAGTAATAGATGGAAAACTAATTGAAAAACCTGTCTTACGAGAAATGCAAAGAAAAATATTAGTGGCAGATAAAATAAGCAAAAATTAAAAATGTCAGTACATATTGATACAAGGAAAATTATTAAAGAATGGATAGATTATAATGGCCATATGAACATGGCCTATTATGTATTAATTTTTGACCAAGCTTGGGAGAATATTTTGAATAAATTCCAAATGGGTGGTGAAAAAGCTGAAGAAAGCAAAAGAACTACAATGGTTGTTGAAACAAGAACAACCTATGACAGTGAAGTAAAAGAAGGAGATGAAGTTGAAGTGTATGTTTCCTATTTTGACCATGATAAAAAAAGACTGCATTTAAAATGTGAAATGTATGAAAAAAAAACTAAAAAGCTGTCAGCAACAATGGAAAATTTATCTCTTTATATAGATTTAGATAAAAGAAAAGTGACTGAATTTGAAGATGAAAAAGTTAAAATTATGGATGAATTTATTGATAAAAATAAAGTAGACTTTAAAATTGAAAATTTAATGTTTAAGGAAAAACTAAAAAAATAGTATGCAAGCTGAATTAATAGCTGGAGCGTTAGGTGCTGAAATAAAAGGGATTAGTTTAAAAGATTCATCACCAGAAAATTGGAAACAAATAAATGAACTAATGTTAGAACACAAAGTATTATTTTTTCGAGATCAAAATATTTCTCCAATAGAACAAATAAACTTAGCTAAAAGATTTGGACCTTTAGAAAAACATGTTTATGTAAAAGGTTTAGATGAATATCCAGAAATTCTAAGAATTAAGAAAGGTGCGAGTGAAAAACATCAGTGGGGAGAAACTTGGCATACTGATGTTAGCTATAATACTAATCCGACAAAGGTCATAATTTTAAGATCTAGAAAAATTCCACCTGTGGGTGGTGATACAATGTTTTCAAATATGCAGCTTGCATACGAAACATTAGATGTTGATATAAAAAAGAAAATTAATGGAAAGAAAGCAATTCATAGCTCTCTAGGTGCTTCAGCTTTTGTAGATAAATACGAAGAAATGGAGGGGAATGGAAATCTCGATGAATATTCTAATTCTCATCCAATAGTAAGAACACATCCAGAAACTGGGAAAAAAATTTTATATGTAAATTCAATGTATACAAAAAAAATTATTGGAATTGAAAAGAATGAAAGTGATGAAATTTTAAAAGAAATATTTCTCCATCAAGAAAGATTGGACTTTACATGTAGATTTAAATGGACAGAAAATGCTGTAGCACTGTGGGACAACAGATGCACATTGCATCAAGGATTGACTGATTTCTTTCCAGGAAGAGGTTTGGGTCATGAAAGGATAATGGACAGAATAGCAATCGAAGGTGAAAGACCTTCTTAATAAGAAATTTAGTGAAATTTGATTATATTATTATTGGAGCTGGCACAGCAGGATGTGTTCTCGCAAATAGATTAAGTGAAAATGGCAAATTTAGTGTAGCCTTATTTGAAGCTGGAGGATCAAGTGATATTTGGAAAGTAAATATGCCACTAGCAATTTTATACGCCATGCACGATCCAAAATATAATTATAAATATTATTCAGAACCAGAACCTAATTTAAATAATAGAAGATTATTTTGTCCAAGAGGTAAAATGGTAGGTGGATGTTCTGCTCATAATGGAATGGTTTATGTACGAGGAAATAAAAACGATTATGAGAGATGGGCATCATTTGGTTTAAATTCATGGTCTTACGAAAAAGTTTTGCCTTTTTTTAAAAAAATTGAGACATGGTCTGAGGGAGAAAATGAATTTAGAGGTGGAAAAGGAATTTTACCAGTCAATCAATCCAAAAACCAAAATCCTTTATTCAGTTCTTTCATTAATGCATCTGTTGAAGCTGGTTATAAAAAAAATAATGACATGAACGGAGAAGATCAAGAGGGATTTGGAATGTATGACATTACAATTCATAAAGGTCAAAGAGCAAGTGCTTCTAAATATTATCTAGAGCCAGCAAAAAAAAGGAAAAATTTAAAAGTCTTTACTAATTCTTTTGTTGAAAAGATTATTTTTGAGGGAAAAAAAGCAGTTGGATTAATGGTAAATATAAAAAATAAAGTCACAAAAGTTTATGCTAATAAAGAAATTGTTTTAAGTGGGGGTTCGATCAATTCACCACAACTATTGATGTTATCAGGTATAGGACCTGAAAAAGATTTAAAAGATAAAGGAATAAAAGTTGTACACTCTTTAGAAGGTGTAGGTCAAAATTTACAAGATCATTTGGAAACTTATATTCAGCAAGAATGTAAGACTAAGGATACATTATATTCTTATGTTAACAAAATAAATATGCTTAAAATTGGTATTCAATGGTTTCTTTCAAAAAGTGGTCCATGTTCTACTTCATTTTTAGAAGCAGGTGGTTTTTGCAAATCTTCAGAAGACAAAAGCTATCCGAATATTCAATTTCATTTTTTTCCAGCATTTGTAATCGATCATGGATTAGTTGATCCTGACAGACATGGTTATCAATTACATGCAAGTTTGAACCAACCTAAAAGTAGAGGACATATTAAATTAAATAGCTCAAATCCATACGATTATCCAAAAATTCAATTTAATTATTTAGAAGATGAATATGATTTAAAAGAAACAATTAAGTGTGTTCGTGTAGCTAGAAAGATTTTGAGTCAAGATTCGATGAAACCTTACGCTGGAAAAGAGATAGGTCCAGGTGAAAGTGCAACTGATGATGAACATATTATCGAGTATATTAGATCAAAAGCCGAAACAGCTTATCATCCATCCTGCACATTAAAAATGGGTGTAGATAAAATGGCAGTGGTAGATGAAAAATTAAAAATTCATGGTTTAGAAAATATAAGAGTTGCAGATGCTTCTGTTATGCCAGAAATTACAAGTGGTAATTTAAATGCACCAACTTTAATGATAGGTGAGAGAGCTGCAGATTTTATTTTGAATTAGTTTCTAGATACTTCTTATATCTTTCAATACTATCTTTAGGCCAAGCAATTTTTGGATCATACATTTCGTCATGACAAATATTGCTATTCTCAATATTTATCCAAGGGTCTTTATTTTTTACAAAAATATGAGCTTGGGGTGGAAAAAGTTCTGGATTAGAAAAAGTTTTAGTTCTAACTGTTAAACGTCCTATTGCAAATTCATAATCGGCATAAATATAAACTCCACATTTTTTGCAAAAATAATGAGTGCACTTTTTTCCGCTACCTGCAATTAATTCGCCTTTTGAAAGATCTCCAATAATATTTAGTGAATTATCAAAAATACTGGTGTTCATAACATAGGATGAACCTGTTAATTTTTTACAGTCTCGACAGTGGCAAACTTGTGTAAATAAGGGCTTAGTGTTTATTGTATATTTTATTTCACCACAAATACAGCCTCCATGAATTGGTTTAAAATCAACCATAATTTTTTTAGAATATCTTATTAATTATGAAGGTTAAAGTTTTTTTGATATAGGTGCCATATGCAAACGAATGATAATACTAGAGGTATACTATTTATTATGACTGGGATGGCTTTTTTTTCCATTCAAGACTCTCTAATAAAATTTATCTTTGAAGATATTGCGTTATTTGAATTATATTTAGGCAGAACTCTTATTCAGGCTACAATTCTTATTTCCTTTTTTTTAATAACTAAAAAAAAATTTACACTTAAAACTCATTATCCTTTTTTAACATTGTTGAGGGTTGTTTGTTTCTTTTTTGGATTTGCATTTTTTTATGTTTCTTTAACATTTATGTCTCTTGCGATGGTAAGTGCATTATTTTTCTCATGCCCTTTTTTTATGTCTATGTTTGCAAAGTTCTTTTTAAAAGAACAAATTGGAATAAGGAGATGGAGTGCAATTATAGTAGGTTTCATCGGTGTATTGATTGTACTAAATCCTACAATAGAAGATTTCAATTTTTTTAAGCTAGCACCAGTAGGTTGCGCTTTATGTTATGCATGTTCTATGACGATCACTAAATACACATCAGATAAAGATAATATTTATACTCAAATGACTTTACTTTATATTTTTGCAACTTTAGCCAGTGTTTTAATATTCGTAGTTAGTGGAAATGGTCAATTTAATAATTTTTCAGATCCAACTCTTCAATTTATATTCCGTGAATGGTTTACAAATCCTATGGTATCATGGCCATACGTATTTGTAATGGGAGTGGTTGCATCTATCTCTTTTTTTTGTGTTTTTTCAGCTTATAGTATTGCGTCACCTTCTATTATTTCATTATTTGAGTATTCTTATATAATTTTTGCAATGATAGCTGGCTATATTTTATTTGAGAGCGTGCCTGTTCCAAGAACATTAATTGGTGCAACAATCATTATTGCTGCAGGAGTTTATATTTACTTCAGAGAAAGAGTAAGAAATCAAATGATAGCGACAGATACACCTAATCGATAGATAACCAAAATGAGAATAGCTATTATTTCAATTATACTTCTGTTATCAAAATTTAGCTTTGCTAATTCTGCAACTTTTAAAAACTATTCCGATCTTGATAAATGCATAAAAAATTACAGTTCATTTGTTGATTATAAAAGAAAGTTAAAAAAATGTTTCTCAGATCAAGGTATTAATATAGACGATGAAACTTTAAAAGTAATTGAAAACAAAACTGGCATTATAAACGATATTGTTGACTTAAACCTTCCTAATAAAGAAATTGTTAAAAAAAAAAAGAGTTTTAAAGAAATATTTAATGAAATTGTCAATCCAGATTTAGAGAAAATTGCACAAGAAGAAAGTATTTTCAATAAACCTACTGTATTTTCTAATAACTATAATGAGGGTAAAAACTTTACTCTTAACGACAAAGATTTCAGTAAGCTTAACAAGCATATAAAGAGTAATCCAAAAGACATATATGCATTAACTGAAGATATAAATTACCTTGCTGAATGGACAGATTATATGTCTGAATTTAAGAGGCAAGAATTACTCTTAAATGTTTATAATACATTCAATCCGATTATATTAAGTACATTTGTAACACCTAAAACCCCTATTAATGCAGGAATACTAGGATCTCAAGCTGGTGTTTTGGCCGTCGCAGGAGCAGTGGCTCTCGCAGGTGGTGGTGGAGGTGGAGGTGGTGGAAGTAGTTCCGCAAGTCCAGCAACACTATCCTTTTCCGTCTCAGCTAGCAGTCTTGGTGAATGTGACTCTGCAATTACCATAACAGGTTCATTAACTAAAGCTCATTCTTCAAATGTAAGTATTAGTTATAGTACTGCTGGAACTGCAACATCTGGGACTGATTATAATTTATCCGCAACTTCATCAACAATTGTATCTGGATCAACATCAGCATCCATAACTTTAACTCCTGTAAATGATACTACGAGTGAGACTTCTGAAACAGTTATTCTAACTGCAAGTACCTCCGATGTTTCAACGACAGGCAATACGCAAACTACCATTACAATTTATGATTATGTTTTAAAATGTAATACAACGGCATATACAGAAGGTTCTGTAAGCGATCAAAATACCATAAAAAATAGATCATCCTGGACAACTGTTGATCAATCATCAAATAATGTTCATCCTTATGAATTATTTAATTTACACAAAGTTCATTCTTTTTCATCTAGTGGAACATCACTTTTAGGTGATGGACAAACAGTTTACGTTGTTGACGATGCAATGCACAATAACCATGCATCTTTTTCTGGTAAAACTGTTACAATGTTAGATTCTCCCGCAGTAAGTAATAATTCAGTTCAACATGGAACACATGTTGCAAGTATTATATCTGGAATAGTTGGAGGAACTACACATGGCGTTGCTCCAGATGCTGATATAGTATTTTCAACTTTCAATGATAATGGTACAAGCATGGCCAGTGATTATGATACCGCACGAACAACTCATTCAGCAATTGCTGCAAATAACAGCTGGGGTTACTCAGATGGTTGGAATGGTAGTTCGTATACAAGTGCTTCGACTTGGAGTGAATTAGAAACAGACGCCTCCAATAATGGAAGAAATATTAGAGAACAACTAGAAAATAGTTTCACTAGTCATTTTGGAACGCACACATCTACTCTGATTAATGCTTGGGATAATTTTCAAAATAATGGGGTAATAGTTTGGGCTAGCTCTAACTATTCTGCTGATAGTGATGTGAGTTTTTTAGCCGCTCTACCAGCTTATTTCAATGGAACAGATGATGCAGTTGACCTGTCAGATGCATGGCTTTCGGTAATGTATGCAGAATTTACAGGCACATCTCTATCGGGAGCATCAACTTCTGATTTTAATAGGTTGGGAAATCCATGTGGTGCCGCAAAAGAATGGTGCTTAGTGGTTGACGATAAAGATATTGCAGCAGCTGGATATGTAGATTCAAATGGCTCAAGTATTTATAATTCAATAGGTGGCTCTTCAATGGGTGCTCCACAAGTATCAGGCATGATAGCTCTACTAGCACAAGCATTTCCAAATCACACACCAGCACAATTGACAGATAGACTTTTAGCATCTGCAAATAATGCCTGGTTTACTCCAAGTGGTAACACCACTTTCACTATACATGGAGCATCAATTAAACATGGTTATAATGATACTTGGGGTCATGGGGTTCCTGATTTATATTCTGCACTATCACCTGTAACAACTAGCTTAAACCCACTTTCGTTTGGTGGTGGTGGTGGAAGTGGTGGCGGTGGCGGAGGAAGTGGTGGAGGTCAAATACCTTTTTCACAATTAAAAAAGTATCCTGTATCTGTAACATCATTTTCATCATCTTCATCAATGGGTAATGCTATATCAAGGGGTTTAGAAAATAAATTTACTTATGCTTATGATGCACTTCATGGTGGTTTCAAATTAAATCTTTCAGATTTTATAAATACTGAAAATAAAGAAAGTCAAAAAATACAAATTTCGATAAATGAAGAATTAGAAAATCTAAGGAAAAATAGGTTCAAAAATAAACTTTCACAAAATGTATATGAAGGGGAGTTTTTAAATATAAAAAATAATTATGGTTATGGTACAATTATAACTCTAGATGCTCCAAACTTAGCGATTCAAAATAGTCTGCCAAAAAATAATTTTTATATAAATCCATTCATGACTGAAAATAATGGCATAGGATTGAATCAAAAAATTTATTTATCAGGAAATGACTTATTAATTAGTTATAATAATTCAATTAACAACCCTTTAACAAATATAAATAAAGATCTTATTTTACCAATCGAGACTATGGCTTTATCCTTTAACATTAATAATAAAAATTTTAATAAATTATCTTTGACAGCAGGAATGATGAAAGAAAAAGAAAGTTTTCTTCTATCAAAATCTAGTGGGGCTTTTGGTTTTAAAAATAATAATTTAACAAATTTTTATGGAATTAATCTGAGTAAAGATATTAATAACAATAGTTCAATTTCATTTAATAATATTACTGGTATATCAAAGTTAAATAATAATAATGACAATTTTGTAATAGGCTCATCCAATGTATTAAGCTCAAGTTTTGAAATAGATTATGAATTAAAAAATATTTTTGGAAAGGATAAATTTAAACTTTCTTTATCCCAACCTAATAGAATTGAAAGTGGTGATATGAAATTTAGATTTATAGGTTTGTCTGACAAAAATGGAATAATACCTTATCAAGATCACACTATTAATTTAAGTCCATCTGGTAGACAAAAAGATATAACAATAAACTACGTTAAAGAATTTGAAAATTCAATAAAGGTTGGTTTTAAAACAGTAGTTACCGATGATTTGGGACATATTAAACAAGATAAATATAATTCAGACTTTGTTTTGACAGGTTCTCTTGAATTCTAAAAAATACTAAATTTATTAACAATACGCTCATATAGCCTCAATTAATTGTCAAATTTGTCATTGAAAAAAAAAATTAATGAGATTTAATTTTGATTATATAAATTGTTAACAATTAAAGGGAAAATATGAAAAAAATATTTATTGCTATATTTGTGTTTGTCTTAAGCTTTACTTCAAAAGCTTTTTCAGATGGGCACGGTATAAAAATGGGAGTAATATTAGGATTTACTGGTCCTATAGAAACTCTTACACCTGCGATGGCTGCTTCTGCAGAGCTTGCTTTTAATGAAGCTTCAGATTCAGGATCGTTACTAGGTGGAAAAAAAATATCTGTAGAAAGAGCTGACTCAACTTGTGTTGACTCTGCTGCAGCTACTACTGCAGCTCAAGGACTAATTGATGGTGGTGTAGTCGCTATTATGGGAGCAGATTGTTCTGGTGTTACAGGTGCAATTGCAACTAATGTTGCTGTACCTAATGGTGTTGTAATGATATCTCCATCTGCCACATCTCCAGGACTAACTGACTTAAGTGATAATGGTTACTTTTTTAGAACTGCTCCGTCTGATGCTAGAGGTGGACAAGTTTTAGCTGATATTACAAAAGATAGAAAAGTTAAAACTATTGCAGTAACACATACAAATAACGATTATGGAAAAGGTTTAGCCGATGTTTATGTAGGAGCAGTAAAAGCTCATGGAATAAAAGTAACAGCTGTTACAGCACATGAAGAAGGTAAAGCAGATTACGGTGCTGAAGTTGCAACTCTTGCAGCAGCGGGAGGAGATGCTTTAGCTGTTTTAGGATACTTGGATCAAGCAGGTGGAAGTATTATTCAAGGTTCTCTTGATTCTGGTGCTTTTGATACATTTGTTTTATCTGATGGAATGATCGGTGACTCTCTTACAGATAGATTTGGTAAAGATTTAAATAAATCTTTTGGTTCTCTACCTGGATCAATGGGTAAAGGTGCTGGGATTTTTAAAGAAGTTGCTAGTGCTGGAGGAATAGATTCTTCAGGCCCTTATACAGGCGAAAGTTATGATGCAGCAGCATTAATTACTCTAGCTATGCAGGCCGGTGGAAAAGCCGATAGAGCTACTGTACAAAAAAATGTAATGTCAGTTGCTAATGCACCCGGCACTAAAATATATCCTGGTGAATTAAAGAAAGCACTTGATCTTTTAGCTCAAGGCAAAGCAGTCAATTACGAAGGAGCAACAGCAGTTGAATTAACTGATGTTGGGGAGTCTTTTGGATCTTTTATAGAAAAAGAGATAAAAGGCGGAAAATTCAAAGATAAAAAGCAAAGATAAATCGAAATTAAAACCCCAGTTTTTAACTGGGGTTTTAAAACAGATATTTGTCTGATAGATAAAAAATCAAACCCAAAACAATTCCTAATAAAATATAATACATTATTGTTTTACTATTTTTTCTGGAATAATTCCTTGTGGTCTATAACGCATTATTAATAACAATCCAATTCCGATTACTAAAAATCTAAAGTAAGGAGCGCTTTCAATTAAATGAGCTCTTATTGCATTAGTTTCTGGCAAATGAGAAGTAAAAAGATTTATTAAGAACAATGCCATTGGTGCAGCCTCAACCCATAAAAACCATACTACAAATCCTCCTAAAATTGCCCCAAAATTGTTTCCAGTTCCTCCTATTATAACCATTACCCAAATTACAAATGTATAACGCATTGGTCTATAACTACCTGGTGTAAATAAACCATCATTTGTTACCATCATAGCGCCTGCTAGTCCGACAATAGCTGATCCTAATATAAAAATTAGAAGATGTTCCTTTACAATATTTTTACCCATTGCACTTGCAGCCTCCTCGTTATCTCTAATAGCTCTCATTTTTCTTCCCCAAGGTGAATAAAGAGCTTTTTGAGTTAATATTAATAAGATAATTACAACTGTTAGAAACAATCCAGTAAAACATAATTTTACATAAACTGATGATGCGTTGATGACCATTTGATTTAAAGCGTCTTGTCTCTCAGAAAATGAACTAATTAGGGTCAATTTAGACATATTAAATTTTTCCACTAAATTAATAAACCAATCTGAGTTTTGTAAATCAATTTCATAAGGTGCTGGTCTCTTAAGACCAATTACATTTTTAACACCTCTCGCTAGCCACTCTTCATGTTTAATAATTGATACTATAATTTCAGCAATTAGAAGTGTTGCAATTGCAAGATAATCTGCTCTCAAACCTAGAGCAATTTTTCCTATAATAAAAGCCAAACTGCCAGCTAATAAAGCTCCAACGATCCAAGAGAATAACACAGGCATTCCCATGCCACCTAGAAAACCTGTTTTTGCTGGATCTACAGACTCTATTGCCTCAATACCAGGTGTTGCCGTTATTCTTAATAAAATTATTCCTGCTAATATTACAAAAGCGACTGAATAATTTCTGATTTTTGATTTATCAAAAGTTTTTAATAAAAATCTTACAACAAAAATAATAGCGACTATAATCCAGATACATGCTAGGATATTTAGACCTCCAACTTGCCATGCTTTCTTGACAGGTTCTACCGAAACTAAGACAACTGCAAGACCACCAAGCGCTGTATATCCCATAATTCCAAAATTTATTAGACCAGCATAACCCCACTGAATATTTGCACCAATTGTCATCACTGCAGAAATCAAACAATAGTTCAAAATTGTTAATGCTATTGTCCAGGATTGGAAAATTCCAACTAATATTATTAAAAAAGTCATTATCGAGTAAGCAGCAATTACGTTCTTATAATTTCTCATATGACTTTTCCTTTAAATATTCCAGATGGCCTAATTAATAATACGATTACTAAAATTGAAAACGATACAGCAAATTTATAATCTGTTGATAAAAGTTGTAAGAGTGAGTCTGGTTCAAGATTTTCAGGTAATAAATACGAAATAAATTTTTTGTAAGCATAAGTAACAAATATTTCTGCAAACGCAATTACATATCCTCCCAAAAAAGCTCCAAATGGATTTCCAATTCCTCCAACAATTGCTGCAGCAAAAATTGGCAGCATGTTATTAAAATAAACAAAAGGTCTGTAGCTTTTATCTAAACCATATAACACTCCTCCTATTGTTGCTAAAATACCAGCGATAATCCATGTCACCATAACAACTTTTTTTGGGTCTATTCCAGATAATAATGCAAGATCTTCATTGTCAGAATAAGCTCTCATGCTTGTACCGGTTTTAGTTCTATTTAAAAACCAAAACATTATTGCAACAACTATTAATGTCACCAATATTGTTATTGCTTGAGTAGATTTGAGAGTAATACC
>QCSH01000014.1 GCA_003211555.1 Pelagibacteraceae bacterium AG-470-G21
TGCGATACCAGCCGCATATGCTGTTGCTAGACTAAATTTTTTTGGAAAAAATTTTTTATCAACATCAATACTGATAATTTATTTATTCCCAGCTATTGTTCTCGTGATTCCTTTATATACAATTTTTAGTCAATTAGGTTTAAGAAACTCTATTGAAGGTTTGTTAATAGTTTATACAGCCACAACTCTACCTGTTGCTATTTATATGTTGCAAGGTTACTTTAAAAGTATACCAAAAGAGCTTGAAGAAGCTGGCATAATCGATGGTCAAAATTGGCTTGGGATAATTTTTAAAATTATACTTCCATTAAGTTTACCTGCGATATCATCTGTAGCTTTATATGTATTTATGATAGCATGGAATGAATTTTTATTTTCATTAATGTTTTTAGACCGACCTAACACATTCACTTTATCAAGAGCTATACAGTTTCTCAATGTTGGCGCTGAAACTCCAAGACAATATTTAATGGCAGGATCGGTGGTCGTAACTTTGCCTATTTTAATAATTTTTGTGTATTTTGAAAAATACTTAGTTAGCGGTCTTACTGCAGGAAGTGTTAAAGGATAATGAAACAAAGAATAGAAGAAGCAAAGAAAATTCTATTAGATAATAGAAAAAATGGTTATACACTTCCTACCAACAATAAACTTTATCCAGCTCAGTGGAATTGGGACTCAGCTTTCATAGCTCTTGGTTATTCTTATTTTAATTTAGATTATGCTTTAGAGGAAATGGAAACATTGCTTGCAGGCCAATGGGATGATGGCATGGTTCCTCATATATTGTTTCATGATAACGACACAACATATTTTCCAAATCATACAACATGGAAATGTGGAAAAAATATTCCTTCTTCTGGAATTACACAACCTCCAGTAATTGCAAGTATTTTAAAGATAATATTAGGAAATCAACAAATAAATGAAGGACAAAATAACAGAGTATTTCAAATTATTAAAAAAATTAAAAAATATCACGATTGGTTTATCAAATTTAGAGATCCAAATAAAACTGGATTGATCTCTATATTACATCCATGGGAAAGTGGTTATGATAATTCACCAATATGGGATGTGCCAATGAGTAATATTAATGTTGATAAAGAATTACATTATCAGAGAAGGGATCTTGAAGTGTCAAGCTCAGATGAAAGACCTTTAAAAAAAGATTACGACAGATACATAACAATAAGGGATCAATTTAGAGAAGTTAATTATGATCCAAACAAATTATATAATATTTCTGTATTTAACGTTGTAGATGTTGGATTTAATGCAATTTTTTTAAAAGCAAGCAAAGATCTTTTAAAATTATCGAAAAGTTTTGATTTAGACTTCCAAGACCTAAATGAATTTATTTCTCTAAATGAAAAAAGATTGCTTGGTTTGTTTAGTGAGGAAAATAATAATTTTTTGTCTCAAGATTTGAAAACAAATAACAATTTAAATATACCTTCTATTACTAATTATTTTACATTATTTGCAGATCTCAATGATGAGAAAATAAACAAAAAACTAATAGCAAATTTAAAAAATCATAATTCTGATGAAAAATATTTTTTTTCGTCAATAGATCCTAAGCATGAAACATTTAATGAAAAAAGGTATTGGAGAGGACCAGTATGGATTAATTGCAATTGGTTAGTTTATCAAGGACTTAAAAATAAAGATAAAGAATATTCAAATCTATTAAAAAAAAGAACTATAGATCTAATTGAGGAGAAAGGCTTTCATGAATATTATAGTTGTATAAATGGTAATGTGATGGGAGCAAATAATTTTTCTTGGAGTGCATCTTTATATTTAGACCTTGTTTTAGAAAATTAAATTAATCCTTAATTTTTATTTAAAAATGTTTTGGACGAATCGTCCATTGCTTTTGACCAAGCTGTATGATGAACCGGGGCTATGGATCCAGTTACTGGAGATGAAAAAGATTTATTTCTATATGTTGATATATCCTCAACCTTATGATGTTCCCATTCTTTAAAATGTTTTCTGATTAGTTCAAAATCTATTTTTGGATAATCCGACATCTCATGTAATTCTTTTGTGTACTCAGTTTGAAAATCAATCATCTGATCAGGATTTTCTAGTTTTTCTTCTAAAGCAACCCATTTGTTAATGTCTTTTTCAATATCCTCACCACTCGGCATATTTATTGTCCCCATTATAACATCTCTTGCGTACCATGCTTGGCAATCAAACATATTAAATGTATGAAATTGGTCTTGCATTCCTAGATACAAAAGTTTGTGATTATTCTGCCAAACAATACCTTTGTATAATTTTGGAGGATAGAGTCTGTTTCTAGTTTTAAGTTTTAAATTTTCTTCCAAGAACGGAAAATGATGTAAGTAACCAGTACACAGTATTATTACATCTGCTTCCTGTTCTGTGCCATCTTTAAAAATTGCTTTTTTCCCATCTAATCTATCTAAATAGAATACTTCCTTCATTCCTTCAGGCCATTTAAAACCCATTGGATTATGTCTGTAGCCAATAGTTACACTTTTTGCTCCATATTTATTGCATTGAAGTGCAATATCTTCTGCAGAATAACTACTTCCTAAAACTATAATATTTTTTTCTCTAAATTCTTCTGCATCTCTAAAATCGTGTGAGTGCATTATTCTTCCAGGAAATGAACTCATACCTTTATATTCAGGTATAAAAGGAACTGAAAAATGACCAGTAGATACTACAACGTAATCAAAATGATCAATTAAAATTTTATCATTTTCTTTATCTTGATAACTAACTTCAAATTTGTCTGATTTAAAAACTGTATTAATTACTCTTGTATTAAATTTAATTTTATTTCTTAAATTTCCTTTGCTAACTCTACTAGTGATATAATCATAAAGTACTTCTCTAGGTGGAAAAGATGGAATTGGCTTTCCGAAATGTTCATCAAAAGAATAATCGGCAAACTCCAAGCATTCCTTTGGTCCGTTTGACCATAAATATCTATACATGCTATTATGAACAGGGTCACCATATTGGTCAGACCCGGTCCTCCAACTATAATTCCAAAGACCACCCCAATCACTTTGTTTTTCAAAACATACTATTTCAGGGATCTTATCACCTTTTTTCTCAGCATGCTCAAAAGCTCTTAGTATTGATAATCCACATGGCCCAGCACCAATTATAGCTACTTTAGTCATATTAATTTTTCCTCTACAATTAAAATTATAAATATATTGTACTAAGAAAAATAGAAAAATTAAATATTATTTTATTATGAAAACTAACTGGAATTATCCAACAAATATTTGGGTTGGGGAGAACAGAATTCAAGATCTAAGCCAAGCATGTAAAAACCTTAATATTGATAAACCATTATTTGTTACTGATAAAGATTTAATTAATTTAAAAATGGTAAAAGAAATAATTTCAAATTTAAAAAAAGATTTTAGCCATCTTCACGTTTTTTCAAATGTTTCTGGAAATCCAGTAGGTGAGAATGTAGATGAGGGAGTAATAGAATTTAAAAAAATGGGTTGCGACGGTGTAATTGCATTTGGTGGAGGTAGTGGTCTGGATGTCGGTAAAGCTATTGCCTTTATGTCAGGACAGTCGAGACCAATATGGGATTTTGAAGATATTGGAGATTACTGGAAAAGAGCAGATGAGACTAATATTGTTCCTATTATTGCAATACCAACTACCGCAGGAACAGGATCAGAAACTGGAAGAGCATCAGCTATAATTAATAAACAAACAGGAATAAAAAAAATTATATTTCACCCAAAATTTTTACCCTCAATTGTAATTTTAGACCCAAAATTAACTTTAGATTTATCTCCTAGATTAACTGCAGCAACTGGCATGGATGCTTTGGCGCATAATTTGGAAGCTTTTTGTGCACCAGGATTTCATCCGATGGCTGATGGAATTGCAATTGAAGGTATGAAGCTAATTAAAAACTCATTAATTAAAGCAGTCAATGATGGTGAAGATTTAAATTCTAGAGCAGAATTATTAGCTGCAGCGAGCATGGGCTCTACAGCTTTCCAAAAAGGCCTTGGTGCAATTCATTCTTTGAGTCATCCTATTAATGCTCAATTTAATGTTCACCACGGTTTATCAAATGCAATATTTATGCCTTATGTTTTAACATTTAATAAAGAATTAATTGAAGAAAGATTAGTTTCAATATGTGATTATCTTCAATTAGATAAAAGTTTTGATAGTTTTTTAACATGGATATTAGAACTTAGAAGAGAATTAAATATACCTCATAAATTATCTGATATTGTTGATGTTGCTAAAATAAATTTAGAACAGTTGTCAGTAATGGCATTAGAAGATCCATCAACTTCTACCAATCCAAAGAAAATGAACAAGGATGACATGAAAGCACTTTATGAACATAGCATTTCAGGTAAATTATTTTAATGAAAAGAATTCTTATAGTTGAGGGAAATCTTAGAGAAGAAAATCAAAGTTTCACTGATGGTGGCATTAAAACTCATACTGAAAGTTTAAAAGATAGTATTAGTTATTTCACAGACAAATTGAATATAGACGTGGTTAATCCTTCGTCAGATGAAAATATTAATGAAGTAGCTAAAGATCTAACTAAATATCACGGAATGATATGGGGTGGTAGTAGTCTTAATATTTACAATGACACCCCAGAAATAAGACGACAATTAAGCTTTATGAGAGAGTGTCAAAAGAGTATAAAAAATATATTTGCAATATGCTGGGGGATGCAAGTCGCTGTGACCGTTGCTGGAGGTGAAGTGAAGAAATGCACTAATGGTGCTCATAGGGGAATAGCAAATGATATTGAAATAAATGAAAATGGCCTAAAACATCCGCTTTATAAAAATAAAAATAAGAAATTTAATACACCTGCGTTTAATTTTGATGAGGTAGTAAAATTACCTGAAGGCTCTACTTTACTTTCATCAAATCCAATAAATAAAGTAATGGGTGTAAATTTTAATGTTGGTTCAGCTAATATATGGGGGATTCAGTATCATCCAGAGATAACCTACGCAAAAATGATAAGCTTAATTCACTTTAGAAAAGATCGACTATTAGAAAAAAAAGCATTTATAAACCAAATGGAAATTGACTCTCATGTTAAAATTATTGAGGATGAAAATAAAGTTTCAAATAAAGATGCAAGGATGAGAGAGTTAGAAAATTGGCTTAGTAATTTAAATTAGAACAAACCTTCTATTTCGCCTTTTTCATTTAATTTAATAGAGTCTGCAGCAGGAACTCTTGGAAGCCCTGGCATTGTCATTATGGCTCCACATATGACAACTATAAATTCTGCTCCTGATGATAATCTTACTTCTCTAATTGGTAATGAATGACCAGAGGGTGCCCCTTTTGCACTTGGATCTATAGAAAAACTGTATTGTGTTTTTGCTACACATATTGGTAAATTTCCGTAACCAGCATCTTCAAAAGATTTTAACTGATCTTTTATCTTACTGTCAGCTACGACTTCATTCGCTCGATAAATTTCTTTTGCAACAGTTTCAACTTTCTTTAGCAAAGGTGTTTTTTCATCGTATAAAAATTTAAAATTTGCTTGTTTTTTATCAATTAATTCCACAACATGTGCTGCAAGTTCTTTTGTTCCATCACCACCATGTGACCAATGCGTACATAAAGTAGCTTTAACTCCCATGCTATC
This sequence comes from Pelagibacteraceae bacterium AG-470-G21, assembly GCA_003211555.1. Taxonomy (GTDB): domain Bacteria; phylum Pseudomonadota; class Alphaproteobacteria; order Pelagibacterales; family Pelagibacteraceae; genus Pelagibacter. The sequence goes on from QCSH01000014.1 coordinate 5,669, forward strand.
ACAAGCACTTATTAACTCTTTTACTTCATTATCTGTATCAGCAACAAAATGATTAACCGCAACTGCCACTGGTAAACCAAATTTTTTAACATTTTCAATGTGTCTTTCTAGATTTACTAAACCTTTTTTTAATGCCTCAACATTTTCATTTTTTAAATCGTCTTTAGCTACACCTCCATGCATTTTTAATGCTCTTATTGTTGCAACAATAACCACACACTCAGGTTTTAAATTTGATTTTCTGCATTTTATATCTAAAAATTTTTCTGCTCCTAGATCTGCTCCAAATCCAGCTTCAGTCACAACATAATCAGCTAATTTTAAACCTGCTTTTGTTGCAATCACAGAATTACAACCATGTGCTATATTTGCGAAAGGACCACCGTGAATAATTGCTGGATTATTTTCTAATGTTTGAGTTAAATTTGGTCTTATTGCTTCTTTTAGCAAAACTGTCATTGGTCCATGTGCATTTAAATCTTTTGCAAAAATAGGTTTTCTATCTCTGGTATAAGCAACTGTAATATTACCTATTCTCTTTTCTAAATCCTCAAGATCATTTGCTAAACAGAAGATCGCCATTATTTCAGATGCAACCGTTATATCAAAACCATCTTCTCTAGGGAAACCATTAGCAACACCACCTAAATTAATATTAATAGATCTTAATGATCTATCATTCATGTCCATTACTCTTCTCCAAACTACTCTTCTAACATCTATGTTTAATTTATTTCCCCAATAAATATGATTGTCAATTAGTGCTGATAATAAATTGTGAGCAGATGTAATTGCATGAAAGTCTCCTGTAAAATGTAGATTGATTTGTTCCATTGGAACAACTTGAGCATATCCTCCACCAGCCGCACCCCCCTTCATTCCAAATGATGGGCCCAAACTAGGTTCACGCAAACACACGATTGAATTTTTACCAATTTTATTTAAACCATCATTTAAGCCAACAGACGTAGTAGTCTTTCCTTCACCTGCTGGGGTTGGAGTAATAGCAGTTACTAAAATTAATTTTCCATTTTTTTTATCTTTTAAACCATCTAAATATTCTAAATTTATTTTAGCAATGTGACGCCCCATAGGACTAAAAGCACTTGGTTCGTCTGGCACATTAATTTTACCCAAAATCTCATTTATGGGTTTCATTTTTGCTTCTCGTGCAATTTGGATATCTGATTTTGACATAAATCTAATTACTTACTAATGTGCAGAATTACTATCCTTTTTTGTCACGTATTTAAACATCTAAAAAATATATATAAAAAAAATTAGCAAAAATTTATATTTAATTTTATAAAACTTAAGAATGCAGAAATATTCGGTATTTAGTTTAATCAAAAACGCATTTTCTAATCATCAAAATTGGGAAGTTGCTTGGAAAGATCCAACTCCGAAAAAAGAATACGATGTAGTAATCATCGGAGGAGGTGGACATGGTTTGGCTACTGCATATTATTTAGCAAAAGAACATAACATCAAAAATGTAGCTATCATTGAAAAAGGTTGGATTGGTGGTGGAAATGTTGGTCGAAATACTACAATCATCAGATCCAATTTTATGTACGATGCTAATGCAAAATTTAACGAGTTTGGAATGGATTTATGGAGAAACTTAAGTCAAGAATTGAACTTTAATGTGATGTTTTCTCCAAGAGGAATAATAAATTTAGCTCACTCAGATGCTCAAATGAATGCTTATGCCCGTAGAGGAAACTCTATGAGATTAAATGGAATAGATGCAAAGTTATTGGACAGAAATGAAGTTAAAAAATTAATTCCTATGGCTGACTTTAGCGATGAAGTACGTTTTCCAATTTTTGGGGGCTTAATGCAACCAAGCGCAGGTACTGCAAGACATGATGCTGTTGCTTGGGGTTATGCGCGTCAAGCAGATGATATGGGTGTAGATATTATTCAACATTGTGAAGTCACAGGGTTTGATGTTGTTAATGGAAAGATTAAAGGTATTAGAACTTCAAGAGGAGATATTAAAGCAAAAAAAGTTGGATTATGTGTTGCAGGTAGTACCAATATATTGGCTGAAAAATTAAATATGACATTGCCAATTGAAACTCACGTGCTTCAAGCATGTGTTTCAGAGCCTGTAAAACCGTTGCTAGATGGAGTAGTAACTTTTGGTGCAGGCCACTTTTATATAAGTCAATCAGATAAAGGTGAAATGGTAATGGGTGGTGATCTTGATGGATATAATAGTTATGCTCAAAGAGGTAACTTGCCCACAATACAACACGTATTAACTGGTGGCTTAGCTTTATTTCCATTTTTAAGTAGATTAAAAATGTTAAGGACATGGGGTGGGATCATGGACATGTCCATGGATGGTTCTCCAATAATTGATAAAACACATATTGAAGGATTGTATTTAAACTGTGGATGGTGTTATGGAGGTTTTAAATCAACTCCCGTTTCTGGATGGACATTTGCACACACAATTGCAAAAGATCAAGTTCATGAATTAAATTCAGAATTAAGATTAAATAGATTTTCTACAGGTCATCTTTTAGATGAAAAAGGTTTAGGAACTAAAACCTGGATTGGTTAAAAAATGTTATACATCAAATGTCCTTATTGCGGTTTAAGAGCACAAAAAGAATTTTCATATGGAGGTGATGCAACTGTAAAGAGACCAAATATAAATGAAGAAGTCTCAAATGAAGATTGGGATAATTTTGTTTATATGAGAAAGAGTCCAAGAGGAAAACATATAGAGTTATGGCAGCACATAGCTGGATGTAGACAGTGGATTAAAGTGCAAAGAGACACTGCTACTCATGAGATTTTCCAAACAGCAAAAGTCACAGAAGAAATAAGATGAGCCAACCATTTAGATTGAATAAAGAGGGATTAATTAATCGAAACAAAAAAATATCTTTTACTTTTAATGGTAAAAAATTGTTTGGATATGAAGGTGATACAATTGCATCTGCTTTGATTGCAAATGGAATACACTTAGTTGGTAGAAGTTTTAAATATCATAGACCGAGAGGTTTTTTTGGCGCAGGAGTAGAGGAGCCAAACGCAAAACTTCAAGTAGAATTCAATGGTCATTCAGAACCCAATGTTAATGCAACAGAAATGGAGCTTGTTGAAGGTTTATCAGCAACTAGTCAAAATTGTTGGCCATCAGTAAATTTTGATATTGGTGCAATAAATAACTTTTTAAAAATGTTTTTCCCAGCTGGCTTTTATTATAAAACATTTATGTGGCCTAAAAGCTTCTGGTATAAAATTTACGAACCTTTTATTAGAAAAGCTGCTGGATTAGGGGTTGCTTCATTAGAAAAAGATAAAGAAAGATATGAACATAAATTTGAGTATTGTGATTTATTAGTTACTGGATCTGGACCATCTGGATTAGCAAGCGCTTATGCTGCTGCAAAAAATGGAGCAAAAGTAATTTTAGCTGAGGATAAACCAAGATTTGGAGGAACACTTTTAACTGACGATGTAAGCATCGATAATTTATCAGGAAAAGATTGGGCAGAAAAAATAGTCAGTGAATTAAAATCTATGCCTAATGTAACTGTAAAAAATAGGTCTCAAGTTTTTGGTTACTATGATCATAACATGCTGGTTATGTTTGAAAGAGTTAGTGATCATCTGGAAAAAAAATCAAAATTTACTCCAAGACAAAGACTTTGGTATATTAGAGCCAAAGAAACAATTTTATCAACTGGTTCAATTGAAAGACCGATTGTATTTGGCAACAATGATACTCCAGGAATTTTTTTATCAGCAGCTGCAAAAGAATATATGAAAGTCTATGGAGTTTTAGTAGGAAAGAAACCGATAATATTTACCAATAACGATAGTGCATACGAAACAGCATTAGAGTTCAAAAAAAATAATGTTGAACCAATTATATTAGATACAAGAGAAGAGCATTCTTCAGAGTTAATCGATGAAGCTAAATCAAAGGGAATTGATATAAGATTTTCTCACGGCGTTATCGTAGCAAATGGATACAAAAAAGTTAAATCTGCTAAAATTGGGAAACTTAATAAAGATAAAAATTCTTTTGAGAAAATAGAAACTATAGATTGTGATTGTATTTGTGTGTCCGGATTTTGGACACCATCGGTTCATTTAGCATCACAATCAGGAAATAAACTTAAGTATGATGAAAAAATTGATGCATTTATCCCAGATAAGAAAAAACAACATGAGACCTCAGTTGGTGCAGCCAATGGATCTTTTACTTTAGAACAAAGTTTAAAACATGGTTTTGAAAATGGTGCATATCTTTCTGCTAAAATTACAGATACTAAAACAGAAATTGCAATTCCAAATGTAAATGAAAAAAAATACGGTGCTCATGATAAATTTTGGTGTATGCCGTTACCTAAAAATGAAAATCCAAAAAGATTTGTTGATTTTCAAAATGATGTATCTGTCTCTGATATTGAAATTGCACTAAGAGAAGGTTACAGATCAATAGAGCATGTTAAAAGATATACAACTCTTGGAATGGCAACAGATCAAGGGCGTACAAGTAATTTAAATGGTCTTCAATTGGTTTCTAATATAGAAAATAAAATAGTTCCTGAAGTAGGACACACAACATTTAGACCACCTTTTACACCAATTACAATTGGAACAATTGTTGGTCGTGAAGTAGGTATGGAATACATGCCAACTAGGAAAACACCAATGCATGAATGGCATGAGAGAAATAATGCTGTGTTTGTTGATGCAGGTGCTTGGAAAAGACCTCGATATTATAAACAAGGAAATGAAACTTTATTTGAAGCTTCTAAGAGAGAAGCAAAAAATGTTAGAGAGAATGTTGGTATCTGCGATGTAACAACATTAGGAAAGATTGATATTAAAGGTCCGGATGCAGCAGAATTTTTAAATAGAGTTTATACAAATGCTTGGATGAAATTACCTGTTGGAAAAGCAAGATATGGATTGATGCTTAGAGAAGATGGAATTGTTATGGATGATGGAACAACAACAAGAATTTCAGAAAATCATTATCATATGACCACTACAACTGCACAAGCTGCAAATGTATTATCTCACTTAGAATATTACCTTCAAATTGTTTGGCCTGAATTAAATGTAAACGTTGTTTCTACAACTGAGCAATGGGCAGGAGCAGCAATTGCTGGACCTAAATCTAGAGACATGTTATCAAAATTATATCCAGACTTAGATGTTTCAAATGATGCTTTACCTTTTATGGGCTATAAAGAGATAGACTTTTTTGGTGTTCCGTCAAGAATTTTTAGAATTTCATTTTCTGGTGAACTTGCATACGAGATTAATGTTAAATCAGATCATGGCCTGTTCATGTGGGAAAAAATGATGGAAGTAGGTGAAGAATTTGGAAATCAACCATATGGAACAGAAGCTTTATCAACATTAAGAATTGAAATGGGACATGTTGCAGGACCTGAATTAGATGGTCGAACAATCCCATCAGATGTTTCCTTAAATGGATTAGTTTCAAAGAAAAAAGATTTTATTGGTAAAAATTCTTTAGGAAGAGAAGCTTTTAATGTTGAGAGTAGACAAAAAATTGTTGGACTTATTCCAATTGATAGAAAGTCTAGTATTCCAGAGGGATCACATATTGTAAAAGATAAAAATGTAAAATCACCTAATCCTAAACTTGGTCACGTTTCTTCTTCTTGTTGGAGTGTTGAAAATAATAACCCATTTTCTCTAGCAATTATGAAAGACGGAAAAAACATGATTGGTAAAAAATTTTTTGCGGTGTCGCCCTTAAAAAATAAATCAATTGAAGTGGAGGTTATTTCTTCTCATTATGTTGATCCAGAAGGAAAAAGAGTTAGATCATGAAAAATGTTTCTTCACTAGAAAATATCCATAAACTTGGATTGTTTGGTAATAACGATAATAAAGATGAGTTAATAAATATTAGAGAAATCAAAGATGTTTTAATTTATCAAATCGTTAAATATAAAAAATCTTCAATTAGTATTGATAAAATAAAAATAGATAATTTAAATTTACCCAAAACTCTATTTGTATCATCAAATCATTATACAAGAATTTTATGGATGGGACCTGATAATTGGTTAGTTGTTTCATCAAATAAAGAAATAGAGAAATCTATTTTAGAAAATCTAAGTCATGATGATTTTGCATTAACAGATCTGTCTCATTCAAGAACAATTCTAGAATTAGAAGGTTCTTTGGTAGATGAAGTATTGAAAAAAGGTTGCCCATTAAATTTAGATGGTCTTGATGAAGGAAAATGTTCTAACTCAGCTTTTCATGCAATCACGATAACTATTGATTTTATTAGCTCAAACCCACGAAAAATTAGAATATTTGCTCTAAGAAGTTTTGGGGAGTCTCTTTATCATTCAATAACAGATGCTTGTTTAGAATTTGGCTATAAAGCTGAATAAAAATTATTCTGAAGTTTTAAACTTAGTTTTCTGAATTATAAACACAAACAGAATTGGAATTATTAATGTTATAAGAGTTACCGATATTAACAAGATGCCAAGATCTGAATAATCTGCAGTTGTAAGAATAGCGCTTGTCACTTTATCTTTTACCTCTCTTGTAACAACATAAATTTCATTTAAGTATTTAGTCCCTAATGCACTCGCTGATAATGCAAGATTTGTAAAAGATGCAAATACTGCAAAGAAAGTAGCTTTTAAATGTGAAGGTGCATTTTTAGCAATCCACGCAAGCAAAGGTATCATTGAGATTTGTCCCAAAGGTGACTCAAGTGCAGTATTTAATATTGCAATAAACTTAGCATCAACAACACCATTAGTAATTGATGAAGTCCATTCGTGAAACCCATAATACATCCCAACACTTGGTAAAAATAAAATTGCACCTGCGATAGATAAAATTATTATAATTTTTGCTATTGAGTTGTTTGCCATAAATGGTCTTAATAAAATAATACCAACAAGAGTTAAAACGGATGCTATAAGTGACAATACAGAAAAAAATTGTTCATTGAATTCAAGTACATCTATTTCAAACCAAGATAAACCTGGACCAGGCCCTGGCATTGCTCTAAAAATAAAAATTATTATTGCTGTACCTACAACTGTAAGTCTTAAATCCTGAGGAAGTTCTTTGACCAATTTGTTCATTAAAAATAAAATAATTGCCATTGAACCTACAAAAACAATTTCTTGTGCAAATGGAACTTTGAAAGAACCAATACCTAAAGTGAAAATAACAAAAACTAAACTTCCACCTAATATCCACCAATTTACTTCAGTTTTTTCTAAAGGAGCATAATCTTGATCACCTTCAAAACCTTGCTCGATAAGCTTCTTTCTCTTTTGATTTTTTAAGTATGCTGCAAAAAATATTCCTAGTACAGATACAATTGGAATAATTAAAGCATAAATATAAATTGTACCATATAAACTTATTTTATCTACCTGCTCAAGTTCATCTACTCCTTTAAAGAGGATTACATTAGCTAAAGCAACCAAAACAGTTCCACCAATTATTGCAAACCTTCCAAGCGTTTGCATTGTTGTATGCATAAGTTTGATTTCATCCCTTGAAAATTTATTTCCACTGTCATCAACTAAAGGAACAGCTTCTACAGTCATCGCATCTGCCACAACATCTTGTACAACATATCCAATTGGAGCAAGTAAGACGCTTATTACAAACCAAGTTTCAACTGAAAGAATTGACGCCATCCATTCAGTATGAATTATTAGACCATACATTATAATTAAACTTAATGAGATTAAGGATGCTCCTACAAAAACCATATAATTTTTTTTATTCCAGATAAGATCAACAAGGTGACCTAAGGGCATTTTTAATGCCCACGGAATTCCTGCCCAAAACCCAAGTCCAGCAAGAAAAGCAGCAGATAGGTCTAAATAATCTTTTACAAAAAAAGTTCCAACGATACCTGTTAGTCCTGAAATACCAGCGGCAACATAAATCATTAATGGTGGTAGATAAGTCCACTTAAACTGTCTTCCTAAATCTATTAATGTACTATCTATAAATCTCAAAATTTTATTATTCATAAACTATTCTGTTAAATTCAATAATATTAATCCATTTTGCTTTGTTTCTTTACACCACAGTTCGTAACTTTCACAAACCCTCCACAAATGATCAAATGCTCTTTGAGATAATTCTAAAGGAAAGTGACTTTTTGCATAATATAATTTGGGGATTTTCATTAGTTGTTTAATCATAGTATCTTTTTGTATTTGTAAAAGTCTTACAGTTTCTTGGTTGATCTTCTTTTTTGTAGATTTATCTACATAGTCATTATTTTCAAGTTCTTTAAACCATTTATCATGAAAATTTCCTGAGCTAATTTCATTATAATCATCTGATGCTATAAAAATTTCAAAAGCTTGAATATTAGTTAAATTAGAGTTCTTAATTTTGATTTCATATATCTTTCGATAAATTATTTCAGCTACATATAATACAAATGGTCTTGATTTGTCAGTTTCCAAAATAAACTCCTCAAATGTCTACTGAATAATAACACGAATTAGGATCATCTTTATAGTGTGCAAAAGGCCCACATTCTTTAAATCCAAAATTTTTAAAAAGCTTTCTAGCAGGTGCAAAGAAATCTCCAGCGCCAGTTTCAACACTAAGTTTATTAATTCCTATTTGTTTAGATTTTTCAATAAGATGTGAAATTATTTTTCCACCATATTTTTTACTTCTAAATTTATCTGCAACTCTTATAGATTTAAATTCTCCATGTTTTTCATCAAACAGTTTTAGAGCTCCACAGCCAATTAATTCATTATTTTCCCATAAACTCCAGAATTTAATACTTGGATCTTTTAAACCAGGTATATCTAACACATGTGAACTACCTTCAGGAGAAACTGATCTTAATTCAATAAAATGTTTAGTTAGTAGCTCATTTACCTGCGTATCATCAAAATTATTTTCTATTGATTTCATAGTTTTGAAAAACATATAATCTAAATTTAGATTAAACCAAGAAAATTAAATATGTGTGGAAGATATGTAATAACCAACCCTGTCACAAAAACAAAAAAACTCGTTAAGTCAGCAATACAAGTTGAAGACAATGAAAATTATAACGCTCACCCATTTCAAAAATTACCTGTAATTAAAAAATATAATAACGGAAATACACTTGAAAATTTAAAGTGGGGTGTAATACCTGGTTGGGCTAAGAAAAAGGATTTCAAACCTTTGATAAATGCAAGACTAGAAACTATAGATGAAAAAGTTTCATTCAAAAAATTAATACGATTACACAGATGTATAGCTGTAGCAGATGGTTTTTATGAATGGAAAAGAGAAAAAGAAAATAAGACACCTTATTATTTTTTAAGAGAAGATAAAAAACTTATGTATTTAGCCGCTATTTACGATAACGATCAATTCTGCTTAATCACTGAGGATGCAGATGAAAATATTAAAGAAATTCATCATAGACAACCAGTTATAATTAATGAAAACGATGTTAACAGATATTTAAATCTTGAATTAACTGGGTCAAGTTTTCTTAAAGAATGCAAAAAAGCAAAATTAAACTTTCATGAAGTTTCAAAAGAAGTGAATAAACCTACAAACAATAATATTTCTTTAATACAAACTATATCTTAAAATTAATTTTCTATTATTGTTAAATGTCCCATTTTTCTTTTAGCTTTAACTTCTTTTTTTAAATAATCAAAAAAGAATTCATTTTCTTCAAACTTTTTATTTTTATATTCTAATATATCTTCACCAATCAAATTAAGCATTTTTGCATTATAAATTTTTTTTGTTTCTAATTTTTCAAGTCCACATACAGCTCTTATGTGATTTTCAAATTGGCTAATGTTGTGCGAATTGATAGTAAGATGTCCAGAATTATGTACTCTTGGTGCAACTTCATTAGCATATAAATTATTATTTTTATCTATAAAGAATTCAACGCACATAGTACCAATATAATCAAGCTCTTCAGCTACTGTTTTTGCCCAGTCCAATGCTTTATTTTTAATTTCATCACTTATATCAGCGGGAATTTTGGAGTGTTTTAAAATCTGGTCTTCATGATAATTTTCAATTGGATCATAAATTTCATATTTTTGATGACCAAATCTTGTAACCACTACTGAAATTTCTTTTTTTAAATTTACTATCTTTTCTAAGATATAGCCTTTTGAAAAATCAAAATCTTCATTTAGATCATTTGCATTATCTATTTTATATTGACCTTTTCCATCATAACCAAGTGTACAAGTTTTCAATAAACCAGGTATTAATCTATCATTTATTTTTATATCATCTAAATCGTTTATACTTACAAACTGTGTTGTAGTTATATTGTTTTTATTCAAAAACTCTTTTTCATTCATTCTATTTTGAATTAATTTATTTATTTCGGGGCTTGGTAATACAGATTTGGTTTCATTAATTTTTTTTAATATATCATATGGGATATTTTCAAACTCATAAGTAACAAGATCAACTTTTTCTAAAAAGTTATTTATAATATTTATGTCTTGGTAATCTCCAAAAATAAACTCATCCGCAAAATTTATAGCAGGAGCATCTTTATCGTCTGATAAAATAACCGTTTTAATATTTAGTTTTTTTGCTGCAGATGCTAATAGACTTCCTAATTGTCCACCACCTATTATTCCTAGATCAGGTTTTGACATTAACTACTTTGGTTTATTTTTTACTTTCGATGTTTGTTTTTTTCGCCAATTTAAAAGTGTTTTTTTTACTTCGTTATCATATGTTGCTATAATTGAAGCTGCATATAATCCAGCATTGATTGCCCCATCTTCTCCGATAGCAACTGTACCAACAGGAATTCCTTTAGGCATTTGAGCGATTGATAGCAGGCTATCTAAACCTTTTAATTTTTTACTTTCTATAGGAACACCTATGACAGGAATTCTTGTTATTGCAGCAAGCATGCCTGGTAAATGCGCCGATCCTCCAGCGCCAGCAATAATTATAGAAATATTATTATTTTCTGCTTTCTTAGCAAAATTATAAAGTCTATCAGGAGTTCTATGCGCTGAGACAATATTTGTTTCATAATTAACTTTTAAAATTTTAAGAACTTTTTCACAATTTTTCATTGTTTTATAATCAGACTGACTACCCATTACAATTGACACTTTATGTGATTTTTTTTTGTATTTCATGAAACCAATATAATTTATAGATATTTCTTTTAAATTGCAATTTTTAGCTAAAGACAGTTTAAGTTAGTGACAATCACAATAATAATAATAGTGTATATTAAATATGAATTATCGAATTGATAATCTTCAATATTGTAAATGGTCTAGGGAAATCTTTGAAATAAATAATAAAGCTGGATTAAACGCAGTTCATGTAACATTGGTTTATCATGAGGATTATGATGAATTACAACAGAGAATAGAGGAGTGGAATAAACATTTTGAGGAAAACAAAGATCTAATATTTCAAGGTAATAACTATAAAGATATTATAAAAGCAAAAGAAGAAAACAAAACCGCAATTTTTTTTGGATTTCAAAATTGCTCACCAATCGAGGACGACATAGGTCTTATAGAAAAAGTACACTCGCAAGGTTGTCGATTTATGCAACTGACATATAACAATCAATCATTATTGGCCACTGGTTGCTATGAAAAAAATGATAGTGGAGTTACTAACTTTGGAAAAGAGGCTATAAAAGAAATGAATAGGGTAGGCATAGTAGTTGACATGTCTCATTCAGCAGAAAAAAGTACACTTGATGCAATAGAAATTAGTCACAAACCTATTGCAATCACTCATGCTAATCCTTCTTTATGGTTTGAGGCAAAAAGAAATAAATCTACAAAATTATTAAAAGTATTGTCTGCAAGTGGAGGAATGTTGGGATTATCGTTATATGCTCATCATTTAAAAGATGGAACAAATTGTAAAATAGAAAGTTTTTGTGAAATGCTTGCAAGAACAGTTGAAATTATGGGCGTTGATAATGTTGGCATAGGATCAGATTTATGTTTGAACCAACCAGATAGTGTAGTTGAGTGGATGAGGAATGGAACATGGTCAAAATCAAAAAATTTTGGAGAGGGGAGCAAAGATAAACCTGGTTTTCCAAAACAGCCTGATTGGTTTTTAGATGCAACAGGGTTCAATAATATTAATTTGGAATTAAAAAATAAAGGTTTTCACGAGGAAGAAATAAATAAAATACTTGGAAATAACTGGTTTAATTTTTATAAAGGAATTAATTAATGCAAGTTTCACTAAGAGAACCAAAAATTGTAATGAAACTTTCTAGACTTGGTTCTTTTCATCAATCTAAGTTATCTTTTCTAAGATCCTTTTTGAATGAATTCAAAGATTGGAAATATAATAAAGATTTGTTTGACTTGAATGATAGAGGATATGGAGTGGCTGTTTATTCATTTTCAAAAGATAAAAAAACTTATTCATTAGTTTGTTTTGCAAATGAATTAAAAGACGAAGATAGATCAGACCGTGTAATAGCAACAAAGTGGGATGCGGCATTTACATTATATGACGGCATACCTTCAAAACTTGATATAGATAGACTTTCACAAAATGTACCTAAGCAAGAAGTTGGCAGACTTTCCTATAAAGAGCTAACTCTTTCAAGGGCAAATAGGTCAGTTAGAGCATTCAATTATGTAGTTGAGTGTTTATCAAATGGCAAACAACCAGACACCAAAGTACTTTCAAAAGTTGGATATTTGTACAGAACAACAGCTGTATATGGTTCAGGAAAATTTGGGTTAGCAGACAGATTTAGAATTAAAAATAGAGATGAAATAAATGGTCCATTTAGATTAGAAATGATGTTAGTTTATCTTGTAAGACAATTCACTTTTGATCAAGTTAATCATATTGCAAAAAATAAAAATCCTAAAGATGCTGTAGAACTAGACTTAGATATTTGTCGAAATTTAGGAATTGGCAATTCAACTGGATTAGGCATGGCGCCATTTATTGTAAATCACCCTACATTATTAAATAACTGGATTTTATCTAGAGAAATTGCATTAAAAAAAATAAGAGAGATAGAAAAAGTATCAGAAGAAGAGTTTAAAATCTTTTATAAATGTTTAACTAAATCACTAAAAAATATTAGTACATGGAATACAGATAGCGAATATCAGAAAAAAAAAATTGAGAATTTAATTAATGATTTGCAAAAATTAATTAATTACTTGAAAGATAATATTTCTAAATCAAATCTTTATATATTTGATAAATTATACAATTGGGCAGAAGAAAATTTAACTGAAGAAGGAATTGAGTATTTAGTTTCTATTATGATGGAACCATATAATAAAATAACAGATCCTCTGATTTCTCAAATGAGTTCAGATGAGGATAGTAGTTTTAACATACCAGTAGATAGAACAATAAATGATCTAAGAGAAATAATTGAGCATAATTATTCGGATATTTTAAAAATTGATTTTTCGAAAAATGAGAACAACAAAAAATTTTGGTTCATATCAAAAAATAAAGAAGAACCTAGAATTGGAGATAGGTTTGAAGATAGAGGTTCTGAACTCGAGCAGCCCACAGCAATTGCAAGAGATATAAAAAAACTTTATGAAACTATTTTTACATTAAAAAATAGCTTAAAGATTGGTAGTTTTTTAGGACAAAGTAATGATTTAAGACATATCGTGAGAAGGGTATTTATTACAGAGAAATACCCTTATTCCGAAATTCAAGATAACACAATTGGTTCAAAATTAATTCCTATAGATATGTTAAGACTTAAACTATCTTTTTTTGGAGCAGTCAATTTTGATCCTAGGTCAGACAAATGGTTAAGAATTTGCATGTTTCAAGGAGCTCCATTACCAAATGAACTTAATTCATTTAATCAATATTGGATATATAAATAATCTACTTAATGAGAAGTTACAGCGAAATTGATACTATTATAAAACGCTCAACAAAAGCTAAAGGTTTTTCATGGGGAGTCGCTGAAGAAATAGGAAAGAACATCAGGCAATTAGAGTTATTTGGCCTTCCAGGTGTAAAAAATATAAACCAGTATTTTAAGATTTTTAGTGATGATAAGTTTGAAAACTGTCAATCATTTAAAAAAAATAATAAACCACAAAACTATTATTGTCCTATTAAACTTGGATTAAGTTTTTTTGATCAATCTATATCTATTCAAGAATTGATTGATGTTGAAATAGAAAAAGTGGCATATCCATTGATATTCTTGCCATTTATAAGTAGATCTTCTGAAATAACCGGAAAGAGAATTTTTCTAAAAATAGATAAAAAAGAATTTTTACTAAATTTTAACTTGTCAATATATTCAAATTATTTGAGTAGTGAAGTTGTGGAAAAAGCTGATGTTATTAAAATTCAATTCTTGGAAAATAAGAATAATTTTTCAGAAGATGACTGGAAAGAATTAACAAACTTATCTGAAAATATATTTGTAGAAGAAACAGAGGAATTAAAACAAAAAACTGCTGGAGCAGGATTATCAGATAATGACTAATAGTATTGATTATAAATTAGATGAATTAGATAATAACGAATTAAATGATATTTGTGATGAGTGTAAAAATGAAGATGAGACAGTAACTCAAAATTTAATACTCACAGGATATAAACTTTGTAATTCTTGTAGAACATCTAAAACTTTATTTCCGCTTTAAATATTTGTACTTACAGGTAAAGAATTAATTTTAGTCATTACAAACGAAATTGTTAAAAAAGAAATAATTAAAAACGACAAAAATACTATCCCGAATGCTTTCAAATTTGATTTCAAATTCAAAATATGTCTTGTTGCTATAATTAAAGAAGCAAAAATCCAAAATTGAGTTAAGAAAATTATTAACAACATTAATTCAGGTGTTACAGCAAAAAATCGAATTATACCCGGAGCATGAGCGTATCCAACTGCAGTTAAAACTCTTTTGAATGGAATCTTTCTATCTTTATCAGGAAATATTTTTACTCCAATAACATAAATAAATATAGCCCAAACAAGCCAGGTTAATATGGCTGTTAATCCAGATATACCTACAGATGTTTTTACAATAGTATTTGCAGCTACAGCACCAGCAACACCATCTAATATCATGATCAAAATTGCAAAATATATTCCTGCCTCTCCATAATATTTTGCGCTTTTGTAAAGTGATTTATCAAGCTTTAAGGATTTAAAAACTATATCTAAAAATTGAGCAAACATTAATTATCTTTATTTTTTTTTTGTGCTTTATAAGAAACGATTAATGGGAATATAATTAGTGCAATAATTATTATAATGCAAACTGCAATAAAAAATGTTTTAGTCATATTTAGGGGGAATTGTATCCCCCTAAAAAAATTATTATCACTTATTAACTACTTCTCTCGTGTTTGCGTTATATGATTCTGTAAATGGAACATCAACCACAACAGCATCTACAGGCTCTCCAATTTTATCAGAATATTTCTCAGGCAAATGCACCTTAAACTTTGATCCAACCTTACCTCTTGGAAATCCATTGGCGTTTAAAGTTCCATCAAATGGCACATATCCCATTGCAATATTTTTTCCTTTTTCTGGATGATACCAAGGAGAAGTTATAAATCCTACTGGCTCGCTCCCATTTTCTGAAATTAACCAAAAGTCTGGTGCGTATTCTTCAATTGGTTTTCCACCTAGTTCAAGACCAACTAATTGAAGTTTGTAAGGTTTATGTCCTGCTTTTATGTCTTCTTTCATCTTTTCTAGTGCTTTTTTACCAACGTAATCACCTTTTTTGTTCCATTCACCTTTTCCAGATAAAGAAACTTGGTAACCGAGGTTACACTGAAATGGATTATGCTCATGATCCATATCTTGTCCCCATGAAAGTATTCCAGCTTGAATTCTTCTATGATGTGCTGGAGCAATTACCATCAAGTTGTGTTTTTTCCCGGCCTCAAGAACTGCATTCCACATATCTTCTGCATATAAAGTTGCTTCTCTTAAATATATTTCGAATCCAGATTCTCCCGAAAAACCAGTTTGAGAAATAATACAACTTCTTCCGCCAACTTTTGCAGATGCCAATCCGTAAAAAGGCATATTATCTATATCAACTTCATCTCCACAAAGATCTTTCATTAAAGCTTTCGCTTTTGGACCTTGAATTTGTACAGGACACGCATCTATTTCATTAATTTCAACATTAAACCTTTCGTCTGCGTTTACTCCTTGCAGATATAACCCAATATCACTATCTGATAAACTAAACCAAAATTCATCTTTTGATATTCTTAAAAGAATTGGATCATTTAACACTCCTCCATATGCATTACATAAAATTACATACCTTCCTCTCATTGGCGAAATTTTTGTTGCATCTCTTGTAATTACATAATCGACGAATTTTTCCGCATCTGGTCCTTTTACTTGTATTTGTCTTTCAACTGCAACATTCCACATTGTAACATGGTTTTTAATTGCTTCGTACTCAACCATCGCACCACCATCTTCAGGTTTTACATAACCTCTTGGATGATAAATTCTATTATAAACCGTTGCTCTCCAACATCCTGCTTTCATAGATAAATGCCAGTATGGAGATTTCCTTACTCTTGTTGATATCAGCATCTCAACTTTAGTAGGTCCACTTTGTCTTAGATTGTATGGTACTTTTCTATCAGACTGATCTACTGATGTTGTATGTCTTAGTTTACTATAGTCAAATTCATTAGACATAGTTATTCTCCTTCAACCACTTGTTAGTTTCCTTCAAGCCGCCGAATGTATAAATGTGGAAATAATCAGTATGCGATTTAACTTTCCCAATTAAATCATTAGGGTCTTTAGGTTTCAATAAATCTAACGCCTTACTAAAATTAGATTTAAGAAAGTTAATGGAATTTTTCGCCCCTACAATATTAGCAAATTTTATTAAGCTAGATATTTTCATTGGCCCAGTTATTCCAACATGAACTGGTATTGTTTGTTTAGATATAAAATCTATGATTGGCTGAGTATCCATTAACCATTGCGTTACTATATAATCAGCATAAGGCTTTTTATCTATCATAGCTTTTTCTAAATCAGAATCGGATATATCAGGACTCCCCTCTGGATGTCCAGCAATTCCAATCTTGATATCGTCAAAAAATCCTGTCTCCAACACCTGATATGAGCTATCAAATTTTCCAATAGGCTCTCTACTCCCTCCAATTACCAAGACTTGTTTGACGCCAAAGTCTTTACATCTAGAAACGTAATCTTTAAGTTGATTGTCGTCATTGATCGATCTTGCTGGAAAGTGAGGAACAGGATTAAATCCTTCTTTAACTAATTCACCAGATTTTTGAGCTGTTTCTTTATAATCTCCACCAGGTAGCATAGTCACGTAAACATCTTTTACCCTTGGCAATGTGCTTAAATCAGCTTTTGGACCTATTTCTAAAGAAAAATTCATAATCAAATTCTTATTTATTTTATATTCTCTGTCTATAAAAATATTAAAGATAGTTGAACACATTGTTACCCATTGTCATGGTGGTAAAATTTAATTAAGTTTGGTCATGGAAAATAAAATATCCGGAATTTCTGAATTATTTTCGAAAACAAGACATCAGACCCTATCTTTATGTGAAAATTTAGAACCAGAGGATATGGTTATACAGCCAAGTAAGAATGTAAGTCCACTAAAGTGGCATCTTGGCCACACCACATGGTTCTTTGAAAAGTTTATATTGTCTGAAATGGATGAAAATTACAAACCATTTAATAAAGATTTTAATTATATATTTAATTCATATTATAACTCTGTAGGTGAATATAATCCTAGAGATAAGAGAGGTTCTTTAAATAGACCATTGTTTAAAGACGTCGTTAATTACAGAAATTATGTAACTGAAAATATTATTGATTTTCTAAAAAAAACTAAAAATAATAGAACATCATTTCTTGTTGAGTTAGGGTCAAATCACGAGCAACAACATCAAGAATTAATGTTAATGGATATAAAAAATATTTTTTATAACAATCCATTAATGCCAACTTACAATCCAATAAATGATAAATCTAAAATAAATGAAAGAAACGAATTGATTGTAAAAAGTGCTGAAGAATTTATTTATGGTAATGATAAAGATGTATTTTGTTACGATAATGAATTACCCACAGCTAAAATAAAATTAGATCCATTTAAAATATTTTCTTTTGTTACGATTGGAGAGTGGAAAGAATTTATTAATGATGGTGGCTACCAAAAACATCAATATTGGCTTTCTGACGGTTGGGACTTCGTAAAAAATAATAAATTAAAAAGACCTATGTATTGGATAGATAATAATAATTATTTTACATTAAATGGCGTAAAAAAATTAGATAACAATAAACCAGTTTCACATATAAGTTTTTATGAGGCAGATGCATTTGCAAGATATAAAAATAAAAGATTACCAGGTGAATTTGAGATGGAATATTTTCTAAAAAAATCAGAAAAAAAAGGAAATTTTTTAGAAAATAAAGTTTTCCATGAAATTGAGGAGGAGGCAGATTCAGTTTATGGAAATTTATGGGCTTGGACAAATAGTAATTATGTGCCTTACAAAAAATATAAACCATACGAAGGTAATTTGGGAGAATACAATAATAAGTTTATGTGTAACCAATT
>QCSH01000015.1 GCA_003211555.1 Pelagibacteraceae bacterium AG-470-G21
TATTATCTTTAATATTTTGGAATTATTTAAAATTAATTAATACAAAAAAAACTAGAAAATTATTAAAAAATTATTTGCCAGAATTTTTTTTAATATTAATCTTTATACAAATAATTTTTGGAGCATTCGTTTCTGGAATGGATGCTGGTAAAATATATAATACCTGGCCTTTGATGGGTAATTCTTATTTTCCTGATGATAACAAAATTATAGATTTATTTAAAATATCTGCCTTGAGTGATCCATCTTTAGTTCAATATATTCATAGAAATATAGCATATTTGATATTTATTATTTACGTACTAATATCTTTTATCGTTTATAAACAAAAAATCTATTTCTTAAAAAATTCTATAATCATTTTAGGATTTGTTATATTTTTACAAATTTCATTAGGAGTACTTACTATTTTAAGTGGTGCAAGTATATTAACTTCATCTTTTCATCAGTTTAGTTCAATATTATTAGTTACAGCAACTTTATATTTTTTGTTCAAAAATAAGTTTAATTAATTATTTTTTTTCAATAACAAAAAGTTCGTTATTAAAGTGTAATCCTTTATTATTATTTACTACTTGCTGTACAATTTTTTGATAATATTTCTTTCCTTCTGCCCTCATTATTTGTTCATCTGATATTTGATTAACATAGACTGCAGCATTCCATGCCGAAAATATTAATGATGTTGCAATACCCCCACTAATTTCGTTTGGCAAAGCTCTTAGTACATATTTAATTGTTTGTTTTTTATTAAATTTTAATGTTTTTAATAAATCCTTATCGGTATTATTCTTAATATATTTTAAAATTGAGTTATATAGAGAAGGAAATGGTTTTTCATTAGGCCATATTTTTTTAATAATTTTATTTCCTGGATCTTTGCCACACGCATGTACAACAACTAATTTGCCTTTTTTATCTAGTGATTTTAACATTGGCTCGATAACATATTTAACTTTTTTTTCTGCTGAAATTCTAGATCTATAGGGTTGAGAAGCTATAATTAAATTATAACTATTTTTACCATCATTTTTTTTTGGTATTATATTTTTTAAAGAAAATTCTTGGTCTTTTCGGTAAATTACAATAACTGATGGTTCTTTATATGTTGGGTTTCCATTTTTTGGGTTTCTTTCAATCTGCCATTTCTTATTTAAAAATTCTTGATTCAGTCTTCTTAATTGGTTTGCATAATCTAATGATGAATTTCCAATAAGTTTTACCACCTTCCAATTCATTTTCTTTTGTTTTTTTTTGTTATTGGATTTTAAAGATGTTGATTCTACATAATTTAGATTTGAAATAACAAATACTGTATTTTTATGTTCAACAAATCTATCCGGAAGTTTTTCAAGTCCCAATCTAACGTCCTCCATACTTATCTCTTTCGTGGATACTAATAAAGGAATATGTGGCATTTTTTGATGACATTGTCTCATTACACTCATCAACAATGATCCATCGCCCATACCAGCATCAAAAACTTTTAAGGCAGGAAATTTTGGTTTTATTTTTTGAACAATTGGTTTCAAAGCATCTGCTATTTTATTTTTTTCGTTTGTTGTAGTAACAAAAAGAAGGTACTTTTGCCTATTATCAAAAAATCTGAAGTTTTTTTTCATACAATATTATGATTATATTAATTAGCTGGGTAATTAGTTGTAATAAATTTTTTTAATACATTTAAGACTCGATCTGCTTCTTCGAGCAACATCATATGTCCACAATTATCTATTATATCTATTTGACTTCCGTCTATTAAATTTGCTAGTTTTTTTCCTTCTTTTACAGGACACATTTTATCATCGGTGGCAAGTATCGAAAGGGTAGGAACCTTAATTTTTTTTGCAGCTTCAAAACCGTTTTTATAATTATCACATGCTCTAAAATCTACACCGAGGGTATTTTTAATCGTTCTAGTTTTTGCTAACATTGAACCGGTGTTTATATGATAAAGACCAGGAACAGGATGTCCACCAAAATGCCCAGCTGGTCCGTGCGCCCAATCCATCATCAATTCCACAGCTTTTGGATCATTATTTTCGGCCAAGGCTAGTAATTCAGGATTCATCGGTATTGCACCAGCGCCACCCATCAAACTTAAAGTTTTAATTTTTTCCGGATTTCTTGCTGTACACTCAACTGTTACTAGACAGCCTTGTGAATGTCCAACTAAAGAGGCTTCTTTATATTCAACTGCATCAATAACATCGCTTACCCAATCAGCCATATCTTCAATAGATTTTAAACTTTCTCCACCTGATAGTCCATGACCAGGCATATCCACAGCCAAAACACTGTAACCATGAAATGCAAAATATCTAGTCTGCAAGACCCAAGTCATATGAGTTAGTCCACTACCGTGAACAAATATAATTAATGGCTTATTTTTATCAAATGGTCTTCCACCAGTGGATGCGTAAACTTCGTTGTTATTTACTTTAAACTTCATTGATTGGAAACGAGCCTAGGTTTCCTAGCAGCTCTAAATCCATTCTCAAAATCATTTTTGATATCATCAATGTCCTCTATTCCAACTGATAATCTAATCATATCATGTGATAAACCAGCAAATTTTAATGTAGCTTCATCCATTTGTGAATGTGTTGCAGATGCTGGATGAATGACTAATGTTCTTGTATCACCTACATTTGCTAGGTGTGAAGCAAGTTTAACATTATTAATAAATGCTTCTCCAGCTTCTTTACCTCCTTTTATTCCAAATGCAATCATAGAACCTTTTCCATTTGGTAATAATTTATTTGCTAAATCATGATCAGGATGATCAGGCACACTTGGATGTGAAACCCAAGCAACACTTTCGTGTCCTAATAAATACTCGACCATTTTTTCTGCATTTTCACAATGTTTTTTCATTCTTACAGATAATGTCTCAATACCTTGTAAAACATTCCAAGCATTTTGTGGACTTAAACAAGGACCGAAATCTCTCATACCTTCGGCTCTTGCCTTCATTGTAAATGCTGTTGGTCCAAATTCTTCTGCAAAAGAAAGTCCATGATAACCTTCATATGGTTGAGTCATAGTAGGAAATTTATCGTTTTGCATCCAATCAAATTTTCCACCTTCTACAACTATTCCAGCCATTGAAGATCCATGACCAGCCATCCATTTTGTTAATGAATGAATTACAATATCAGCTCCATGTTCAATTGGCTTACATAAGTAAGGTGTTTGGTATGTAGCATCAACCATTAATGGTATACCAGCTTCATGAGCAATGTTTGCAATTTCTGGCATATTCATAATTTCATTACCAGGGTTCCCAACAAGCTCTCCAAAAATACCTTTTGTATTTTTTTGAATCGCCTTTTTAAAACCCTCGGTATCTCGAGGTTTTACAAATGTTGTTTTAATTCCAAACTTTGGAAGCGTAAGTCTAAATAGATTTACTGTTCCACCATAAAGTTGAGAAGATACGACTAAATGATCTCCCGCTTCACATAGAGTCATTACAGCAAGAAATATTGCACTCATGCCAGAAGATGTAGCAAGTGCAGCAGTTCCACCTTCTAATGAAGCAACTCTTTCTTCTAAAACAGCAACTGTTGGATTTGATATCCTACTATAAATGTGTCCACCTCTTTCTAAATTAAATAAAGCAGCAGCATGATCTACATCGTCAAATAAATATGATGTTGTTTGGTAAATTGGAACTTGTCTTGAACCAGCATTTTTATGAGGTTGATAGCCTGCGTGTAAACTTAGTGTATCGAATTTATATGTTTTAGGATCCATTCCTTTTTTATCTGACATTTAGTTGCTCCTGTTTAAATTTTTTAAGATTTATTATAAACTATTATTATTAACTATTAATACCTTATTTATTAGTTAAAACTATCAAAAATGACTTAAGATCTAACTGTATATCGTTTGACAATATATAGATTTATAAGTATTAATCCGGCAATTATGACTAAATTTCTTAAAAAAGATGACCTAAATAGTAAATGGTTTGAAATTGACGCAACTGGAGCAGTTGTTGGGAGATTGGCCACAGTTGTATCAAAAATTTTAAGAGGAAAAAATAAAGCAACATTTACACCACATATGGATAGTGGTGATTTCGTAGTCGTTAAAAATGCAGATCAATTAAAATTTACTGGTAGCAAATTTACAGATAAAAAATATTACAGACACACTGGACATCCTGGCGGAATTAAAGAGACAACTCCAGAGATCCTGCAATATTCAAAACCAGGTGAAGTATTAAAAATGGCAGTGAAAAGAATGTTACCTGGCGGTCCTTTAGCTAAAAAACAATTAACTAAACTTAAAGTTTACTCTGGCTCAGAGCATCCTCATTCAGCTCAAAATCCTGAAATTATAGAAATTGAAAAATTAAACTCCAAAAACATAGTAAGAAATTAATATGGAAACAAATCAATCATCTCCTAAAAAATTAAAATTAGATTTTAAAGAATCTAAATATGCAACAGGTAGAAGAAAAACATCGATAGCTAAAGTTTGGTTAAAAAAAGGAACTGGCAAATTTTATGTAAATGGAAAAAATCTTGATGATTATTTTTCTAGAGCTACTCATAAAATGCAAATATTAAGACCTTTGAAATCATAAACCAAGCTACAGATTATGATGTTAGATCACAAGTTGTTGGTGGAGGCCACACTGGTCAAGCAGGAGCTTTAGTTCACGGAATATCAAGAGCACTTTTACAATTTGATGAAAATTTAAAGCCCACACTTAGAAAAGAAAAACTTACTACCAGAGACTCAAGATCAGTTGAGAGAAAAAAACCTGGTCGCGCAAAAGCTCGTAGAAGTTTTCAATTCTCTAAAAGATAATACCATTTTATTTAACAACTGTTATATTACAATATGTCTAAGATTAATGCATTAGTTGCTGGAGCTACTGGATACATAGGTATTCAACTAGTTAAATTATTAACTAAACATAAAAAAGTTAAAATTAAATATCTTTGTGGCGACTCCTCTGTAGGTAAGAAACTTAGCTCTTATGATAAATATTTTAATAAATACAAACTACCAAATATTGTTAAATTTAATAAAGAGTTATTAAAAAACGTTAATGTTGTATTTACAGCTTTGCCTAATGGAGAGGCTCAAAAAATTTCAAAAAATTTAAAAAGTGAAAATATTTTAATAGATTTAGCTGCAGATTTTAGACTTAAATCAGCTAATGATTATTTGAAATGGTATAAAATCAAACATAATGCACCCAAATTAATCAAACAAAGTATTTATTCTTTACCCGAATTAAATAATAAAAATATTAAAAAATATAAAATAATTTCTTGTCCCGGCTGTTATCCAACATCTATTTTATTACCCTTAGTACCATTAATTAAAAATAATATTGTTAAATCAAATAATATAATAATTGATTCGAAATCTGGCTATTCGGGCGCGGGTAGAAAAATTCATAAAAAATACAGTGATAAATTTTTAAATGAGACTTTTAGTGCTTATGGGTTAGCATTTCATAGACATAATTCAGAAATAGATCAGGAACTAAAAAAAAAAACTGGTAAAAAGGTTAAATTTCAATTTACACCTCATCTTTCACCAATGTTTAGAGGAATATTAACTACCATGTATTTAGATCTAAAAAAAAATGATTCTCTTAAAAGAACTTATTCTTTTTTAAAAAAATATTACAAAAAAAGTAAATTTATAAAAATTCTAAAACCAAATACATTTTTAGGTACAAACGAAGTAATAAACACAAATAAATGTCATATTTCTGTATGTGAGAGTAAATATAAAAATAAAATTATTATATTGTCAGCTATAGATAATTTAATTAAAGGTGGTAGTGGACAAGCCGTTCAAAATATGAATATTTTTTTTGGTTATAAATCTGATGAAGGATTGCATTGATGAAAATATTAACAATTTTCTTAGTTTTTTTATTTATAAATAATTGTTCTAATCAAAACATTAGTTCTTTTTTAAAGAAAAAAAATGATGATATGGTTGAAAAAACTAATTTAGATATTGATAAAAGTATTTCTTTCGAAGATTTTAAAAATAAAATTATTAATTATGGAAAAAATAGTAGTTTTCCAATTTTAGATGATTGATATGAAGAAAAAACTTAATATAGCAATTGTTGGATTGGGTCAGATTGGTAATTATCTTTATAATGAGCTCAATACAAAAAAAAAAGATATTTTAAAAAAAACTGGAAAAATTATCTCTGTTTCAGCAATTTCAGCTAAGAATATTAATAAAAAAAGGAGATTTAAAATTAATAAGAAAATATTTTACAAAGATCCTTTTAAAATTTTTAAAAATAATAAAATTGATATTTTAATTGAAGCTATTGGTCAATCCGATGGTATATCAAAAAAAATTGTTGAATTTGCACTTAAGAATAAAATTCATGTTGTAACTCCTAATAAAGCATTAATTTCAAAACATGGTAATAATCTTTCGAAATTTGCTGAAAAAAATAAAGTTAATTTAGAATTTGAAGCATCAGTAGGAGGTGGAATTCCAGTATTAAGAATAATTAAGGAAGGACTGGCAACTAACAAGATAAGTAAAGTATATGGAATATTAAATGGTACCTGTAATTATATTTTATCTGAAATGGAAGAAACTAAGTCTGGATTTTCAACTGTATTAAAAAAAGCTCAATTATTAGGTTATGCTGAACCAGGCAATCCAAAATTAGATTTAAATGGTTACGATGCTCTAGCTAAAGTTAAAATTCTTTCTGCTTTAGCATTCAACAATAAAGTTTCAAATTCAAAATGCTTAATGGAGGGTATTGAAAACATAGAATACAAAGATTTAGAAATTGCAAATCAGTTAAATTATAAAATCAAACTATTGGGTGTAACAGAAATTGTTAA
The DNA here is from genome assembly GCA_003211555.1 of Pelagibacteraceae bacterium AG-470-G21. Classification (GTDB taxonomy): domain Bacteria; phylum Pseudomonadota; class Alphaproteobacteria; order Pelagibacterales; family Pelagibacteraceae; genus Pelagibacter. The sequence goes on from QCSH01000015.1 coordinate 6,861, forward strand.
TAATAAATTATTTGAAAGAGTTCATCCGTGTTTAATTAAAAAAAATACTTATATCGCTAATGTTAATGGTGTTATGAATGCTGTAATAATAGAAGGTAAACCAGTAGGGGAGAGTGTTTTGCAGGGAGAAGGTGCTGGACCTGGACCAACATCATCTGCCTTGATGTCTGATCTTTTGTCTATTTTAAGAGGGAACATCAAATATCCCTTTGGAATTTCAGACAATAAAAGAAAATCTCCATCAATTTATAATACGGATAATTATTCCAATGCTTTGTATATTAGACTTGAAGTTAAAGATAAACCTGGTGTTTTATCCGAAATTACAAAAAAATTTGCTAAACATAAAATTTCTGTACAAAGATTAATACAAATACCAAATAATAAAAATAAGACCGCATCAATTGTAATTATTACCCACAAATCTTTGGAAAAAGATTATCAGAAATGTATTAAATCTTTTAAATCAAATAAAAATATTATTAAGAATCCAATATTATTAAGACTTTTTTAAATGGAACTTTATTTAAAGCTCTTTGAAGTTCTATTTCCTGTATTTTTTATTGTTGGAATTGGTTTTTTATTAGGAAAAAAAAATCCAAATTTTGATACCTCCTTTATAACATCTTATGCTGGAAATTTTGGAACCCCAGCTTTAGTAATTTTTTCTCTTACTTCTACAGGTGTTACATTTAATATATTTGCAGAATATTTTATTTACGCATTAATATTACTTTCATCATTTGCTTTAATTGGTCTTGTTTTTTTAATTCTAATGAAAAAAGATTATATTAGAGAATTACCTACTTTTTTTTTGCCTAACACAGGTAATATGGGTATACCAATATGCCTTTTTGCTTATGGTAAATTGGGCATGGGTGTAGCTGCAGCTATATCATCTTTGGTAATACTCTTACATTTTACTGCTAATATATTTCTTGCAAAACGAAAATTTGATTTCTCAATAATTGCAAAAAGTCCATCCTTTTATACAATTATTTTGACAGTTATCTTTTTATACTACGGCAAAGTGATGCCAGTTTTTGTGATTAATACAACAATGCTTTTATCTTATGCCATGATTGTTATGATTTTAATGTCTTTAGGTATTGCCTTAACACAAATGAAAGTATTTTCTTTGAGAGATTCAATTATAACATCAATAGGCAGAGTAATTCTTGGTCCTATTGTAGGTTTTTTTATTATAAAATTTTTTAATTTATCTGGTTTTGCCGCTGGAGTTCTACTAATCCAATCTTCTATGCCTAGTGCAATATTATGTTATTTGGTTGCTTCAATGTATTCACCAAAAAAAAATGTAGATAATATTTCCAGCACAATTGTTGTGTCTACTTTAATGTCATTGGTTACAGTTCCAATTACAGTATTTATTTCACTTAAATATTTCGCTTAAATGAAAGCAATATTTTTAAATTTATCCGCATGGATGGTTTTGCCGTTTATGGATGCCATTGCAAAATACTTATCTTCGGATTTATCTTTTTTTCAAATAACTTGGGCTAGATATTTTTTTACAGTTTTTTTCACAACTTTTTTTATGTTTTTATTTTTTAAAGAACAGTTGAAGTTTTCTCAAAATATCAAATTACAAATAATTAGAGGTTTGTCTTTATTTTTTGCAAATATATGTTTTTTTTACTCTATTTCTGTAATCTCAATGGCAAAAGCGTTAACATTGGCATTCGTTGCTCCATTGGTCACAACTATTCTTTCTCCATTTTTACTTAACGAAAAAGTTGGGTATAGACGGTGGACTGCTGTATTAGTTGGTTTTTTTGGTATTTTAGTTGTCATAAGACCTGGAATTATAGAAATTAATCTTGCTAGTTTAGCAGCTGTTGGAACAGGCTGTTTTTACGGCTTTTATCTAATAATAACTCGAAAATTACATTCAACAGATAGTCCTTTGCTCACATTGCTGATTACGGGCGTAGTAGGGGCCATTATCGCATCTTTTTTTGTTCCTATTGTTTGGATTAATCCAACTCCAATTCAATGGTCTTGGATGGCTCTTATGGGTATATTTGCCTGTTTAGGTCATATTTTAATTATTTTGTCTCTTCGTTACGCTGATGCTTCAAAATTAGCACCATTTGGTTATTTCGAGATAATTACTAACCTTATTTTAGGGTATTATGTGTTTTCGGATTTTCCTGATAGATATACTTTTATTGGACTTTTCATAATCGTTTCATCAGGCTTATATGTTTTTAAAAGAGAATATTATCATAAATATAAGTAAATATATATGTACTATATGTTAATATAATACTTCAATATATATATGTAAACTATTGTAATTATAATATTTATTATAATATCTTAACTATAATTTTATTTACATAAATTAGAAAATTATGGAAAAAAATTACAAAATTTTCAATTAAATAAGCGCTTGTATATAAAAATAATCAATAAATATGCAGTTATTTGAATTATAAAAATAAACAATAAAATTGTAATATGAAATTGAGGACAATAATTCAATAAAATCAACAATTATGAAAAAATTTTATAACAAATCTATTGATAATAAAAACGTTGTTTTATTTTGATATGGAAATTTCTTAAAATTGATCGATATAAATATATAAAAAAATAATAATTTTCTAAATAATTACCTAAGTAATGCAATTTATGAATATAGCGTTTAATGCCCCAAATATAGGGCTAATTTAGAGATTTCAATTTATAAGCTGCAACCAATAGGGGAATTTAAAATTGTAATACTAAATGTTGTTAAATTTAAAAAAATTGTTGGTATTACTAGCTTTTAGAGCAAAATACCCTCTGATTTGAGTAGTTTTTTCTTGGTTTTTATACCACCTTTACCAGAATATCCTCCAAGAGACCCATCAGACCTGATTACTCTATGGCAAGGTATTTTAGGAGCATAAGGGTTCTTTCCTATAGCATTAGCTACAGCTCTAACAGCTTTAGGCTTATTAATGCCCCTGGCTACGTCAGAATAAGTTAAAACTGTACCTTTTTTAATAGTTTTTAAGTAGGTCCAAACTTTAATTTGAAATTTTGTTCCTTTAAGGATCATGAAAAAAAAACCCTGTATCTCTGCACCTTTTCAGGTACAAAGATCAGTAGTTTTTTGGCACGTCGTTGTATGCGCTACCGCCATGCCTTCCACCCCGCAATTTTAGCGCTACTCTGCGTGGTTTTCTGCCCTCTGGGCTTGAATCTCTCGATTTTTCCCCAGATGGTCAGTTAAGAGTTGCCTCTTAATTCATTTTCAAGATTATCATAGTGCAAATTAGATTGGTATCACTTTATAGTTGATTATTAAGGGTTTTTAACAGCTGTGAATAGCGTTAACAAACTATCTAGGTCCAACAAAAATAACAACAAAATAAGATAAATAGAAAATTATTGTTAAGACAGATAGAAAATATACTTCTAATGATTTTCCATTTTTTTTGTAAACTAAATAACTTAATATAGTTAAACCTAAAGACATTATTAAAAAATAGCTTGTTGGAATTTCGCCATCTATAGTCATGAAATATTTTTTATTTCATTTGACATTTAAAATCACTTAATATATTACTAATGATAATTAATTGTTATCAATAGTAATTATATGAATGAACTGACAACGGATCTAAAATCGCTTCATGAGGCAACTTTAAATAATCTTAAAAGCTCAAAAGCAAACAATACTTTAAGAGCTTATAAATCTGACTTTAGAGACTTCGGAGCTTTTTGTGCAAAGCATGGATTAAATTCATTACCAACAGAGCCAAAAATAGTTTCCTTATACCTTACCCATCTGTCTAAAAACTCAAAAATAAGCACTTTAAGACGAAGATTAGTATCAATAAGCATGGTTCATAAATTAAAAGGTCATTATTTAGATACAAAACATCCAATAATTATAGAAAATTTAATGGGAATTAAAAGAGTTAAGGGCAGCATACAAAGAGGCAAAAAACCATTATTAATCAATCATTTAAAATTAATAATTAATGTTATAAATCAACAAAAAATTGATAATATTAAAAAACATAGAGATAAAACAATTATATTAATCGGGTTTGGAGGAGGTTTTAGGCGAACAGAGCTTATATCAATTGATCATGAGGACCTGGAATTTGTACCTGAAGGTCTTAAAATAATGATTAAAAGATCAAAAACTGATCAATTTGGTGAAGGTATGATCAAAGGATTGCCCTACCTTACCGATGAAAATTATTGTCCAGTAGTTAATCTAAAAAAATGGTTAGAGATATCAAAAATTAAATCAGGTCCAATATTTAGAAGGTTTGCAAAAGGCTCAACATTAACTGATAACAGATTAACAGATCAATCTGTTGTCTTATTAATTAAAAAATATTTGAATTTGGCTGGAATTGAAAATAAAAATTTTGCAGGCCACAGTTTAAGATCAGGTTTTGCAACTGTAGCAGCAGAAAATGGTGCAGATGAAAGAAGCATAATGGCTATGACAGGCCATAAAACAACACAAATGGTAAGAAGATACATTAGAGAAGCAAATATATTCAAAAATAATGCATTAAACAAAATTAAATTATAAATGAAATTTTGTGTATCACTAACTACAATTCCATCTAGAATTAACAATATTAAACCAACTATTGAATCAATTGCAAAGCAATCAGTTAAACCAAATAAGATTTACTTAAATCTACCTAATAAATTTAAAAGATTTAAAGATGAATTTTTCAAAGAAGAGGAAATAATGAGCATAAATTATGAAAACTTAGAAATAGTAAGATGTAACGATTTTGGACCAGGGACTAAAATAATGGGTTCTATTAATAAAATTAAAAACGATTATGATTTTGTCGTGCTTATCGATGATGATCATGAATATCATCCAAGATTTTTAGAAATTTTTTTAAATAATTTTAGAAAAGACTCTATTAATTATTCATATTATTTAAATAAGGTTTTTGATATTAGAATAGGTCAATGTGCGGATGGTTTTTTATTTAATTGTACTTTTTTAGACAAAATAGAAAAATTTTATACTAATTTTGTTAATGATAATAAAAATTTATTTCACGATGATGATCTATGGATTGCGTTATATCTATATTTTGTAAAAAAAACAAGAATTGTAAATTTAATTCAAGATTTTCAAAATATAACTAAAGAACAAATTGTATATAAACCCACAAAAAATCAAAGTATTGATGCTTTGCATAAAACGATCCATAAAGACAAATTATTTATAAATAGAAGAAAAATTCAAAAAATAGAATATATAAAATATTTTTTTTTAAATAGATTCATTCACAGCTTTTAAAAAAGATTTTGTGCATTTTAGCCAATTTTTCGATCCTCTAATTTCTTTCAAGTTATTTTTAATGTTCGTCCATAGTTCATCATTTTTAAAAAGTTCCAAAGTATATTCAGCGAATTGTTTGTTATTATTTGCAATTAGACCTGTTTTGCCATGTTCTACTCTTTCAGATAGCGAACCAATTCCCAAAGTCACAATTGGTATAGAAAGTTCTCTAGCCTCTTCAGCAGCTAAACAAAACAATTCAGCTTTATGACCAGGTAATAGAACTAATCTAGATTTTAATAAATCTTTAATCAAATCTGATTGGTTTTGCATTTTTCTAAATAATATATTAGAGTTTTGAATTATATTATGGCTAGGTGTAACCATTAATTTATAATTATTATTAAGTGGGTAAATATAATTCTTCCAAATATCAATTAGTAAATTTAAATTTCTATCAGGCCGTGATGTAAATATAGCTAAATTATTGTCTATATTATCGTGCAATTTAGTATTTAAAAAAAGATCATCAATTGAAATATCAATAATTTTTTCTCCAAAGATGGTTAGCAACTTTGATCTTTTCTTTTTATGATATTTTCCTAAAAGCATAACTGTAGGTCTGTGCTTTAAATATGATAAAAGTTGCCCTTTTCTAATAAATTTTTCTAAAGATTGCAAACTGTAGGAAATTACATATTTTTTTTTTGCTAAAACTTTATTCAGTAATCTAATATCAGAATTAGTTATTGCTATATCAAAACTCAAATTTCCTGGAATATTGTTGATATTGAACCATTTGTTACTTTTAGTGGAAATATCTTCTTTACAGTTATTAAATACATATACATCATGACCTAGTTTTTTTAAATTTTCTGATAAATTTATCAATATAGTCTCCGCACCTCTTAATTTATGAGAATATTTGTCAGATAGAGAGTATTGAAATGTAGTTAAATCTAAAAAACAAATTTTCATCCATTAGTTTTGTAGGTTATGCCACAAATATTTTTTTTTTTTATTTATCTCAAGTGACTTATTAATTATAAAATCTGCTACTATATTTGAATTGAAATACTTAAAGTACTTATCTCTACCCTTTTTTGCAATTGATTTTCTCAGCTTTTCATCTTTACTTATTTTTAAAATACTTTCAGATAAATCAGAAATATTTTTATAAAATACCATCTCATCCTTATTGAAAAAATTTCCATATTTAGTTTTTTCATCAATAAGTGTTACCAATCCATTTCCTACTATTTGAACAATTCTATCACTGCTATAATATTTTAAAGGATATCCTCTGCTAAGGTTTAGTCCCATTTTTGAATTTGAGATACATTTCAAATAGTTATCTGCCCATATCGGTTGAATTTTGTCTAAACCATATACATCAAACTTAATATTTTTAGTCATATTCATTAATCGTTTTAAAAACTTTTCTCTGCCCTCTATTCTTTTATACTTTAAATTACCTCTATGAACTCCATGACTTATTGCAAAAAATACGTCATTTTCACAACTTTTTTTATAATTATTTAATGTTTCAAAAGATGAGTCTACAGGATTCGGAATAAAATAATTATTTATTTTATTTGGTAGAAATTTTATTACATCTGGACTAGTTGTTAAAAAATTACAATCTATATATTCAGTTTTGTCAAGAATTCTTCTCTTATTTTTTTGATAATCAGGACCTTTAATATTGAGAGGATCTAAAAACCATTGAGATATTTTGATTTTTGGTAAATTCTCTTTTATAATACCCAGTGTATCCCTTGATACTAAATCTGCATGACCAAGAACTATTAGATCAGGCTTATAATTAAAGCATGTTTTTAAAAGTTTTTCATTTAATATTTTGGATCCATAAATATCTGAATAGGATTTATAATTTTTTTGTATATCACGATCACTAAATTCCAAAACACTGCTACCTGATCTAATGAAACCGTTATTAATTCTTTTTCCTGTATTGAAAAACAGACGACCATTATGTCTTTCGTTAAAATTAGTGACATGTATGATTTTAGGTTTTAAATCATCACTATTTATAAAAAATTTCTTATTTAATTTATTAAAATCATCTCTCACGATATCAATTTTTTTGGTAATAAATCTGTGTGTAAGATAAAAATTCTCGTAAGATAATTTTTGATAACTAAACCTTTTCTTTTTATTAACTATTAAACTTTCTATAGATTTATAAATATTATCAGATGTTAACTCATTTAATATTATACCATCCGAAATAGTTTCAGGTAAGCCACCTCTATTACTAATAATTACAGCACATCCATTTGCTGCAGCCTCAAGACTTGTTCTGCCAAAGGGCTCTTCCCATCTAGAACATACTACTGCAATACTCGCTTTCTTGTAATAATCCAAAACACTTGCATGGTTAACAAAGCCCAAGTTTTTTAAATTTTTATGTTCAAAATTTAATTTATCTCTAGGCTCATCTCCTATTACGATACTTTGCCAATCACTATATTTATTCAATATCTTAATTATAGCTTTACCAAAAAGATCGTAACCTTTTGATCTATTTAATTTTCCTACAAATGTTATAATTTTTTTTTTTTTGTTAAAGAATACTTTATCTTTTTTTGCTGACTGGTTTATAACAAGAAGTTTCCCATAATCAATTTCTTCACTGTTTAAATCTTGTAAAAATCTTTTTTTTGACCAAATAGAATTAAAGATTATTTTATAACATTTACTAATAAGATATAATCTATCTTTTACAGATTCTGATCCACTCATAGATAAAGGATCATTATGAAAATAAAGAATAAAATTATTGTTTTTTAATTTACCTTCAAGATATTTTACATAAATTGGTCTATTGTGAATTTCAATCAAATCAGAATTTCTTTTAATTTCATTTTTTAAAAACTCTTCAACATATTCTTTATTCTGACTTTTAAAAATATTCTTCTTTATATTTATGTTTATATATTTATGTTTATAAATTTTATCAAAATTTGTACTTCCATAAACAATTGCATTATTTTTATATTTACTATTTTTTAAGATATCATTTAAAAACAATGAAACTGCACCAGGATATTCAGGAGAAAAATTTTCTTTATAGGGTAATAAAATAGAAATTTTCAGTCTACTATCCATCTTTAATTTTTTTTCTTAATTTATAATTTTTTTTCAGTTTATATTCTTCAATCATAGCTTTTTTTTTTGACTTATATGATTTAAAATAAATCATTTTCCAAATTTTTCCTCTTGTAAACTTAGCTCCTTTTGATGAATTATGCAGTTTTAATCTTTTTTTTAGATTATTTGTATATCCAACGTATGAAATGGATTTATTATTAATTTTTGTAATAATTAGATAAACATAATAGTGCATTATGGCGGTCCCTAGGGGAATCGAACCCCTCTTTCATGGATGAAAACCATGTGTCCTAACCGATAGACGAAGGGACCAGAGATGGAGTTTCTATTGCAATTATTTAAAATAATCAAGCTATAGCTTCCTCACTTTTTACAATTTCTATTGTGGATTCTTTGTGTGTGACAAGAGTTTCAGTAATAAACTTTGTATTTTCTTTTTTTACGGCAGCTGTTATTTCAGTTTTGGTTATACCTGTCGCACAAAAAATACTATCTCCTTTGACAATTTCACTTATTTCATATTTTTTTTTATAATCATTTATACCCATTTTTTTTGCTCTATCTTTGTCACTTTCGGTTTCAAATATAAATCTTCCCTGAAATTTACATCCATATGCATCTAACGCTGCAGCAGAAATAACACCTTCTGGACCACCTCCAATTCCAAGAAATAAATCGATATTATATTTATTATCAGAAACCATAAGTGCTCCACAAATATCACCATCGGAAATTAATTTTAAATTGACCCCTAAAGTCTTTAATTCATCAATAATGTTTGTATGTCTAGGTCTATCTAAGATACAAACAGTAAGTTCATTAAAATTTTTATTTTTTGCGTCTGCTATATTTGAAATATTTTTTTTTAAGGGAAAATCAATGTCCGTTGCATCAAAAGGCACATCTTTGCTGACTGCAAATTTGTTCATATATGTTTCAGGTGCATTGAATAAATTTCCTTTTTCTGAAACAGCCAAAACTGAAATTGCCCCAGGAAGATTTTTTGCTACAAAATTAGTTCCTTCAAGTGGATCGACAGCTATATCTAAATTTGGGCCATTACCTTTGCCTAATTTTTCTCCAATATAAAGCATTGGAGCTTCATCGAGTTCACCCTCACCAATCACAACTTCACCACTGATTTCCATATCATTTAAATCATTTCGCATTGAGTCTGTTGCGGCTTTATCAGCTAATCTTTTATTTTCTTTACCTATATATCGATAACAATTAATAGCGGCTCTAGAGGTAACCTTAACAAGTTTTTTAATTAAATCTTTATTCAAAGACATTAAATATTTTCAGTGGTTTCCTCTGGATTATAATTTAATCTTGCTTCAAATTCACTTAATCTTTTCCATACAGAAATTAATTCAACAATTGTTGACCAGCTTCTAACTAAATATTGCAAAGAGTTCTCTACTCTGCCAAATGCTCTTGTAATTTGTTGAACAAAACCAAGTGTAATTGCTCCAGAAACAATGGTCGGTGCTAATGCTAAATAAGGTACGATTACCATACCTTGAAAATAACTCCATTTAACAGCATTAAAATATAGATAATGGAAATATGATTTATAATGTATACCTCTAACTCTATCGTATAATTGTCCGATTGTTGGAGGTGCAGCTCTTATTGGATCATCTTCACCGTGCACTAGCTCTTTACGATAACCTGCTTCTTCTTTTTGAATATCATATTCTATTCCAGGCAATTTAATTCCAACAGCAGCTAAAACTACTGTTCCACCTAAAGCAGATATGATTGCAACCCATACTAAAGCGTGATCCACCTCACCTATCCAAGGTAACACGTCAACTTGTTTTGAAAGACCCCAAAGAATTGGTAGAAAAGCAATTAATGTCATAATGCTATCTAAAAGTCCTACACCCAAACCTTCCATAATTCTTGCAAATTTCAAAGTATCTTCCTGAACTCTCTGAGAAGCACCCTCTGTCAACCGAGCCTTTAACCATTGACTATGATAATATTCAGCCATTGATGTTCTCCATCTAAATACCCAATGAGATACAAAAAAACCTGTAACTATTGCAATTATTATCCAAAGACCAGCAACTTTAGCAAATGTAAATAAATAACCAATAAATTCAGTTTCAGTAACCGAACCAGGTTCTGTTAAAGCCTTCTGAAGTGTATCGTAAAATTCTCCAAACCATTCATTAATTCTTACATCTAACTGAACCTGATACCATGTTGAAACTAAAATAAATATTGAACCAAAAATACTCCATCCATACCATTTTTTTTGTGTAAAAAATTTAAACATTATTTTGTAAAATTATCAGCATAAGATTTTAAAGTTATTTTTCTTTTATTTGGTTCTATAACCTCAAAATCAATATTATTTTTTTTTGCATACTCTATAGCAAGATCTTTAGAGGAAAATTCTAATTTTAATTCTCCATAAGTATCAGTAGAACTCTCCCACCCCATTAAAGGATTTGTACCTGGATCTTTTGTGATATATTCAATAATCCATTTATCAAATTTCTTTAATCCAGACTGCATCGCGGTTTTTGATGGTTTATAAATTTTAGCTTTTTTCATAAAATGGTCGGGGTGGTAGGATTCGAACCTACGGCCCCTTGGTCCCAAACCAAGTGCGCTACCAGGCTGCGCTACACCCCGAATGCAGTACTAATACAGTAGATAAAAAAAATTTCAAAGTATATTAATCACTATTTAAAAGGAAATTTTACAAAATTTGCTATATATAAGTATCTATGATCATTGAATGTCCGGCTTGTTCTAAGAAGTTCAATATTAATGAAAAATTAATTCCTGATGAAGGTAGGCTTTTAAAGTGCGGCAATTGCGATCATACATGGTTTTATAAAAAGGAAGAAAAATTAATATTAAAAACTGAAACTATAAAAATAAATGAAATTGATGAAAATAAATCAGAGATCAATATAGAACCAGTTGATGTACCTAAAAAACAAACAAAAAAAATAAGAAAAAAAATTTCAAAAAAATCTTCAACAAAAGAGAGTACATCAAAAGAATTAGTGTCTATTGATAAAAGTTTGATTTCAAGAGAAAACAATATTGTTAAAAAAATATTTCTAATAATTATATCGATTATTGCCTTTATTTTGCTTATAGACACATTTAAAAATCAAATATCCGTTATATTTCCTGGCATAGTGCAAATTTCAGATAATTTGTATCTAGTAATTAATGACTTGAAATTATTTATTAAAGATTTACTGAGATAAAATGATACAGATAATTACAAAACCATTTAGATGGTTTTTCAAATTAGAAGCTGCTAGTGGTCTCGTTTTACTTTTTGCAGCCATAATAGCATTGATAGTAAGTAATTCTAATTTATCCGAATTATATTTTTCTACATTGAATAAATATTTATTTCTAGGAATAAATAATTTTGGTTTAAAGCTATCTGTTTTACATTGGATAAATGATGCTTTAATGGCAATATTTTTTTTCTTTGTAACATTAGAAATTAAAAGAGAATTCTTACAAGGTGAACTTTCAAATATAAAACAAGCCCTTCTTCCAATTATTGCAGCAGTAGGAGGAATGTTAGTACCTGCATTATTTTATGTCTTTATTAATTTTGGAGACAGTGAAACAATGAATGGTTGGGCTATTCCATCTGCAACTGATATTGCATTTTCATTAGGTGTTTTATCTTTATTGGGAAAGAGAGTTCCTCTATCTTTAAAAGTATTTTTGACTGCTTTAGCAATTATTGATGATTTGGGAGCGATTGTTATTATTGCACTGTTTTATTCAGGTGATTTAAGCATCAAATATCTGAGTTTAATGTTATTAGCTTTTATTTTACTTTTAGTGATAAATAAATTTAATGTAAAAAGATTTTTACCATACTTAATTATTGGAATATTTCTTTGGGACTTCACTCACAATTCTGGAATACATGCAACAATTGCCGGTGTTTTATTAGCAATGACAATTCCTCACAGAAAAAAAGAAAAAGATTTTTCTTTATTAATTAAAATTGAACATGCAATTAGTCCTTATGTTGCTTTTGGTATAATGCCCTTATTTGCCTTTGCAAATGCTGGTGTATCATTAGAGGGATTATCTTTTGCGTCTCTTTTAAATAAAGTTCCATTAGGTATTTTATTAGGATTATTTGTAGGTAAACAATTGGGTGTTTTTGTATTTTCTTACGTTTCTATAAAAATGAAAATTGCACAAATGCCAAACAATTCGAATTGGTTTAATTTTTATGGTGTGGGAGTTTTAACGGGAATTGGATTTACGATGAGTTTATTTGTAGGAAACTTAGCTTTTGTTGAAAATATGCAATATATGGACGGTGTTAAAATTGGAGTTTTAACTGGGTCATTATTGTCCACTTTATTTGGGTACTTCCTAATACTACTTACACCTAATAAATAAACTCTATATGCTCAGATTGGTAATAACAGGTCTATTAATAATTATGTTTTTTTTTAAAAATTCAGCAACAAGTAATGAAATAAAGAATTTTTATGATCTTGAAATAGAAAATATCAATGGTGAAATAATTAATATTAAAGATTATGAAAATAAAGTTGTATTAATTGTGAATACAGCAAGTTATTGTGGTTTTACTAAGCAATATGAGGATTTACAAGATTTATGGGATCAGTATAAATCAAAAGGTTTAGTTGTTTTGGGTGTTCCATCAAATACTTTTAATCAAGAAAAAAAAACAAATAAAGAAGTTAAGAAGTTTTGTGAAGTTAATTTCAATATAAATTTTCCACTAACGGCTATAACCGAAGTAAAAGGTAATGATGCTCATGAAATTTTTAAATGGGCTGAGAGAAACTATGGCAAATCTGCAATTCCAAAATGGAATTTTCATAAAATTTTAGTTAATAAAGAAGGTAATGTTGAAGAGACATATGCGTCGTTTACAAAACCATTATCAGATAAGATTATTAATAAAATAGAAGAAATTTTATAGTTCAATTGTTAAACCATCATGAGCAGGTATAACATTTTTAGGTATTGCTCTTTTTAATTTGTTATAGTCTAAAACTGGTGATAAATTTGAAAGGATCGCTTTTTTAGGTTTAAATTTATTAATAAAATAAAGCGATTTCTCTAAGTTAAAATGTGATGGATGAAAATCATACCAAAGACAGTCTATTATTAAATATTTCAAATTTTTAAAATAGGAATAATCTTTCTTATAAATGTCACTAACGTCTGTAATATAAGCAAGTTTTTTATCCACAATAAAACAGTTTGATTTAACTTTACCATGATCAACAACAATAGATTTAAAGCTTATATTTTTATTTTTATGCTTGATTTGCGATCTACTTTGTAATGTATTTAATCTTAATGTTGCTGGGTATTCTCTTGAAAAGCTTTTGAAGCAATATGAAAAACTTTGTTTTAACAGTTTCGAAGTTATTTTATCAGCATATACATTTACTGGTTTTCTACTATTAATAAAAAAAGATCTTAAGTCATTAATTCCATGAGTTTGATCTGCATGCATATGAGAATAATAAACTTTATCAATTTTTTTTATTTTGTGTCTTAATAATTGTTGTCTTAAATCTGGAGATGTATCAATTAAGATATTTTCATTAGATGTTTTAATTAGTGCGGAACATCTTGTTCTATAATTTTTTTTATTTTTTGGATCGCAGTTACCAAAATAACCGTCTGGTCTTGGGACACCCATCGAACTACCACAACCCAATATTATAAATTTTATACTCATTTTTATGAAAATAATTTTTCGAAATTATTGTTTGTGATTTCTTCTAAATCATCAAAATTCAAAGATTTTAATTCTGATAACTTTTGCAAGGTATATTTTATATAAGATGGCTCATTTTTTTTACCTCTCATAGGGACGGGAGCCAAAAATGGACTGTCTGTTTCAATCAGGATTTTATCTTTTTCAATTAATTTGAATGTTTCTTGAAGCTCTACACTATTTTTAAAAGTTATTATTCCACTAGCTGAAAAGTAAGCATTTAAAGACATCATTTTTTTTGCAAATTCTCTAGAACCTGTAAAACAATGCATTAAGATTTTAACATCACTATTTTTATAATTATTTAAGATATCAAAAGTTTCTTTTTCTGCACTTCTAGAGTGAACTATTAATGGGTATTTTAAAACAATTGACGCTTCTATATGTTCAATAAAACTTTGAATTTGATCATTCTTTTTACTATTTTCATAATAGAAATCTAATCCCGTCTCACCTACTCCTATAATTTTTTTATATTTATTTGCATTATCAATAATAAATTCTTTCTCCATTTTACCATCACTTGTTTCATGAGGGTGTAACCCAATACTTCCATATATCATTTCATCTAATTCAATAATCTTTTTAATATTTTCAAAACTATTTAAATTTGTTGATATGGTTAAAATTTTCTTTAAACCGATTTGTTTTGATCTCTTTATAACATCATTGATGTTAGAATAGAGTGGTTCATGATCTAAATGGCAATGTGAGTCTATCATTTATCTATTTTTTTAAACAAAATATCTAATTTGTTAATTTTAATCTCTTTTTCTAATATTTCATTATTTTTTAATGATGAAAAATCTATTAAATTTTCTTTAATATTAAAAATATTTAATACTTTAACTGATGTTTGGGGCATGACTGGATATAACAAAATGGTTATCTTTCTTATTAATTCTAATGCAGTGTAGACAATTGTATTCAATCTTAATTCATCATCTTTTTTTTTCCAAGGCTCTTGATCATTAAAATATTTATTTGATGCAAACAGTTTATCAACTATAAAATTCATATACTGATTGATATCTTGATTATCTATTATTGTTCTTATTTTATCTGTGTCTGTTATTGAATTTAGTATTGCTAAATCTTCTTCTGTAAAATTATGATCTGGTATCATTGAAGAGCAATTTTTCTCTGCAAATGAAAGTACTCTTTGACATAAATTACCAAAATTGTTGGCAAGGTCACTATTAATACAATTCTCTAATTTTTCCTCAGATATATTGCCATCATTTCCAAATGATACCTCTTTAAGCAAATAATACCTTAAAGGATCCAGACCATAAACATTGATAATTTCTAATGGATCTAAAATATTACCTTTAGATTTTGACATTTTTTCATCACCAGAAAGTATCCACCCATGACCATAAACTCTCTTTGGTGGTTCTATTTTAGCCGCTAATAAAAATGCAGGCCAATACACAGCATGAAACCTTAAAATGTCTTTGCCAATTATGTGTAAATCAGCTGGCCAAAAATTTTTATATAATTCATTATTTACATCTGGATATTTCAATGAACTTAAGTAGTTAGTTAATGCATCTAACCATACATAAACCACGTGATTATCATCACTTGGAACTTTAACTCCCCAAGAAAATGTTTTTCTACTAACGGATAAATCTTTTAGACCACTTTTGACAAAA
>QCSH01000016.1 GCA_003211555.1 Pelagibacteraceae bacterium AG-470-G21
TTTTTAATTGAATAAATCCCCCAGCGATCTACATTGTTTTTTTTAACTTTCATACTGGCCATAACAGATCCTTTGAATTTTTTATGAATTTTTATCATATCTTTTGAACAATTTTTTTTTATAATTAAATCATCAGGTAACAACATTAAAAAATAATTATTTTTAATAAACTTTTTAGTTTTGAGCACAGCATCACCAGTTCCCATGGGTTTATTTTGATAAACAAATTTAATTTTTTTTTTAAAAAAAAGGATTTTTTTATACTCTTTAATTATTCTGGGATCTTTTTTTTTTTTTATAATTGATTTGTAAAAATTATCATTATTGAAGTATTTCTTTATCATCTCTTTTTTTTTTGAAATAATAAAAATTATTTCACTTACACCAGCGTCAATACATTCATCTAAAATATACTCAATTCCTGGTTTTCCATTTATTGGAAGCAGTTCTTTAGGAAAAACACTTGTCAAAGGTAGCAAACGTGTGCCCAAACCAGCAAGAGGAATAATAGCTTGTTTAATCATTAAGATGTTTTACTTATAATCATATTTATTAAAAATGAAAATTTTAAAAAATGTTTTTGAACTAAATAAGGCAGTAAAAAATTACAAAAATGTTGGATTTGTACCTACAATGGGTGGAATTCATAAAGGCCACGTATCTTTAATAAAAATTTCACAAAAAAATAATAAAGAAACAATAGTGAGTATTTTTGTCAATCCAACCCAATTTAATCAAAAAAAAGATTTTAAGAATTATCCTAGGAATATAAGAAAGGATATTTCAATATTAAAAAAACTTAAAGTTAATTATTTGTTTTTACCAGAGGTCAATGAAATATATAGAAAAAAAATGAAAAGTTTTAAACTTAATAAATCTGATAAAATTTTATGTGCTAAATATAGAAAAGGTCATTTTGAGGGGGTATTAAATGTAATGAATAGATTGCTATCTATTGTTAAATCTAAGCATGTTTATATGGGTGAAAAAGATTTTCAACAATTTATGTTAATTAAAAGATTATTAGGAAAAAAATATAAGATAAATATTGTTGGTTGTCCTACCATTCGAGAAAGTAATAAAATTGCTTTATCAACAAGAAACAAATTGTTAAATAAATCATCCATAAAAAAAGCAACAAAAATAGCCATCAAATTGGATAAGATTAAAAAACTATCACAAACTAATAAATTTGTGGATTTGTCAAAATACAAATATGAGCTTGAAAATAAATTTAAAATTAAAATTGATTATCTTGAATTTAGAGATGAAAAAAAAATGAAATTAAATAATTTTAAATCTAAATTTAGACTATTTATTGCCTATCATATTAGTGGAATAAGATTGATTGATAATTTTTGATTATAAAAAATAAGCTCCTACACCTAAGAAAGATACAAATCCTATTACATCTGTAATTGTTGTAACAAATACACTAGAAGAAATAGCAGGGTCAATTTTCATTTTATTTAATGTCACAGGCACTAAGATACCAAAAAGACCAGCAACTATCATAGTTAAAACCATTGAAATTGAAATTATTAGGGAGAGCTGAATATCATTAAACCATAGTTGAACTATCAAAGAACTTATAATTGCAAAAATAACTCCATTTAAAACTCCAATATTGAATTCTTTAATAATATTATTCGTAAAATTATTTTTTGTTAAATCTTGTGTTGCTAAAGATCTTACTGTGACAGCTAATGTTTGCATGCCAGCGTTACCACCCATTGATGCTACAATTGGCATTAAAAAAGCCAATACCACCATTTGCTCTATAGTAGCACCAAATAAACTAATGCAATAAGTTGCTAGAAAAGCAGTAAACAAGTTTAATAACAACCAATTAAATCTTCTCTTAGTTTTTGTTATTACTCCATCAGTTATTTCTTCATCACCTACTCCAGCTAATCTAAGAGCGTCTTCTTCAGCTTCCTCTTTTAATACTGTTAGAACATCATCATAAGCTATCATACCAACTAATTTGTCAGACTTATCCACTACAGCTGCTGAACTCAAATTATAATTTTCAAATAAATTACCGACTTCCTCTCTATCCATATCAACTGGTATTAAAGTTTGAGATTCAGCCATTATAGACATCATTTTTGCATCTCTTGGAGTTCTTAATACTCTTGATGAAGGAACTGTACCAATAGGCTTGAATTCTTGATCGACAATAAATATTTCGAGAAATTCTTCAGGAAGTTCTTTATTTTCTCTCAGATAGTCTATCGTTTGTCCTACAGACCAATTACTTGGTATAGCTGTAAATTCACGCTGCATTAATCTAGCAGCAGAGTCTTCTGGATAACTTAAGCTTTCAAGTAATGCAAATCGGTCTTTTGGAGGTAATGAGCTAAGGATTGTATTTTTATCTTTTTCATCTACATTTTCTAAAATCTTAATTGCATCATCTGACTCTAAATTTTTTAGTATGTTAACTATTGAATCTGATGATAGATAAGCAATCATTTCTGACTGAATTGACTCATTTAATTCTACAAAAACTTCTGGATCAACTTTGAAACTATTTAATTTTATTAAATTTTCTCTGTCATTTTGGCTTAAATGTTCAATTATGTCAGCAGCATCAGCTGGATGCATAGCATTGAACGAATTTGTAATAAATCCAGCATCATTTGAAGCGATTTTATCTGTGACAACTTTGATAAATTCTTTGTTAAATTCAAAGTTAACTTTTTTATCTTTTATTTTTTTCACTATAGTCATAAAATTTACCTATAATTTAGTTGGCACTATTAATACAAAATAAAAATAATACAAATTTATAATGACAATAGAGATCAAAAAGTCAGTAAAACCAATAAAATATAAATCCGCGATAGATACACTTGAATATAGATTGGAACAAATCAAAGTAAATAAAGATAAAGAACTTATTTGGGTACTTGAACATGAAGAGATTTATACTGGCGGAACAAGTTATAGTGATAATGAGATTTTAGATAAATCTATAAACTTTATTGAAACAAATAGAGGAGGAAAAATAACATATCATGGTCCTGGTCAATTGGTTTTTTATTTTGTGATTGATTTAAACAAGAGAGGTAAGAATATAAAAAAAATTATAACTGCAATTGAAAAGACAATTATAAATACTCTAAAAAATTACGATATAAAGTGCTTTGCTGATAGAAAAAATATTGGAATTTGGTTTGAACACAAATCTGGTAAAATAGATAAAATTGCAGCAATAGGCATAAAAGTTAAGAAGTGGATTGCTTATCACGGTTTTGCATTAAATATTTCTAATGATCTTAATGTATATAAAAAGATAGTTCCTTGTGGAATAAAAGATAGAGGGGTTTCAAATTTAAATAAGATTAAAAAACAAAATTATAAAAATATTGAGAATGATTTAATAAAAAATTTTTTATCAAATATTAAAAATTAAGTCTTTTATTTTTCAACATATTTCTAAAATAATCTGGAGGAGTGGCTCTAAAAGTGTATTTTTTATTATTTATTTTAAATTTTATTTCATAAGAATGTAACATTAGATTTTTATTATTTATTTTTGAGTTATTTGCTGAATTATATTTTTTATCACCAATAATGGAGTTTCCTAAATTAAATAATTGTTTTCTTAGTTGGTGTTTTCTTCCTGTAATTGGATTTAGCTGAATAAAGGTCGCATTATTATTTTTATCTAAAATTTCATATTTTGTTTCAGCTTTTTCAATAATTTTCTTTTTATTCTCAAATCTTATTAGATCATCTTTTATATCACCTTTCTCAGCTAAAATTAATTCGCCATTACATATTGCTAAATAAGTTTTATAAACTTTTCTTAATCTAAAAAGTGATGTAAGTAGTTGGGCTGTCTCCCTATTCTTTGCAATTATAAAAACACCAGAAGTATCCTTATCTAATCTGTGAACAGAATAAGGTTTCTCATCTCTAAATAAATTACTTTTTGCAAATATATCAATTATATTTTTTTTAGATTTTGTACCACCCTGCACTGAAATTCCTGATTGTTTATTTAGAACAACAAAATTATCATTATTTTCAATAATTAAATCTTCATTTTCTTTTATAATTTCATTACTAGGATTATATTTTTTTTTGAGTTGCTTAATTTTTTCCTCAAAATCAAAATTATATATATTAAGTTTGTCACCAGTTTTAACTTTTTGGGAACTTTTTATTTTTTTTTGATTTAATTTTAATTTTCCATTTCTCAAGTTTTTTTCAATAAGTCCCTGTGGAATTTTTCCTAAATGATTTCGAATAAATCTATCAATACGCATATCATTGAAAGATTTATCTACGTTAATTGATTTTTTCATTATTATTTCAATTTTTTGCAACTATTGTTTTCTTGATCTAGCTTAAGGTCTTTGCACTTTTTACCTATAGCTATAGAATCGTAATATACAATTGTATCAGCTCTTTTTGGAGGATTGCCTTTATGCATTATATTGAACCTATTAATATTACTTTTGTATATACCAAACTTCATATACGACTGTTTGCTTATATTATTATTAGTCAATCCATTGTAATCAACTGCAAGTTTGTTATTAGCCCAAATCTTAATAAAACTTTTATTTGGCCAATCAACAAATTCCATATTAATGACAAAATCATTCCACTTCCCTTTTACATTATTTGCCTCTAAAATTTTATAAGTGTCAAAACCTCCAAAACTATGATTTACAAAATCTGTCCATTGTAAATCTCCATTTGGAGCAATTCTAAACATAAAATTTACTGGTCCCGCTTTAGAATGTATTTGCCATATAGTATTACTTATAGGAATAGTAAATTCACTATTGTCAGGGATATAAATACTAAATTTAAACCATGTATTTTTAGACTTTAATCCTAACATGCTAACTTCAGATCTTTCTCTAAAGGTATTGCACTCGTCTGATTTTCTTTGTTGACCACAATCACCTTCACCATTTTTAAATTTCCAAGCAATTTTGCCAGATCTAACAATTTTATTTTGAATTAATAATCCATCTTTAGGATAATTATATAAAGGTGACAAGTGCATTCTGCATTCAGTTTTTTTTCCATGACTCCATTGGCAATCAATATTTGATAAGTCTATTAAATCATTTTCATTATCTAAATTAAACCAAGGCATTTTATCATCACCTAACGTATAAAATTTTAAACCATCAATATTTGGTGGATTTGCTTTTAAAATATTAATTGTAAAAAAAAATATTATAATTAATTGAAAAATTATATTTTTCATTTCCTTAATATAAAATATTAGATAATTGTTTTACAACATCAATTAAATAAAATATGAATTAAAGACTAAGCTGTAGCTTGCTTTTTTTCTTCTACTTTTGGTGTATCTTTAGTTGAGTTCTTTTTCTTTTTATCAACTCTTTTTGCCTCAACATCCCTATCTACAAACTCAATTACAGCCATTGGTGCATTGTCACCATATCTAAATCCCGCCTTGATAATTCTTGTATATCCACCTTTTCTATTTTCGTATCTTTTGGAAAGTGTTTTTTTAACTTTATTTGTGGATTTAATATCTTGCAACTTTGAGATTAAGGTTTTTGTATTAAATAATGTATCTTTCTTGCCTAATGTTATGATTTTGTCTGCTTGAGGTTTTAAAACTTTTGCTTTTGGTAAAGTAGTTGTAATTTGCTCATACTTTATTAATGAGTTAAGCATATTTTTAATAAGGGCTTTTCTGTGTTCTGAGGTTCTATTGAGCTTTTTATAGCCCATCTTATGTCTCATTAGATTGCTTCCTCTAGTTTCTTCGATAATTCAGCAATATTATCTGGCGGCCAATTTGGAATTTCCATTCCTAGATATAATGACATTCCAGTTAACACCTCTTTAATCTCATTTAATGATTTTCTACCAAAATTAGGTGTTCTTAACATTTCACCTTCAGATTTTTGAACTAAATCGCCTATATAAATAATATTGTCATTTTTTAAGCAATTCATAGATCTCACAGAAAGTTCCAATTCGTCTACTTTTCTTAATAAATTCTTGTTAAATTCAGGTTCGCTAGGTTGTTCTTTAACTAAAACCTCTTGTGGTTCATCAAAGTTTACAAACATTCCTAATTGATCTTGAAAAATTCTTGCAGAGTAAGCAACAGCATCTTCTGCTGATATCGAACCATTTGTCTCTACTTCCATTGTTAGTTTATCATAATCAAGTGCTTTTCCCTCTCTAGCTGTGCTTACTGAATATGAAACTTTTTTAACTGGACTAAATAAAGAGTCTATTGGAATTAAACCTAAAGGTGGTTCCTCAGGTTTATTCATATCTGCTGATACATAACCTTTACCTGTTCCAACTGTCATTTCCATATGAAACTTAGTATTTTCATCTAAATTACAAATAACCAAATCTGGATTTAGTATTTCAATATCAGCAACTTGGTTTAAGTCAGATGCTTTAATTTCACCTGGGCCTTTAGCATCTAAAATTAATTTTTTTGGTTCGTCCGAGGAACTCTTTAAAGCTAATGATTTAATGTTAAGAACTATGTCAGTTACATCTTCTCTAACACCTTTTATTGATGTAAATTCATGTAATACACCATCAATTTGAACTGATGTAACTGCAGTGCCTCTAATGGAGGACAAAAGTATTCTTCGCAATGAATTTCCGAGTGTTAAACCATAACCTTTTTCTAAAGGTTCAGCCGTAATTTTTGCAAATGTCTTATCGTCACTTAATTGAACATCTAATTTTGCAGGTTTAATCAATGACTTCCAATTTTTAGAATTTACTTCAGTTTGTTCCATTAAACTCTCCTTTTTTTTGGTGGTCTTGTACCGTTATGTGGCATTGGTGTTGTATCCTTTATTGATATAATCTTAAATCCTCTTGCCTGAAGTGCTCTAAGAGCAGTCTCTCTACCTGATCCTGGTCCTTTAACTTCAACTGATAATATTTTCATACCAACTTCAAGTGCTTTAGCCGCAGCAGAGTCTGCAGCAACTTGTGCAGCATATGGAGTTGATTTTCTTGAACCTTTAAATCCCTTTTGACCAGCAGATGCCCATGATACAACGTTTCCATTAGTATCGGCTATTGATACAATTGTGTTGTTAAAAGTTGATTGAACATATGCAATTCCATTTAATATATTTTTTTTACCCTTTTTCTTCTTAGAATAAGAACTTTTTTTTGTTTTTGAGGTTGGGTTTTGATCTTTATTATCTGTTGTATCTTTTTTCATTATTTTTTAAGTGGTGTTAGTTTCTTACCAGCTATAGCAATCGCTTTACCTTTTCTAGTTCTTGAATTACATCTAGTTCTTTGTCCTCTTACTGGTAGTTTTTTTCTATGTCTTGACCCTCTGTATGTGGCTAAATCAATTAATCTTTTAATGCTTAGTGAAGTTTCTCTTCTTAAATCACCTTCTACTGTAAACTTTTGATCTATATATTCTCTAATCTTTAAAATTTGATCATCTGTTAAATCGTTTACTCTTTTAGATTTAGGAATATCTAATTCAGTACAAATCTGCTTTGAAAATTTATTTCCAATTCCATAAATATACGTGAGTCCAATATGAACTAACTTATTCTGTGGTATGTTTACACCTGCAATACGAGCCATAGTTTTGTGATAAATTGTGCCTTTTATATAAGAAGATTAGTCAAAGTCAACGCCTTATACATTCAAAAAACCCTCAATTTTGCTTGTTATTTTATCAATTTCTGTACTTCCATCTATCTCATGAAAATTAGAATTTTTAGAATAGTAATCTAAAACAGGTTTGGTTGTTTCAATATAAGTGTCATATCTTTTAATTATTATATTTAAATCATCATCTAATCTTTTCTCTAAAATTTTTCTTTTTTGTATTCTTTTTAATATTGTCTCTTTGTTTACGTTCAAAAAGAGAATTAGATCTATTTTTTGATTAGAACTTTTGAGTAAAATATCTAGATTTTTTGCCTGACTTAATGACCTTGGGTATCCGTCAAAAATTAATTTTTGTCTCTTACTGGGATCAAAAATATATTTTTTCAGAAGATTATTTACTATTTCATCATCAACAAATCTGCCATCATTCATATTATTGACAATTTTTTTACCTATATCAGTATCTTTGTTTATTTCATCTCTCAAAATATCACCAGTTGAAATCTGAAACCCATTTAATTTTTTTACTAAATACTTAGCTTGAGTACCTTTACCAGCACCTGGTGGACCAAACAAAATTATATTCACCTATTTATCTACCAAATTTTGTTTTTTTTATAAGTTGTTCATATTGAGAACTCATCATCCTCGTTTGTATTTGAGTAACGGTATCAATTGCAACAACAACTACAATTAAAACAGAGGCGCCACCTAAATAGAAAGGAATAGGATAATTAGCAATTAAAATTTCTGGCATTAGACAAACAAGGGCAAGGTATAATGATCCAATAGTTGTAAGTCTGGTTAGTATTGTATCGATATAAATAGCTGTACTCTCTCCTGGTCTTATTCCTGGAATAAACCCACCATATTTTCGAAGATTCTCTGCAGTTTCATTAGGATTAAAAGTAATTGACGTGTAAAAAAATGTGAAAAATATAATACCTGAAGCATATAATAACATATAAAGAGGTTGCCCTTGTGAGAAGTATGAAGAAATATTTAAGAATGTTTCATTTTGTGAAACATTGAAATTTGAAAAAGTTACCGGTAATAACAAAAGTGCAGAAGCAAAAATTGCCGGTATAACACCAGCAGAATTTATTTTTAATGGCAAGTGAGATGAGTCTCCGCCATACATTTTATTACCCATTTGTCGTTTTGGATAGTTTATTAGAATTTTTCTCAAGGCTCTTTCCATAAAAACGATAAACATGATCGTTGCAACTAATAATATAAATATAAAAATTATCATGAATGTTGATATTGCTCCAGTTCTTCCTAATTCAAAAGTTGTTACTAAAGCACGAGGTATTTCTGCAACAATACCTGAAAATATAATCAATGATATTCCATTACCAATCCCTCTTTGAGTTATTTGTTCACCAAGCCACATTAAAAATATTGTTCCAGCAACAATTGTTGTCACAGTTGATACTTTAAAAAAGACTCCCGGATTAATAACTAGATCTGCTGAAGACTCTAATCCTACAGCTAAACCATAACCTTGAATAGTTGCTAATAATACAGTTCCATATCTTGTTATTTGTGTGATTTTTTGTCTACCTATCTCACCTTGCGCTTTCAAGTTTTTAAAATAATCTGATACACCTGTCAATAACTGAACTATTATCGATGATGAAATATAAGGCATTATTCCAAGAGCAAATATTGCCATACGGCTAACTGCACCTCCCGCAAAAACGTTAAACATCCCTAGCAGACCTTTTTGATTTCCTTCCATCATAATCTGCAGTTGTTCAGGATCAATACCAGGTAATGGTACAAATGTACCTAACCTGTACACAGCAAGTATAAATAAAGTAAATAAAATTCTATTTCTTAAATCGTTTGATTGTGTTGATCCGCTCATTATTTAGGTTGATTTTTAACAATAATTTGTCCACCGGCTTTTTCAATTTTTTCTTTTGCGTTTTTAGATGCATAATCAGCTTCAATATTTATTTTAGATTTAATTTCACCACTTGATAAAATTTTATATTTATTAATAGACTTTCTAAATATTTTTAATTTTCTAAAAGTATCAATGTTTATTTTGATATCGTTACTAATTTTTTTTGTTTCAATTAAATTTTGTAAATTGCTTAAATTTATTATTGCAATTTTATCTCTTATGATCGGATTAAAACCTCTCTTAGGTAATCGTCTATATAAAGGCATCTGACCACCCTCAAAACTTTTTATTGCAACACCAGATCTTGATTTTTGACCTTTTACACCTCTCCCTGACGTTTTTCCTTTACCAGAGCCTATCCCTCTACCAACTCGGGTTTTTTTTATTTTTATATTATTTAAAGTATTTAATGTAGTCATTATCCTCTTTTTTCAATAATTTCTGAAATTTTTTTATTTCTCAAATTTGAAATATTTTTAGGCGAGTTTTGTTTTGATAATGCTTTTATACAAGCCCTGATAACGTTATGCGGATTTGCAGTACCTAATGATTTTGCAACAATATCTTTAATACCCAATACTTCACAAACTGCTCTAACAGGGCCACCAGCAATTATACCTGTACCTTTTGGGGCTGATCTTAACTTAATTTTACCTGCACCATCTTTGCCATATATATCATGGTGTATAGTTCTGCCGTCTCTAAGAGGAATTTGAATTAATTTTCTTCTTGCTAATTCATTTGCTTTTTTTATTGCATCTGGCACTTGTTTGGCTTTAGCGTGAGCAATACCAATTTTACCATTTTGATTACCAACAACAACGAGAGCTGAGAAACCAAATCTTCTCCCTCCTTTGACAACTTTAGTTATTCTATTTATGTGAACTAGTTTTTCTACAAATTCGTTATTTTTTTCCATTATTTAAAATTCCATTCCATTTTTTCTTAAAGTATCTGCAAATAACTTAACTCTTCCATGATATTTGAAAATTCCTCTATCAAAATATACCTTTTTAATATTTTTTTCGTTTGCTTTTTTTGCTAGTATTTCTGCAACTATTGTTGAAAGTTCTGACTTATTTTTCTTAGTTGCTTTTATTTCTTTATCAATAGATGAAGCTGATACTAAAGTTATATTTTTTGTGTCATCAATTATCTGAGCACTAATATTTTTCGAAGATCTCGATATGCTTAGTCTATATCTATCATTTGATACTTTTTTAAGTTTTTTTCTTATCCTGTATCTTTTTCTCTCAATCGTAGTTAATTTCATTATTTTTTCTTGCCTTCTTTTCTTAAGATATATTGACCTTTTTCTTTTATACCTTTGCCTTTATATGGTTCTGGAGGTCTAATACTTTTAATTTGTGAAGCAACCATTCCAACTTGTTGTTTATTTGAACCACTAATTTTTAATGTGGTTTGTTTTTCAACAGTAATTTTAACACCTTTAGGTATATCAAAATTAATATCATGGCTAAATCCTAGTTGCATATTAAGAATTTCACCCTTTAGTGCCGCTCTAAAGCCTACGCCGGTTAGCTCTAATATTTTTTCATATCCGGTGCTAGCACCAATTATTGCATTATTGAGCAAACTTCTATTCATACCCCACAATCTCTTAGAATTATCATTAACTTTTTTTGGTTTGATAGAAATATTTTTACCTTCATTAATATTAAGATCAAACATTTCTAAATCGACGTTCATAGTCTGCTTTCCTAATGGTCCCTCAATATTAATTGTATTGCCCGTTAAAAGAACTTTAACTTTTTCTGGTATTGTTATATTTATTTTTCCAATTTTAGACATTAAAACACCTTACAAATAATTTCTCCACCTAATTTTTTTTTTCTAGCATCAACATCCGTCATCACTCCCTGAGGTGTAGACACAATAGCTATGCCTAATCCATTATTAATTTTTGGTAAGCTACTTGCACTTGAAAAAATTCTTCTCCCTGGTTTTGACACTCTCTCTATTGAATTAATTACTGGGTTGCCTGAATTATATTTTAAATTTATCTCGATAGAAGGTTTTTTTTCATCATTAATTTTATAATCTATAATATAACCTTCTAATTTTAGAACTTCTGCTATCTTTGCTTTAAAATTTGACGATGGGATTAAAACTTTATTATGATTTCTCAATTGAGCATTTTTAATTCTAGCCAACATATCTCCTATAGGATCACTTAAACTCATAATTTCCTTTCTACCAACTTGATTTTACCATTCCAGGAATTTTACCTTCTAAACCCAATTGTCGAAGAGCAATTCTTGAAATTTTAAGTTTTCTGTAAACTCCATGTGGTCTACCTGTTATTTGACATCTATTCATAACTCTAACTTTTGCTGAATTTCTTGGTAATTTTGATAACTTTTGCTGTGCCTTAAATCTTTCTTCTAATGTTATTTTTTTGTCCATTATTATTTTTTTTAATTTTTCTCTTTTTTTAAAAAATTTTTTAGAAAGTTTAATTCTTCGATTATTCTTATTTATTGCACTCATTTTTGCCATTAGTTACTCCTCTCTTCTTTAAATGGAAAGTTCAAACTTTTTAATAATTCAAAACTATGTTCAACTTTTTGAGATTTGATAACAATTGTTATATCAAGGCCTCTTATTTTATCTACTTTGTCAAAGTTTACCTCAGGAAATATAATGTGCTCTTTGACACCAAAAGTATAATTTCCAAATTTATCAAAACCTGATCTGTTAAGACCTCTAAAATCCTTAATTCTTGGTAACGCGATATTAGTCAATCTATCTATAAATTCGTACATTTTATTTTTTCTTAAAGTAACTTTCAATCCAGAATTTGTGCCTTTTCTTGTTTTAAAATTAGCTATCGATTTTCTAAATTTAGTTACAACAGGCTTTTGACCACTAATACTAGCAATATCATTTTCACATGATTTTAATATTTTTTGATCATTTCCATCTAAACCAAGACCCATATTTAAAACAATTTTTTGTATTCTTGGACCCATGTATAAATTCTTGTATCCAAATTTCTCTTTTAAATTCGGTTCTATTTCTTTGATTATTGCTTGCTTTAATCTTGGAATCATTATTTTTTAGCCTGTCCTTTAGTTGTGTTTTCAAAAATTTTCAAATTTGATAGGTGTATAAAATTTTCTTTCGATATAATTCCACCTTTTTTTTCTTTTGTAGTTTTTATATGTTTTTTTACCATATTAATTCCTTTAACTTTAGCTCTGCTATTTTTTCTATCAATTTCTATTATATCTCCACCTTTGTTTTTATCTTTACCGCTCAAAATTTTTACTTTCATACCTTTTTTAATCATTATAAAACCTCCGGGGCTAAAGATACAATTTTCATTTGACCTCTATTTCTTAACTCTCTTGTTACAGGACCAAATATTCTGGTACCTATAGGCTCACCTTTATCATCTGTTAGAACTGCAGCATTATTATCAAATCTAACTTTTGATCCATCATTTCTATGAATCCCTTTTTTAACTCTTACAACAACTGCTTTATGAACAGCTCCTTTTTTTACTTTTCCTTTAGGTATTGCTTCTTTAACTGCTACAACAATAGTATCACCTATACTTGCATATCTCCTTTTAGAACCACCCAAAACCTTAATACACTCTATTTTTTTTGCACCAGTATTGTCTGCAACTAATAATTCAGTCTGAACTTGTATCATTTAGAAACTCCAATAACTTCAAATTTTTTTGATTTAGAGTAAGGTTTACATTCTTGTATAGAAACTTTATCTCCATTTTTAAATTTATTATTTTCGTCATGAACACTGTATTTTTTTCTTGCTTTAATCACTTTTTTTAATACAGGATGTTGATATTTCCTTTCAACTAAAACTGTTATAGTTTTATTCGGTTTGTCACTCACTACAATTCCATTTAATATTTTTTTAGGCATCTTTTCTAACCAATTCTGTTTTTAACCTTGCTATATTTTTTTTAGTCTCACTTATTTTTGAAGGACTTTTAATTTGTCCATTAATTTTTTGAAACCTAAAATTAAAAAGGTCTTTCTTTAAACTGTCAATACTTTTTAGTACTTGATCTTTTGTCATTTTTTTTATTTCATTTTTTTTCATTTAAATTCTCTTTATAAATTTGCATTTGATTGGGAGTTTTGCTGACGCTTTATAGAGGGCCTCTTTTGCAATTTCCTCCGTTACACCATCAACTTCGAACAAAATTCTTCCTGGTTTAACTCTACATGCCCAATATTCTGGTGATCCTTTTCCTTTGCCCATTCTCACTTCAGTAGGTTTTTTTGAAACTGGAATATTTGGAAACATTCTTGTCCATACTCTTCCTTGTCTTTTCATATGTCTTGTTAAGGCAACTCTTGCGGCTTCTATTTGTCTTGAAATAATTCTCTCTGGTTGAATGGCTTTAAGTCCAAATGCTCCATAATTCATTAAATTGCACCTTGATGCATTACCATGAATTCTTCCTTTGTGCGCTTTTCTGAATTTCGTTCTAGTCGGTTGTAACATTTATTTCTTATTCCTTTCTTGGCTAAATTCTTTTGTAAAAATTTCACCCTTATATATCCAAACTTTTATACCTATAATCCCATAAGTAGTTAACGCCTCAGCCTCAGCATAATCTATGTCAGCTCTTAAAGTGTGTGAAGGAATACTTCCATCTCTTAACCATTCAGTTCTTGCAATTTCGTTACCACCAAGTCTCCCGCTGCATGAAACTTTAATACCTTTCGCTCCCAATCTTAATGCAGATTGCATGGCTCTTTTCATAGCTCTTCTATATGAAACTCTTTTTACTAATTGTTGGGCAATATTTTCAGCAACTAAATAAGAGTTTGTCTCTGGCTTTTTTACCTCTTTTATATTTAGTACAATTTCATTATCACTTAATTTTGATAGTTTGCCTTTGATTTTTTCAATATCACTTCCCTTTTTTCCAATAACAAAACCAGGTCTTGAAGTGTATATTGTTACAAAACATTTTTTTGCAGATCTTTCGATCATTACTTTTGACACGCCTGAATTAACTACATTCTTTTTAATATGTTCTCTAATTTTAAAATCTTCAATTAGATAATTACCAAAGTCTTGTTTTTTTGCATACCAAACAGAATCCCAGCCTCTATTGATACCTAATCTTAAACCTACTGGATTAACTTTTTGTCCCATGCAATTCTTCCTTTTGATTCATTTTTTCACTTAGAATTATTGTTATATTTGAGTAAGGCTTCATGATCTCTGCAGCCCTTCCCTTAGCTCTTGCTCTGAATCTTTTCATTATTACCTGTTTTCCACAAAATGCTTCTTTAACAATTAAATTATCAATATCATATTGAAAATTATTCTCTGCATTAGCGACAGCTGATGAAATTGTTTTTTTTACATCATTTGAAATTCTTTTTTCAGAGAAAGATAGGTCTCTAATTGCAATTTCTACCTTTTTTCCAATTATAGATTTTAAAATTGGCTTTAATTTCCGCACACTAGATCTTACATTCTTATTAGTTGATCTAACTTGTTTTAAATCTGTATCTTTTTTTTTACTCATAAATTATTTTTTATCAGCTCCTTTTGATCCGCCGTCTGCTTTAGCTTTTTTGTCAGCAGGTGTATGGCCAAAAAATTGTCTTGTTGGTGCAAATTCACCAAATTTATGTCCAACCATATCCTCCGAAACCGTTATTGGTATAAATTTTTTACCATTATAAATTAAAAAACTTAAACCAACAAAGTCTGGAATAATCGTGGATTTTCTGGACCATGTTTTTATTGGTTTTCTATTTGGATCATTTTTAATTTTTTCAACCTTTTTTATAAGGCTTTCTTCTACAAATGGTCCTTTCCAAACTGATCTTGCCATACTTAAGCTCTTTTCTTCTTTCTTCTTCTAATAATAAATTTATCTGTTCTTTTATTGTCCCTTGTTTTTAAACCTTTCGCAGATTGTCCTGTTGGCGAAACAGGATGCCTACCTCCTGCGGATTTACCTTCACCTCCACCATGTGGGTGATCAACTGGATTTTTAACTACACCTCTCGTGTGTGGTCTTCGTCCCAACCATCTAGATCTTCCAGCTTTTCCAATTTTAATGTTTTTTTGATCTGGATTAGATAAAACACCTATTGTTGCTAAGGATCTTGAATCAATTTTTCTTACTTCCCCTGAGCTCATTTTTATAATCGAGTAATTTCCATCTATACCTGATATTGTAACTGAGGAACCGGCTGCTCTCGCAATTTTGCCACCTGCTCCTGGTTGAAGCTCAACATTATGTATATCTATACCTACTGGTATATCTTGCAAAGGAAGGCAATTTCCAATTTTTATTTCCGATGATGGGCCATTTTGTACATGATCACCAACTTTAATATTCTTGGGTGCCAGATAATAGAATTTTTGATTATCCTCAAAACTTACAAGCATAATATGGCACGATCTATTTGGATCATATTCAATTCTTTCTACTGTTGCTTTCATATCATTTTTCTTTCTATAAAAGTCAATTTTTCGATATTTATGTTTGTGACCGCCACCATGATTTCTTGAGGTAATTCTTCCATAATTGTTTCTACCTTTTGATGCATAATTTGCACTTGTCAAAGGCTTAAAAGGTTTACCCTTCCAAAGACCATCTTTACTGGTTAAGATAGTTCCTCTAGTTGATTTTGTGTAAGGTTTAAATGTTTTAAGTGTCATATTTAAATTCCAGTTGTTAGATCAATATTTTGACCTTTTTTTAAAGTGATTATAGCTTTTTTAAAACCTAATTTTTTTACCTTTTTTCCTCTGGTAGATTTAATCAATGTTTTTTTATTTATAATATTTATTTTTGTAACATTTACTTTAAAAATTTTTTCAATTGATCCTTTCAAAGTTTTCTTATTTGCACTTCGAGGAACTTTAAAAACTATTTTGTTTTGTTCAGATAAATTAGTAGATTTTTCTGTTACAACAGGAAATAAAATTTTATCGTATAAGTTTAATTTATTCATTATTGATACTTCTTCTCTAAATCTTTAATTGAACTCTCTGTAAATATTATCTTTTTGTATTTTAAAAGATCATATGCACTAAAATGATTTGCATCAGTCAATTTTAGATTTGGGATGTTTTTTGCTGATCTCTGTATGTTTGCTTTTGATTTGATATCTACAATCATTAGTGAATTATTAGCATCAAATTTCTTTAATAATGAAAACATTTCTTTTGTTTTTTCGATTTTTTTTCCAAAATCATCGAAAACTATAATATTATTAGATTGATTTTTTTCAGTAATAATGGATGCGATACTCGTCTTTTTTTCACTTTTATTTAATTTTCTAATCTTATAATTATCTTGGCCCTTCGGACCATGAGCTACTCCACCACCAACAAATATTGGTGCCTTTTTACTTGAATGCCTTGCGTTTCCAGTGCCTTTTTGTGAGTAAATTTTTGAAGTTGAACCAACAATTTCATTTCTTTGTTTTGTTTTTGCTTTTCTGCCTTTAAAATTTGCATTTAATTTATAGATAACACCACTAACAAGTTGATTATTAATCTTTGCACTAAAAATTTTGTCAAGCACTTCTATGCTTTGTTTTTTTCCATCAATGCTAAGTTTGTCTATTTTCATTATTTTTTCTTTTTATCTGCTGATTTTTTTTGTTTTTCAATTTGATCGATTTTCTCTTGAATTGACATTTTATTTATATTTTTGACTGATTTTCTAATTAAAACTTCTGAATTTTTAGAGCCAGGGATTGAACCCTTTAAGTATAATAAATTATTATCCTTGTCCGTCTTTATGATTTCAATATTTTGAATTGTTCTAATTTTGTCTCCCATGTGACCAGCCATTTTTTTCCCTTTAAAAACTTTACCAGGATCCTGTCTTTGACCTGTAGATCCATGTGATCTATGAGAAATGGATACTCCATGTGTAGCTCTTAAACCGCCAAAATTATGTCTTTTCATTGCTCCAGCAAAGCCTTTTCCAATTGTTTTTGATTTAACATCAACAAATTTCACATTTTCGAATATTTCTAGACCAATTTCATTTCCTTCTTTGAAGCTTTCAATATTTTCTAATCTAAATTCTTTTAAAGTCTTTTTTGCTTCAGTATTTTTTTTTGCAAAGAAACCTTTCATAGCTTTTGATAATTTTGAATTTTTTATTTTTCCAAAACCAATTTGTATAGCGTTATAACCTCGGCTTTCTTTATTTATTATGTTAATTATTCTTCCAGTCTCCATTTTTAAGACTGTAACTGGTACTGACTGACCAGACCTAAAAAATTCACGGGACATTCCTATTTTTTTTCCTATTAATGCTAGATTTTCCATTAGATTTTTATCTCCACATCTACTCCAGAAGCTAAATCAAGTTTCATTAAAGCTTCAACTGTTGCTGGTGTAGGCTCAATAATATCAATAAGTCTTTTATGAGTTCGGGTTTCAAACTGCTCTCTACTTTTTTTATCTATATGCGGTGATCTTAAAACCGTATATCTCTCAATCTTAGTAGGTAGCGGTATTGGACCTTTAATATTAGCTCCGGTCCTTTTTACAGTATTTACAATTTCTTCAGTTGATTGATCTAATACTTTGTTATCATAAGCTCTAAGTTTAATTCTAATATTTTGTTTATCCATATAATTAACCTGTTTTTTTGGTTACCTCATCTTGAACATTTTGTGGCACTTTATCATAATGATCAAAAAACATTGAATATTGAGCTCGGCCTTGAGACATTGATCTTAAACTATTAATATATCCAAACATATTTGCTAAAGGTACCATGGCCGTAATTACAGTTGCATTACCTCTTGGTTCCTGAGTGCTTATTTGACCTCTTCTACTATTTAAATCCCCAATAACATCACCCATATAATCTTCTGGTGTAACAACTTCTACTCTCATAACAGGTTCAAGTAATTTTAATGTTCCCTTTGCACAAGCTTCTTTAAAACATTGTCTTGAAGCAAGTTCGAAGGCTAAAACACTAGAGTCAACGTCGTGATGCAAGCCATCTAAAATAGTTACTTTATAATCTATTAATGGAAAACCAGCTAAAATTCCTCCATCGGCTATAGTCTCGACACCTTTTTCCACGCCTGGAATAAATTCTCTAGGAATTGCTCCACCTTTAATTTTACTTTCAATTTCTCTACCCTTGCCTGGTTCTAATGGTTCAACTGATAATTTTACTCTAGCAAATTGCCCTGCTCCTCCACTTTGTTTTTTATGAGTGTAGTCAAATTCTGCAGCATTTAAAATTGTTTCCCTATAGGCTACTTGAGGAGCTCCAACATTAGCTTCTACTTTAAACTCTCTTTTCATTCGATCTACAATAATATCTAAATGTAATTCTCCCATACCTTTGATTATAGTTTGGCCTGACTCCTCATCAGAAGTAACTCTAAATGATGGATCTTCTTTAGCTAATCTTCCTAATGCTTCGCCCATTTTCTCTTGATCAGCTTTTGATTTTGGCTCTACAGCTATTTCAATTACTGGATCTGGAAATTCCATTGGCTCTAACAATACTGGTGTTTCTTTATTTGCTAGTGTGTGACCAGTAATAGTATTTTTTAATCCTGCTAATGCAACTATGTCTCCTGCATTAGCTTCTTTGATATCTTCTCTAGAATTAGCATGCATTAAAAGCATTCTACCAACCCTTTCTTCTTTATCTGATGATGTATTGTAAACTCCTGTTCCTGACTTAACTGTTCCGGAATAAATTCTTATGAATGTCAAACTTCCTACAAATGGATCTGTTGCCACTTTAAATGCTAAAGCTGAAAATGGTGCACTATCTTCAAACTTCATTTCAATTTCTTCATCTGATCCTGGTTTTGTACCCATAATTGATCCAAGGTCGTTTGGACTTGGAAGATAATTTACAACAGCATCAAGTAAAGGTTGAACACCTTTATTTTTAAATGCTGAGCCAGTTAAAACCGGTACAAATTCGAAGTCTAGACAACCTTTTCTTATACATTTAATGAGATCATCTTGTTTTATATCGTCCCCACTTAAATAAGACTCCATTAATTTTTCATCTTGTTCTACTGCAGTCTCAACTAATTCTTGTCTATATTTATTGCAGATTTCTATGAGATCTGCAGGAATATCTTTTTCTTCCCATTCAGCTCCAAGGTCTTCATTTTTCCAAACTATTGCTTTCATCTTAACTAGATCAACCACGCCCTTTAAAGATGCCTCAATTCCTATTGGAATTTGCATAACCAAAGGTTTGGCACCAAGTCTATCTTTGATCATTTCAACACATCTAAAAAAGTCAGCACCAGTTCTATCAAGCTTATTGACAAAACAAATTCTTGGAACCTTATATTTGTCTGCTTGTCTCCAAACAGTTTCTGATTGAGGCTCAACACCCGCAACTCCATCAAATACAGCGACCGCTCCATCTAATACCTTCAACGAACGTTCTACTTCAATTGTAAAATCAACATGTCCCGGTGTATCTATGATATTAATCCTGTGGTCATTCCAAAAACAAGTTGTTGCTGCTGAAGTGATTGTTATACCCCTTTCTTGTTCTTGTTCCATCCAATCCATCGTTGCCGCACCATCATGTACTTCTCCAATTTTATGACTTTTACCTGTGTAATATAAAATTCTTTCAGTAGTTGTGGTTTTACCAGCATCAATATGTGCCATTATTCCAATGTTTCTGTATTTATCTAATGTATGAGTTTTTGACATATTTATCTCATTACCATCTAAAATGTGCAAAAGCTTTGTTAGACTCTGCCATTTTGTGGGTATCCTCTTTTTTTTTGATTGCTGATCCTCTTTTCTGATACGCATCAAAGATTTCGTTAAATAATTTATCGGACATTTTTTTATCTTTTCTTTTTCTAGATGCGTCTATTATCCATCTTAAAGCTAATGCTTGTGATCGTTTCGCTTTTACTTCTACCGGTACTTGATATGTTGCACCACCTACTCTTCTTGATCTTACTTCGACAGTTGGTCTTACATTATTTATTGCATCATTAAATACAGTCAGAGGTTCATCTTTTGACTTAGACTTAATTTTATCAATTGCATCATAAACTATTTTTTCAGCAATTGTTTTTTTACCATCTAACATTATCGAATTAATTAGTTTTGGAATTATTACTGATTTAAACTTCGGATCAACTATCGGAATTTTTTTAGGAGCTCTTCTTTTTCTTGACATTTTTATTTACCTTTTTTCGTTCCATATAATGAACGTCTTTGTTTTCTGTTAGCAACTCCTTGAGTATCCAAATTACCTCTTAAGATATGATATCTAACACCTGGTAAATCTTTAACACGACCACCTCTTATTAGTACTACAGAGTGTTCTTGTAGGTTATGTCCTTCACCAGGAATATAAGCTGTTACTTCAAATCCATTTGATAGTCTAACTCTTGCAACTTTTCTTAGTGCAGAATTAGGTTTCTTTGGTGTTGTAGTATAAACT
>QCSH01000017.1 GCA_003211555.1 Pelagibacteraceae bacterium AG-470-G21
TATTTATTGGACATAAATTTAGAGGTAATTACTTAGATTGTGGATCTTTGAAAGGTTATATCAAATCTGGAATTGAAATTTCTAAGTTATGAAAATTTGTATTATAGGATCTGGTTATGTTGGTTTAGTTAGCGGGGCTTGTTTCTCTGACTTAGGTAATACAGTTACATGTGTTGATATTAATAAAAAAATTATAGAAAAATTAAATAAAGGATTTATACCAATTTATGAACCAGGCCTTAAAGAATTGGTTGAAAGAAATTTAAAAAAAAAAAGACTTTTATTTTCAACAGATATTTCTAGCTCAATAAAAAAGTCAGATATTATTTTTATATGTGTTGGAACTCCTACCAAAAATAATAAAGCTGATTTGAAATATGTATTTAATGTCATTAAAAGTATAAAATCTAATCTAAACAGATATAAAATAATAGTTACTAAATCTACTGTCCCAGTTACAACAGGAGATAAAATTACAAAAATCTTAAAATCAAACAAAAATAAAAATAAGTTTGATGTTGTATCCAATCCTGAATTTTTAAGAGAAGGTGAAGCTATTAGAGATTTTCAATTTCCAGACAGAGTTGTAGTAGGCACAACCAGCAATAAAGCAAATAAAATTATGAAAAAATTATATCTTCCTTTAATTAAAAAGGGTGGCAGATATTTTCATACTTCCAGAAGATCAGCTGAGTTAATTAAATATGCATCAAACGCTTTTTTAGCCACCAAAATTACGTTTATTAATGAAATAGCAAATTTATGTGAAAAATCAAACATAGACGTTCAAGAAGTTGCAATTGGCATGGGTTTAGATGAAAGGATTGGAAGTAGATTTTTACGTGCTGGTCCAGCATACGGTGGATCATGTTTTCCAAAGGATACAAGGGCACTTGTTTCAACTGGTAGAATGTTTAATACAAATCTTTCAGTTGTAAAATCAGTAATTAATTCAAATGATAGAAGAACTAATTTATTATTAAATAAAATTAGCAAAATAATGAATAATAAAATTAAAAATAAAAATATTACATTTTTGGGTGTTACTTTTAAACCAGGCACTGATGACATGAGAGAGTCCTCTTCATTAAAAATGATACCAGCTTTAACAAGGAAAGGTGCACTTATAAATTATTACGAACCTACTGGCAAGAAAAAGGAATTAAAATCCAAAAATATAAACTTTTCTGAAAATATAAAAGATGCCTGCAAAATCGCAGATCTCATAATTATTCATACAGAGTGGAATGAGTTTAAGCAACTCAACTTTAAAAAAATTACAAAAAAAAGAAATTTTAAAGTTTTTGATATGAGAAATCTTTACTCAACTTCTGAAATGAAAAAAAATAAAATAAATTATTTTAGTATTGGTAGATAATTAATTAAGATCAAATATTGCGTCAACTTCAACTGCAACACCCAATGGAAGGCTATTAGTGCTGACAGCAGCTCTTGAATGTGAGCCAGCTTCATCAAATACACTTTTTATTAGATCTGAGGCTCCATTTATGACTTTTGGCTGCTCAGTAAAATCATCAGTAGAATTAACATATCCAGTAAGTTTCAAACATGATTTAATTTTCGATAAATCATCACCACATGCTTTTTTTGCTTGAGATATTATGCTTAATGCGCATCTTTTAGCTGCCTCATAACCTTGTTCAGTATTATAATCTTTTCCGAGTTTTCCCTTAATTAAATTTCCATTCTCATCAATTGATATTTGACCAGATATGTATAGTAAATTTCCAGATATTCTTGTAGCAGTATATGATCCAACAGGATCATTAGCTTTTGGTAATTTGATATTTAAATTCTTTAAATTTTCATCTGCTGTCATTATTTGCTTTTCTTTTTCTTTTTATTTCTATCGTATTCTTTTCTTTTCTCAATTAAAATTAATGCTTCTTCCATAGTTAATTCAACAGGATCTTTTTCTTCAGGTATAGTCGCATTTAATGATTTGTATTTAATGTAAGGACCATACTGACCTTTCATAATTCTAACTGGCTTTTTATCTTCAGGGTGTTCTCCTAAATCTTTTATCATTGATGATGAAATTCTTCCTGGTTTAGCTTCAGCAATTAATGTAACAGCTCTATTTAATCCAATTGTGAATAATTCATCCACATTTTCTAGTCTAGCAGATTTATTTTCACATTTAAGGTAAGGACCAAATCTTCCAACATTCACAGTAATATCCTTATCATTTTCAGGATTTTTACCTAAACTTAACGGTAATGAGCATAAGTATTTTGCCTTTTCTAAATCAATACTTTCAATCTCAATTCCTTTAGGGATAGAAACATTTTTTAAATTATTTTCTTCTTTCTTTAATTTTCTTTTTTTCTTTTTAGTTTTTTCATCTTCCTCTATGATTTCTTTTTCAAATTGCAAATATGGACCAAATCTTCCATTTTTAAGAAAAATATCCTTTCCTTTATTATTTTTTCCAATGAATTTAGGTTCTGCTAGTGTCAATTGTTGTGCTGCTTTAGATTTTGATAGTGGTCTTGTAAATTTGCAGTCTGGATAATTTGAACACCCAATAAAAGCACCACCTCTAAAACTATTTTTTAAACTTAATTGACCAGTTTCACAAAGCTTGCATTTTCTATCAATATTTCCATCCTTATCAACTTCAAATATTAGTGATCCAAGACTTTCATTTAATAGGTCTAATACTTCCCTGGTTCTTTTTTCTTTTACACCTGAAACATTAGAATTAAAGTCTTTCCAAAAGTTCTCTAAAACTTTTATCCAATTTTCTTTACCAGATGTTATATCATCTAATTGATCTTCTAATTTTGCAGTAAAATCATAATCAACATATTTGGTAAATAATTTTTCTAAAAACGCAGAAAGTAATTTTCCTCTATCAGTTGGGAAAAATCTTTTATTATTTATGTCAGCATAACCTCTATTAGCTATTACTGAAATAATACTTGCATAAGTAGATGGTCTTCCAATTCCTAGCTCTTCTAATTTTTTAACTAGACTTGCCTCTGAATATCTAGGTGGTGGTTGTGTATAGTGCTGTTCATCAATATGATCTTCAAACATTACATCACCTTTTTCAACATCTGGCAAAATATTTTCGTTGTCATCATCATTTTCATCGATCTTATAAAGTTTAAGGAAACCATCAAATTTTAATGTTGAACCACTAGCTTTGAATATGTTTTTATCGTCATTAGAATTGATTGTAATAGTTTTTCTATCAAATTTTGCCGACTGCATTTGCGATGATAAAGATCTAGACCATATTAAATTATAAAGTTTATATTGATCAGTACTTAAGTATTTTTTCATATCCTCTGGTTTTCGAATTATTTCTGTTGGACGTATAGCTTCGTGTGCTTCTTGAGCATTCTTTGCTTTTTTGCCACTATAATTTAAAGGTTGTTCTGGTAAATATTTATCACCATAATTATGCATTATGAAATCTCTGAAAGATGTTATCGCATCTTTTGAAATATTAGTTCCATCTGTTCTCATATAAGTAATTAATCCTACCGTTTCACCTTCAATATCAATTCCTTGATATAGTCTTTGAGCAATTTGCATTGTCCTTGATGCTCCAAAACCAAGTTTACTAGATGCTGTTTGTTGTAGTGTTGATGTAGTAAAAGGTCCTGATGGATTTCTGTTATAAATTTTTGAACTTATATCTGTTATATTATATTTTTTATTTTTTATTTTTGATAAAGCGTCATTAATATCTTGTTTGTTTTTAAATGAAAATTTTTCAACTTTATTTCCATCTAATTGTGAAATAGTTGTATTTATTTTTTCATTTTTGTTATTTTTAAAAATTATATTTAAAGTCCAAAATTCTTTTGGTTGAAAAACTTCTATTTCCTGTTCTCTTTCGGTTAAAAGTCTTAGAGCTACAGACTGAACTCGACCAGCAGATTTAGAACCTGGTAATTTTGTCCATAGAATGGGGGAGATATTAAAACCTACTAGATAATCTAGAGCTCTTCTTGCCATATAAGCATCAACTAAATGTGGCTCTATTTTTCTTGGATTATCTATTCCATTTGTAACTGCTTTTTTTGTTATTTCGTTGAAAACAACTCTTTCAACTTCTTTATCTTTTAATAATTTTTTTTCTTCAAGAAACTCTTTTACATGCCAAGCTATTGCTTCACCTTCTCTGTCAGGGTCGGTAGCTAGAATAATTTTTTTTGAATCTTTAGCACTATCTGTAATTTCTTTTAAATATTTTTTTGAAAAACTATCTACTTCCCAAATCATTTTAAAATCATTTTCAGGATCAACAGAACCATTTTTCGAAGGTAGATCTCTTATATGACCATAGCTTGCAAGTACTGTATAATCTGATCCTAAATATTTATTAATTGTTTTTGCTTTCGCTGGACTTTCAACAATTACTAGATTCATATTTAGAGAACGTACTTAAAACAGTTAAACTGTCAAATTATTAAATTTTTGTCTTAGTTTCTTCTTTATTTATCAAGCGTTTAACGTTTTCTCGATGAGTGTAAAAAATTAAAATAAACATTATGAAGTAAAACATAATGTTATCATTGCTATAAAAAAATATAAAAATAGGAACACTTAATGATCCAAGAATTGATCCTAATGATGAGTATTTAGACATTAAATATGTAATTACCCAAACAATACCAAAAACAATACCCAAAAAATAATTTAAAATAATCAACATACCAAGATATGTTGCAACACCCTTACCACCTTTAAATTTTAACCATATTGGAAAAACATGTCCTAAAAAAACAGATAATGAACAAATGTAAATAAATTCCGGATAATTTAATTTTACATAAATTATTGGCAAAACCGCTTTTAAAATGTCTAGTAATAAAGTTGAGTAACCTAAAAATTTATTACCAGTTCTTAAAACATTGGTGGCGCCTATATTACCCGATCCTGTTTCTCTTATGTCTTTTTTTAAAAAAATTTTTGTTAATAAATAACCAAAAGGAATAGATCCTAATAAATATGATAAAAATGATAAAATAAAAATTTCCATTTAAATATTGTAAAGCTCTTGCCCTTTTACGTATGTATTGGTTACTTTTCCTTGTAATCTTTTATTTTCAATTGACGTATTTTTTGATTTAGAAACCAAATTCTCTTGCTTTACTATCCAAGGTTTATTTATATCCACAATACAGAAATCTGCATCATTACCAACGGATAAATTACCTTTATTGATTTTCAAAATTTTTGCTGGATTGGAGGTTAATGCAGCAATAATTTTTTCAAGTTTTACAGATCCATTGTGATATAATTCTAATGACAAGGATAATAACGTTTCAATACCAGTTGCTCCTGTTGCGGCTTGAGCAAATGTTAATCTTTTTTGCTCTTCATCTTCAGGTTTGTGATCTGAAACTATTACATCAATTGTACCATCATTTAATCCTTGCACTAAACTTAATCTATCATCTTCGGTTCTAAGTGGCGGTGACAATTTTAAAAAAGTTCTAAAGTCACCAATATCATTTTCATTTAAAGATAAATTATTTATTGATACCCCACAGGAAAATCTTACTTTTTCTTTCCTATCTTTAATAATTTCAACTGCTTTTCCTGATGAAATCTGAGAAATGTGATAACGACAATTATATTCTTCTAATAATGTTAAATCTCTCTCTATAATTATTAATTCTGCTATTTCTGGGATACCTTGCAAACCAAGTTTTGTCGAAATTATTCCATCATTTATCATGCCATTTTCAGCTAATTCTTGATCTTCCGCATGTTGCATTATTAAAGATCCCAAATCTTTTGCTGAATTCATTATTCTGGACATAACTCTTGTATTCTGAATTGTTCTAATTCCATCTGTAAATGCTATTATCCCTTTACCTTGTAGAAGACCAAACTCTGTCATATTTGTACCTTCAGTACTCTTTGTTAGAGATGCTGTGGGAAATATATTTATTTTTGATTTATCTCTACCTCGTCTTTTTAAAAAATCTACTATTGAAACGTTGTCGATTATTGGATCTGTATTAGGCATTGTTACAACTGAGGTTACTCCCCCAGATAATGCAGCATTACTCAAAGTTCTAAAATTTTCTTTATATTCATAACCTGGCTCACCTACAAATACTCTCATATCAACTATACCTGGGAAAATATAATTCTCTTTTAAATCAATAACTTTTTCTCTACTAGGAATGTTGTTTTTATTCACCTTTTTGCCTACACCTTCAATTTTTCCATCTTCACCTATTATTAATCCTCCTATTTCATTCATGTTGTTATAAGGATCAATTATATTTGCGTTAATAAAGTATTTTTTTTTCATCATTCACAAAAAATTTTTAAACATGCCATTCTTATTGCAACACCTAATTCAACTTGTTCTTTTACAACACTCATATTGGTGTCATCAGCTAGTTTTGTGTCAATTTCAATACCGCGGTTCATTGGGCCAGGATGCATAATTATTGAGTCTGGTTTTGCAAATTCTAATTTATCCTGTGTTAGTCCATAGTATTCATAATACTCTCTATTAGACGACAAGAATGAACTACTCATTCTTTCATTTTGAAGCCTAAGCATCATTACTATGTCGCAATCTTTTACACCTTTCTTCATATTTGAAAAAATATTAACTCCGAATTTTTCTATATCTTTTGGTAAAAGGTTTGAAGGAGCTACAATATTAACTTCGGCACCCAACATGTTCAGTAAGTAAATATTAGATCTTGCTACTCTTGAATGTAGAATATCTCCACAAATTGCAACCTTTAATCCTTGAATTTTTTTTTTCCTATTCAATATAGTTAATGCATCAAGTAATGCTTGAGTAGGGTGCTCTCTCCTTCCATCACCAGCATTTAAAACAGCACAATTAAC
This sequence comes from Pelagibacteraceae bacterium AG-470-G21, assembly GCA_003211555.1. GTDB lineage: Bacteria > Pseudomonadota > Alphaproteobacteria > Pelagibacterales > Pelagibacteraceae > Pelagibacter. Next base: position 6,862 of record QCSH01000017.1, read on the forward strand.
TTTTTGAGATAAAAGATTACAAGCTCCTGAATCTTGATGTCTAATAACTATTATATCAGGATGCATTGCATTTAATGTCATTGCAGTGTCTATTAGCGTTTCACCTTTTTTAATTGCTGAGTTTGTTATATTCATTGACATAACATCTGCACCTAACCTTTTTCCTGCTAGCTCAAATGAGCTTTGTGTTCTTGTTGATGGTTCAAAAAAGAGGTTAATTTGTGTTTTCCCCTTAAGTAAATCTAATTTTTTATTTTTACTTTTGTTTAATTCAATAAATTTTTCAGCTTCTTTTAAGATTAAATTAACATCATTTATTGATAAATCTTGAATACCTAGGAGATGTTTTTGAGAAATTTTAATAGCTTTGGTTTTAGTTGCCATTAAAACCAACTCTATAGCCACAAAGGTTGATTAATGCAAGTATTAATTATTAATAAAATCTATTGCACCCTGTAAGATAAATGCAGCAGCATTTTTATCTATATCTTTTTCTCTTTTAGTTACGTTAATACCTAAATTTTTTGTTAATTTAAACGCCCCAACAGTTGATAATCTTTCATCCCAAAGACTTATTGGAAGATCTATTTCTTCTGATATTGCTTTTGACACATCATTGACTGATTGAGAAGATTTACCAAAGGTTCCGTCCATATTTATTGGATTACCAATAATTATTCCCTTAATATTATTTTCTTTAATAATTTCCTCTAATTCATTGATAAGATCCTCAAATTTGGATTTGTTTATTGTTTTAAGCGGTGTGGCAATTTTTTGATTTTCATCACATATAGCTACACCAATTCTCTTTGAACCTAAATCAAGACCAATTAATCTAGATGTATTTAGCTGTTTCTTTTTAAATTCCTCAATTGTGATCATATTGTATATTATTTACTTAAGTGATAGTTTGCGGCAATATTTTTAGCATATGAGTATAGATCTTAAAACAGTAAAGCACATTTCGAAATTAGCAAGAATTTCTATTGATGACGAAAAAGCTAATAAATTAAAGGGTGACTTAAATAATATATTTGAATTTATAGAAAAATTAAATGAATTAAATACTGATAATGTTCAAGCTTTAACGTCAATTGCTGAGACCACCCTAAGATTTAGAAAAGATGAAATTAAATCAGAAAATATCAGAGAAAAAATTTTAAAAAACTCACCTGAAGAAAATAAAGATTTTTTTGTTGTACCAAAGGTTGTTGAATAATGTCAGATATAACAAGTCAAAGTTTATTCGAATTAACATCGAATATAAAAGAAAAAAAACTATCTTCAGAGGAAATTACAACAGCATTTATAAACCGCGCTGAAAAATCAAAAAAATTAAATGTTTATGTTACGGATAATTTTGAAAAAGCAATAGATCAATCAAAGAAATTTGATTCAAATCCTAATTTAGATTTTAAACTACCAGGTATTCCTATTGCTGTTAAAGATTTATTTTGTACAAATGGAGTTATAACAACAGCAGGTAGCAAAATTTTAAAAAACTTCGTTCCCACATATGAGTCTACAGTTACTCAAAATTTATGGAGTCATGGAGCAATACTTCTTGGTAAACTTAATTGTGATGAATTTGCTATGGGCTCTTCAAATGAAACTAGTTTTTTTGGAAATGTTCAAAATCCGATAGGAGAAAATTTAGTCCCTGGTGGATCTTCAGGAGGTTCTTCTGCAGCTGTTGCTGCAAATTTAACTCCAGTTACCATTGGAACAGATACAGGTGGATCTATTCGTCAACCAGCATCATTTACTGGAACTGTAGGACTTAAACCTACATATGGAAGTTGTTCTCGTTATGGAATTGTAGCATTTGCTTCATCTTTAGACCAAGCAGGACCAATGACGAAAAATGTAAGAGACTGTTCTATGCTTTTAGAGGTGATCTCTTCATTTGATCAAAAAGATTCAACTTCAATTGATTACAAAAGAAATAATTATTCAAAAGAATTATCAAAAGATATTAAAGGAAAGAAAATTGGTATCCCTAAAGAATATAGAGTTGACAATATGCCTGACGAAATTGAACAGTTATGGAAAAATGGTATCTCATATGCAAAAGATTGCGGAGCAGAAATTATCGATATTTCACTTCCACATACTAATTACGCATTACCAACTTATTATATTGTTGCACCAGCTGAAGCATCATCAAATCTAGCTAGATATGATGGTGTTAAATATGGTTTTAGATCTCATGGCCAAAATTTAATAGAAATGTACGAAAAAACTAGATCTGAAGGTTTTGGTGATGAAGTTAAAAGAAGAATTATGATTGGAACTTATGTTTTATCTTCTGGATACTATGATGCATATTATCTAAAAGCGCAGAAAGTAAGACAATTAATAAAAAAAGATTTTGATGATGCCTTTTCTAAAGTTGATGCAATTTTAACTCCATCTACTCCAAGCTCAGCTTTTAAAATTGGTGAAAAAACAAATGATCCAGTATCAATGTATTTAAATGATATATTTACAGTTCCAATTAATCTAGCAGGCTTACCAGGTATTTCTATACCAGCTGGTAAAGATAAAAATAATTATCCTTTAGGCCTTCAAGTAATTGGAAAACCTTTTGATGAGCAAAATATACTTAATATTTCTTATGCATTAGAAGATAAGATTAATTTTAAAAATGATATTTCAAACTGGTGGTTAAGTGAGTAAAAATAGTGAATATCTTATTGATAGAGAAAATAAACAATATGAAGTGATAATTGGTTTAGAAGTTCACGCTCAAGTTACTTCAGAGTCTAAACTTTTCTCTCAATCATCAACAAAATTTGGTGCAGAACCAAACACTCAAGTTAGTCTCGTAGATGCAGCATTTCCAGGGATGTTGCCGGTTATAAATGAATTTTGTATTGAACAAGCAATTAAAACTGGAATAGGACTTAAAGCCAAAATAAATAAAAAATCTGTCTTTGATAGAAAAAATTATTTTTATGCAGATTTACCACAAGGATATCAAATCTCTCAATACAAGTACCCTATTGTCGGTGAAGGAAAAGTAATTTTAGATATGCCGAATGGTCAAAAAGAAATTGGAATTGAAAGATTACACTTGGAGCAAGATGCAGGCAAAAGTATTCATGATATTGATCCAAATAATACTTTAGTCGATTTAAATAGATCCGGAGTAGCTTTAATGGAAATAGTAAGTAAGCCTGATTTGAGATCTCCAGATGAAGTCAACGTTTATATAAAAAAATTAAGATCGATAATGAGATATTTAGGAACATGCGATGGTAATATGCAAGAAGGCTCTTTAAGGGCAGATGTTAATGTATCAGTAAGATTAAAAGGTGAGACTGAATTTGGAACAAGGTGTGAAATTAAAAAATGTTAATTCAATAAAATTTATGCAAATGGCAATAATATCCGAAGCAAATAGACAAATAGATTTGTTAGAGGAGGGGTACGAAATAGATCAAGAGACAAGACTTTTTGACACTAAAAGAAATGAGACAAGATCTATGAGATCAAAAGAAGATGCACATGATTATAGATATTTTCCTGACCCAGATTTATTACCGCTTGAAATAAGCGAAGAATTAATTGAAAAAATAAAATCAGATATACCTGAATTACCAGATGAAAAGAAAAAAAGATTTATTGATAAATTTAATCTTTCGCCGTATGAAGCAACAATTCTGGTATCTGATATTGAAACATCAAATTTCTTTGAAGAAGTTGTAAAAAATTCAGATGTTAAATTAGCAACAAACTGGATTACTGGTGAATTATTTGCAGTTTTAAATGAAAAAAATTTAGAAATATCTCAAAGCCCAGTTAGTGCTAAAAATCTATCAAAACTTATAAACCTTATAAAAGATGGAACCATATCAGGAAAAATAGCTAAAACGGTTTTTGAACAAATGATAGATGGAGATCAAGATCCATTAATAATAGTAAAAGAAAAAGGTTTAAAACAAGAAAGCGATCCAAAAGCTATAGAGGAATTGATAAATAAAGTTATTGAAAATAATTCAGATAAGGTAGCTGAATACAGGTCTGGTAAAGATAAATTATTTGGTTTTTTCGTCGGTCAAGCTATGAAAGAAAGTAAAGGAAAAGGCAATCCTCAATTAATAAACAAAATATTAAAAGAAAAGTTGAATGGATAAAAATTTCATAATTGATCAAAATATGATCAATTATATTTTTTCACATACAAATAATCTTCATAAAGTACAAAAAAAATTATTAAAATATAATGAAAAACTTGGTCATATTAAAAAATTACAGATTTCAATTCTTCAAGCTAACTTCATACAATTTATCATAAAAATTAATAATTATAAATCATATTTAGAAATTGGAACTTTTACAGGTTACAGCATTCTATCTGCTGCACTTGCTTTGTCTAAGAATTGTAAATTAATTGGCATAGATAAAAATTTAAAAACTAATAATGAGGCAATTAAGTTTTTTAAAGAAGCAAAGCAAGATAAAAAAATAAACCTTATTTGTGATAAAGGAAAAATTGCTCTTGAAAATTTAATTAAGAAAAAAGAAAAATATGATGTGATATTAATTGATGCAGATAAAGAAAATTATATAAATTATTTTAATCAGTCTCTTAAATTAAAAAGCAAAAAGGGTATAATTTTAATTGATAATACACTTTGGAAAGGAGATGTTGCAAATCCAAAGATAAAAGACAAGTTGACTATAAAATTAAGAGAATTTAATAAATACGTAAAAAAATCATCTATTAATAAATATATTTTACCATTAGGTGATGGTTTTACAGTTTGTTGGTAATTATGTTTGAAATCGTATCTTTTTATAAAATATCAAAACTTAATAAATTAAAAATTATTAAAAAAAATATTTTAAAAGAAATTAATGAACATGATGTCAAAGGTCTTATAATATTATCTCCTGAAGGAATTAATGGAACAATATCAGGTAATCAAAAAAAAATTAAACTTACAATTACAAAAATAAAGAATATATTATCAATTGATAAATTTGATATTCAAAATAAAATAAACTCAAAAATTTCTCCATATTCAAAAAATAAAGTTAAAATAAAAAATGAAGTGGTTCCAATTAATGAAAAAATTAATTTTAAACTTTTTTTCAATAAAAAATATTTATCACCTAAAAAATGGGACGAATTTATATCTAAAAAAAATATTAAGCTGATCGATGCCAGAAAACCTTTTGAATATAAGATTGGTACATTTAAAAATGCTCTTAATCCAGAAACCAAAAATTTTAGAGATTTTAAAAATTATTTATCAAAATTTAATAAAGATCAATCAATAGGGATGTTTTGCACTGGTGGTATCAGGTGTGAAAAAGCGTCTAATTATCTTAATAATAAAGGTTTTAAAAATGTTTATATGCTTAAGGGTGGTATCTTAAATTATTTTAACAAAACTGATCCAAAAAAAAGTAAGTGGAATGGTGAATGTTTTGTTTTTGATAAAAGAGTTACTATTAAAAAAAACCTAGAAATTGGAAATTATACTGTATGCGGTGGTTGTAGAATACCATTGCATAAAAAACTAACCAAATCAAAAAAGTATAAAGTAGGCCTATCATGTCCAAATTGTTTTGATAGATTGACAAATGATCAAATAAAACGTTTCACAATGAGGCACAATCAAATGATAAATTCAAAAAAATAATATCATGAATATATTAAGTGATGACATCAAAGAATTAATTAAAAAATTAGCAATACCCGCATCGGTAGGTACACTATTTCAAACGTTATATAATATTGCTGATACATATTTTGCAGGAAAAATATCACCTGAAGCTTTGTCAGCTTTAACAAAATCTTTTCCAATTTATTTTATTATTATTGCCTCATCTATTGGTATCACAGTTGCAGGTACATCACTGATAGGTAATAGTATTGGAGAAAAAAATAATAAAAATGCTTCAATTTATTTTTGCCAATTAATTTTCTTCTCTTTTTTGATAATTCTGTTGATTACTTTTATTGGTTTAAATTATGCTTCAGAAGTTTTTTCAATTATGGGTTCAACTAACGAGGTAATAAATCTTGGCTTACAATATACAGATATCATTTTCCTTGGTTCGTTTATTTTTATTTTAGTTGTTGCATTAAATTCATTACTTCATGCAGAAGGCGATACGAAAACCTATAGAAATGCTTTAATATTATCTTTTTTTTTAAACATATTGTTAAATCCAATTTTAATATTTGGCTTTTATTTCATACCAGCTTTGGGTATGAAAGGTATTGCAATAGCAACTTTAATTGCTCAAACAGTCGCTTTTTTAATTATATTTATAAAAGTTTTAAAAAGTAATTTATTTAGAAACATACTTATTTCTTATTTTATTCCTAAATTTTTTTTTTTAAAAAATATTTTTTTTCAATCTATGCCAATAATAATTTCAATTTGCGGTTATTCAATTGCTTCTGCTATTGTATTCAAATATGCAGGTTTATCAGGAGAATATGCAGCAGCTGGTTATGGGGCTGGTACCAAAATAGAACAAGTGGTTTTATTACCAATCTTGGGAATAAATACAGCAATTATCACAATTATTGCTCAAAATTTTGGTGCACGAAATATTTTAAGAATCAAAGAAACGTACTCCCAAGCTATAAAATATGCTTTCATTATAATGATTATTTCTTCTTTTATTATCTATTTTGGCGCTGAAATAATAACAAAATTATTTTCAAAAGATTTAGAAGTTGTTGAATTTGGTAAATTATATTTAGAGATTTCAGCCTTTGTGCTGCCAGCTTATCCAATATTTTTTTTATCAAATGGTTTTTTTATGGCTTTAAAAAAAGCTGAAAACGCATTAATTGCTAATATTTGCAGAAATGGAATTTTTCCATTTGTCGTATTTTATACTGCAATTTATTTTAATTCTGACTTTTCTGAATTTTTTTGGTTATGGGTAATATTCAATTGGATTTTCTCTTTGATGTATCTTGGCTATACTTATTTTTATTTAAGTTATAAATTAGATAAAATTAGAGCTATCAACTAACCATTCATAAAGATGTTCTGAAAACGATCTTCTTACAAATAAATTAATATTATTCTTTGACTTATGGTGAAGAATTACGTCTATATGATTTACTAATGTTTGTGTTGATGAACCGACATTATTTTTAAATTTTTCGAAATTAAAAGGTGAACTAGCTGATAATAATTCAAATATATTTTCTCCTTTTATATTCATGCAAATTAATTGTGAAGAGATATCAGTAATTGATCCAAAATTTAAAGACGAAATATCTTTATAAAGTTGATCAAAAATATTTGTATTTTTATTTTCATCTAAATATATCATCCATTCATCCGCACTTAGCCATAAAACATCATAGTTTTCATTTGATGAACTTGTATTTGACTCAGATGGCAAAATAATTGAGAGAATTTTACCTACTTTGGTAAAAAATTCTTTATTTTTTCCTCTGATATTAATTTTAATTTTTTCTTCTGATAAATTAATCTCGATGTTATTTTTATTAATATTCGAAATTTTTGGATGTAAGATGTCAAGCATTTAGTCTTTTATTCTCCTTATCTAAAAAAATTGTGTCAGAAACAGTTACATCAATATTTTTGTTTTCCATCGGAATAATTAACTTTTGACCTTTCATTGTTTTACCACTTCTAACTACAGCCAAGGCAATTGATTTATTTAGGTTTGGACTAAAATAGCTGGAGGTTACATGTCCTAGCATATCTATAGGCTGTGATTTAACGTCTGAAACAATTTGAGCACCTTCTTCCAAAATTTCTTTTGGATCATCTGTAAGTAGTCCTACTAATTGCTTTCTATCTTCTCTAATAGTATCACTTCTATATAAAGATCTTTTACCAATGAAGTCATATTTCTTTTTACTTACAATCCAATCCATCTGTAAGTCTGAAGGAGTCATCGTGCCGTCTGTATCTTGTCCAACAATTATGAAACCTTTTTCAGCTCTAAGTAGGTGCATTGTTTCGGTACCATAAGGTGTCAAATTAAACTCTTTCCCATTTTCTATACACATTTTCCATAATGAATGTCCATATTTTGACTCTATGTTAATTTCATAGCTTAGTTCACCCGTAAAACTTATTCTCATTATTCTACAATTTATATTTTCAAGTTTATCTTCTTTAAATGACATATGAGGAAAGTTTTCATCACTTAAATCTAAATTTGGAAAAAGTTTGTTAAGAATTTTTTTTGAATTTGGACCACAAATACTTGCTGTAGAATAATGATCTGTCACTGATGTTAAATAAACATCTAACTCTGGCCACTCCGTTTGTAAATAATCCTCAAGTTTGCTTAATACATTTGCAGCTCCCCCAGTGGTGGTTGTCATTAGGTAATGATTTTCAGATATTCTTGTAGTAACACCGTCGTCATAAACCATACCATCCTCGTTTAACATAAGTCCGTATCTACATTTTCCGATTGCAAGTTTTGACCAAGCATTTGTGTAAACTCGATTTAAAAATTCTGATGCATCTGTTCCTTGGATATCAATTTTTCCGAGAGTTGATGCATCTAAGATACCTGCACTGTCACGCGCGGCTTTACTTTCTCTTTGAACAGCATCATGCATATTTTCCCCATTTTTTGGATAGTACCAGGGTCTTTTCCACTGACCAACATTTTCAAATTTTGCATTATTTTCTACATGCCATTCATGTATAGATGTTTTTCTTACTACCTCAAAAAATTTTCCAACATTTCTTCCAACTAGTGTTCCGAAAGTTAATGGTGTGAATGGAGGCCTAAATGTAGTTGTTCCTAATGAACCCATTTTTACACCAGCTGTATCAGCAATAATCCCAAGTGCGTGCATATTAGATAACTTTCCCTGATCTGTTGCCATACCTGTTGTTGTATATCTTTTTACATGTTCAATTG
>QCSH01000018.1 GCA_003211555.1 Pelagibacteraceae bacterium AG-470-G21
AATCCCTTTAATAGGAGTACATAATATTAAAAATGCAGCATCAGCATTATCTGTAGCTTTTTCTATAGGAGTATCTGATAAAATAATTAAAAAAGGACTTAAAAATTTTAAGGGAGTTCAAAGAAGATTCAATTACTTATTTGAAAAAAATCAAATACCTTTTTTTGATGATTATGCCCATCATCCTACGGAAATAGAATCTGTTTTAGATGGTGTAAAAAAAGTCTATAATGAAGAGGAGATTGTATGCATTTTTCAACCCCATAGAATTTCTAGAGTCAGAAGTTTAAAAAAAGAGTTTTCGAAATGTTTTAAAAAAGCAAATACAATTTTGCTATGCCCAATTTACAAAGCTGGAGAGAATATCAAGTTAGGTTTTTCGTATGAATCATTCGCGAAATTAATTGCTAAAAATTCTAATGTTAACTTAATTATGCTTAAGAATGAACATGAACTGAAAAAAATTATAAAAAATATAACATTTGGAAAAAAAATTTTTATTGCTATGGGGGCAGGTTCAATTTCTAGTTGGGTGAGAAATTTAAATTAGCATGAAATTAAATGATATTGAGTCGTATAAATTAAAGTACAATTTAGAACTCTATTTTGATTTTGATATTAAAAAGCTTAATTGGTTCAATATTGGTGGTAAATCAAAAATTTTCTTTAAACCAAAAAATCTAAAAGAATTAAAGGACTTTTTGACTCTTTATTCTAATAGAGGAAAAATATTTATACTAGGAATGGGTTCTAATGTCTTATTTAGAGATAGTATTTACGATGGCGTCGTTATTAAATTAGGTAATAATTTTTCATCTATATCTAAATTAAAAAATGATACAATAATAGTAGGATCATCTTGTTCACAAAAAAAATTTTCAAATTTTGCTATGGAAAATGAAATTAGCGGTTTTGAATTTATGAGTTGTATTCCTGGTTCAATTGGCGGAGGTCTTAAAATGAATTCTGGTTGTTTTGGAAAAGAATTTAAAGATAATTTAATTTCATTACAGTGTATAAATTTGGATGGCACATTGAAAGTAATACCTTCTCAAAAAATTACATTTAATTATAGAAATATTGAATTAGATGAAGATTTAATATTTTTAAGCGCTACATTTAAAGGTCACAAGTCTAACAAGAATAAAATTAAGTCATTAATGAAAGAATTAGAAATAAAGAAAAATAATAACCAGCCCTCAAGAATAAAAACTGGTGGTAGTACATTTAAAAATCCAATAGACCAAACATCAAAAAAAGCGTGGGAATTAATTAGGGCATCTGTCCAAAATAATATTAATTTTGGAGATGCATCAATATCAGAAAAACATTCTAATTTTTTTGTGAATAAAAATAATGCAACATTTGACGAAATGTTTTCATTAATAAATTACGTAAAGAAAAAAGTTAAAGAGAAAACTGGAATAAATATTAATTTAGAAATAAAAATTGTAGAATAGTGAAAAAAATATTTATATTAGCTGGAGGATATTCTAATGAGCGATATATTAGCCTCCAAACAGCAAAAAGCGTATACTTAGAACTAATTAATAACAAACATTATAAAATTAAAATACAAGAACCTAATGGAGAATTGATTAAAAATTTAAAAAAATTTAAACCAGATGTGGTATTAAATTTGTTGCATGGTAGATATGGAGAAGATGGTTATATACAAGCAATATTAGAATCTGAAAAAATTAAATATACTCATTCTGGAGTTCTATCCTCATCTTTGGCAATGGATAAAGAATTATCCAAGAAAATTTTTATTAAGAATAAAATTTTAACACCTAAATTTATAAAATATTCTTTTAAGAATCATAAAAAAAAAAAGAAACTTTTAAATGATTTAAAAAAAAAACTAAATTTTCCACTTGTTTTGAAACCTTTGAATGAAGGTTCTAGTGTTAATGTTTTTATATCTAATGAAAAAAATTTATTTAAAAATTTGAATAAACTTAAAAGTTATGGAGAAATACTCATGGAAAAATATATACCTGGAAGAGAAATACAAGTCGCTATTCTATCAGAAAAAGTATTAGGAGCTATAGAACTTGAACCCAAAAGAAAATTTTATGATTATCAAGCTAAATATAATCCTAAAGCTCGTACAAAACACATTATACCGGTAAACATCAGCAAATCCCAATATAATAAATTAACCAAAATAGCACTTAAAACACACAAAATTTTAAAGTGTAGAGGAGTATCACGCTCTGATTTTAGATTTTATAACAATAAGTTTTATTTGTTAGAAATTAACACACAACCGGGCATGACCTCTTTATCACTAGTTCCTGAAATTGCAAAATTTAATAACATTACTTTTAAAAATTTGATAGAAAAAATTTTAGAAGATGCTTCAACAAATAAATAAAATAAAAATATATTTTTATATTTTTTCTTTTTTATTTTTAACTACTTTAATAAATCAAAATTTATTTTTAAAAATAAAAAATAATTTTTTGTTAAAAAATATAATTGTTAAATCAGATACTATTGAAACTGAAAATAAAATCAGATTATTATATGATGACTTAGTAAATACTAATATTTTTTTAATTAATAAAAAATTAATAAAAAAAAAAATAGAAAATTTGCTTTATTTAGAGAATATTAGTGTAAAAAAAAAATATCCATCAACGATTATAATAAATGCAAAAAAAACTGACTTAATTGCTGTTACTTTTTTAGATCAAAAAAAATATTATGTTGGTAATAATGGAAAACTTATTCTGTCAAAAAATATATCTGATAATAAAAAGCTACCTATAATTTTTGGAAAATTTGAAGTTAACAACTTTATTGAATTAAATAACAAACTTGAAAAAAATGGATTAGATATTAATAAAATTATTAGATATTATTACCATAAAAATAAAAGATGGGATTTATTTTTTGGAAATGACATTGTTATTAGATTACCAAATAAGGAATTAATTAATGCACTAAAATTATTTCAAAATTTTAAAAAAAATAATGTAATTAATCCAAATACAACAATTGATCTGAGAATTGAAAACAGATTAATTTTCAAAAATGGATAATAAAAATTATATTAACGTAATAGATTTTGGGTCATCAAAAATTAGATTCTCAGTATTTGATAAAGAATTGAATGAGAAACATAGTGATAATAAATCTATAGAATATGAGAATAATTATTCACAACATCTTGAAGAGATTAAGTTAATAGTAAAAAATGCGGAGAAAAATATTTCTACACATATTGAAGATTTAATTCTTACTTTAGATCCAGAAAAATTATTTACAATAGACTTAACATTAAAAAAAAAACTAGATAATAAAATGGATATTATGAAAATTTACGAAACTTTGATTTTAGAGTTAAAACAAATTATTATTACATATTATGATGAATTAGAAATTATGCATATAATCCTTAGTGGATGCATAATTGATAACAAATTTTATTTAGATTTGCCCAAAGAAAAAAATAAAATTAATAATATAAAGATTGATTTTAAAATAATATGTTGTCCTAAAAAAATTATTTTAAATATAAAAAATATTTTTAATAAAATTAATATAAAAGTAACAAATTATTTTTGCACAAGTTATGTAAAATCATTATCATATTTAAGAAAATTAAGTTTAGAAAAAGCCTCCTTTCTTGAAATTGGATATAAAAGGACAAATTTTATTTGTTATGAAAATAAAAAACTTAAATTTATACAATCAATTCCAATAGGAGGAATGCACATAACAAAAGATATCTCAAATATCTTTAAAATTACATATGTTGAAGCAGAAAAAATCAAAAGATCATTTAATAAATCAGAAACAGAATTTTCTTACCAAAATAAACAAAATGAAAAAAATTTATTAGTTAGTCAAATTTTAAAAAAAAATATCTCAATTGACTTACTTAAAAAAGTTATTCTATATAGAATTCAGGAAATAATTGATCTAACATTTACCAGATCGAATATACATCATTATAATATCAATTTCAGAACTTCAGACCTTTTTTTTATTGGCGAGGGAGCTATACTGTTAAATAACAATTCATTTTATTTGCGCGACAAATTTGAGTTTAAATCACTTAGTTTTTATGATGAAAAAGATAGTCAAATATGTAATTCTATTCTTACTTACCACTTAAATAATCCACAATTACCAACGAAAATTAACAAAAAAAGAGGCTTATTTGAAAAGTTTTTTTACCTCTTTGGCAAATAACTGCATTTTTTCGTAATATTTCTTGAGTATTTAAAAAAATTTACAATTTATATAAAGAACTTAATGACTATCCTTAATCAAAAAACTTTATCTGATAAAATAAGTCTTCAAGGAGTGGGAGTACATACTGGCAAGAAAGTAAAAATTAATATCATACCAGCTTCACCAAACACAGGGATTATTTTTAAACGAGTTGATTTAATTAAAAACAATATAATTATAGCGAATTATGCGAACGTAACTAATACGTTATTGTGTACAACAATATCCAATGGGTATGGTGTTTCAGTTTCAACAATAGAACATTTGATGGGTGCTTTTTATGGAATAGGAATAGATAATGCAATAGTGGAAATTGATTCATTTGAAATGCCAATACTTGATGGATCAGCTAGATTTTTTCTACAAGAAATTAAAAGAGTTGGGATTAAACATAGTGATCAACCAATAAAAATTATTAAGATAAATAAAAATATAAAAATCGAAGATGATCAAAAGTTTATTTCAATTGAAAAATCCAATGTAACAAGCGAAATAGAGTTTGAGATAAAATATAAAAATAATTTAATTAATGTCCAAAAAAATAAAGTAAATATACTCGAAGATAATTTAAGTGATATCCTTAACTCAAGAACGTTTTGTTTGTATGAAGATATAGAAAAATTAAAAAAATTGAATCTTGGTAAAGGTGGTAGCTTGGACAATGCAATAGTAATTAAAGACGATAAATTATTAAATTCAACAGGTCTACGAAACGATAAAGAATTTGTTAACCATAAAATATTAGATTGTATGGGAGATTTATTCTTATCTGGTCACAAAATAATTGGATCAGTAAAATGTTCACAGGGAGGCCATAAGTTAACAAACGAATTATTAAGAAAAATCTTTAATGATAAAGAAAATTATTCTCTTATTGAAATTAAAGGAAAACAACTACCCCATACATTTGCTGACTATTTTGACTTAAAGTCAATAGCATAAAAGTTAGAATTTTAAAATTTATCTGTTAAAATTATCAATGGTTTTAAAATTATCATTTATATTTTTGTTACTATTGTCTCTTATAACTGCATGCTCCAAAAAAGAAGAAAAAGTAACTTTGCTCAAAGAAAATAATTTAGAAACACAAATGATTGAAGTTTACAATCAAGCTATGGAAGAATTTGACAGAGGAGATGTTTTATATGCAGGGAAAAAATTTAATGAAGCTGAATTGCTATATCCACAATCCATCTGGGCACCTCGAGCAGTTTTAATGGCTGCTTATGGATATTTTTCACAAGGATATTATAATGATGCAATTAATAATTTGGAAAGATTTTTGGTTAAATATAAAAATCATCCTCAAACAGATTATGCATATTACTTATTAGCTCTATCACATTATGACCAGATAATTGATGAACGAAAAGATATGAATGAAATTTTGCAAGCAAAAAAATATTTTAATTTAATAGTTGATAGATATCCAGAAACCGATTACGCACAAGACTCAAGATATAAATTAGAATTCATTCTTGAAATAATTGCATCTAAAGAAATGTATTTGGCCAGATATTATGTTCAAAGGGAAAAATGGATACCAGCAATTAATAGATTTAAAAAGGTAGTTAATGAATATGATACTACAATTTATGTGGAAGAAGCTCTTCACAGACTAGTTGAGCTTCATTATAAACTTGGATTGATGAGTGAGGCCCAAATGTATGCATCTTTATTAGGTTATAATTATCAGTCGAGTCAATGGTATGAAGCAAGTTATAAAATATTGAATACTAATTATGAGAGAAAAAAAATTATTGCCGACGACGAAAAAGATAGTTTGGTTGATAAATTTAAAAACCTTTTTAAATAATCAATCTAATTCATGAATAAAGATCAATTAAAAAAAAAGTATAATTTAAAAGTTAAAGAACTTACCAAACACAACAGACTATATTATGACAAAAGTAAACCAATTATTACTGATGCAAAATACGATGATCTTAAAAAAGAATTAATCGATTTAGAAATAAAATATGAATATTTAAAAAATAATAATTCACCGAACTTAAAAGTAGGTTTCGAACCTTCAAAATCATTCCAGAAATTCAAACATAAAATGCCTATGCTGTCTTTATCAAATGCTTTTGATGAAAATGATCTATTAAATTTCGAAAAAAAAATTTTTAATTATTTAAATAAAAAGATGAAATTAAGTTACAGTGTTGAACCTAAAATTGACGGTATTTCGGCCTCACTTACATACATTGATAAAAAATTAAAATTTGGTGTTTCTAGAGGAGATGGTGAAGTAGGAGAACTAATAACTGAAAATTTAAAAACTATAAAAGATATACCATTAGAAATAAAAAATAAGGACTTTCCAAACGAAATTGAAATAAGAGGAGAAGTTTTTATAAAAAAAAATGATTTCTTTAAAATAAAAGATAAATTTGCTAATCCTAGAAATGCTGCATCCGGCTCCCTAAGACAAAAGAACCCATTAGAAACAAAAAAAATTCCACTTAATTTTATTGCCTACACATTTGGTTATTCTAGAAAATATTTTAAAAAATGTCAGTCAGATTTTTTAAATGATTTAAAAAGATGGGGTTTTAAAATCAACAATGATAATAAAATTTTAAACTCAATTGATGAATTGTTGAAATTCCACAAGAGCTTTGAAGCAAAACGATTTGACTTAGATTATGATTTGGATGGCTTGGTATATAAAGTAAATGATTTAAATTTACAAAGCAGACTTGGATTTACCTCTAATTCACCTAGATGGGCGATCGCACATAAATTTTCTGCAGATAGTGCAAACACGAAAGTTATTAAAATAGAGATACAGGTAGGAAGAACAGGTGCGTTAACTCCTGTTGCTAAAGTTGAGCCAGTAAATATCGGTGGAGTTGTTGTTTCTAATGCAACACTTCATAACGAAGATGAAATTAAAAGAAAAGATATTAGAATTGGTGATACTGTAACAATAGAAAGAGCAGGCGATGTTATTCCACACGTTATTTCAGTTGATTTTTCGAAAAGAAAAATTGCTTCAAAAAAATTTATTTTCCCTAAAAAATGTCCTTGTGGTTACGATACAATCAAAGAATTCAATAAAGTAACCAAAAAATTTGACTCTGTAAGAAGATGCCCAGATCGTGGCTTCCAATGTGAAAAAATTGCTATTGAAAAACTTAAACATTTTATCTCAAAAGAGGCATTAAACATTGATGGACTAGGTAAAAAGGTTGTAGAGAAATTTTGGGATTTAAATCTACTAAAAAAACCTCAAGATATATTCTTTTTAAAGTATGATAAAATTATTGAATTAGAAGGATGGGGTGAGCAATCAGTAAAAAATTTAAAAAATTCAATTGAAAATTCAAAAAAAGTTTCATTACAAAGATTTATTTATTCTTTAGGCATAAGACATATAGGAATAGAAAATGCAAAATTAATAAGTGACAATATGAAAAATATAACAAACTTTATAGATTTGATTAAATCAAAACAATTTGATAGTTTTTTAAATATTGATGGAATAGGAGAAACTCAAATTAAGTCACTAAAAAATTTTTTCTCTAATAAATCAAATACTAATATTGTAATTGAATTAAGCTCATTATTGAAAATTGAAAGTCAAATACTAAATGGAAACGGGATACTGAAAGGTAAAAGTTTTATGTTTACTGGTAAACTTAATGGTATTAGTAGAGCCGAAGCAAAATCTTTAGTTGAAAAAAATTCTGGTTCTACTTTAAGCAATGTTAGCAAAAATCTTGATTATTTAGTTGTTGGTGAAAAAGCAACAAACAAAAAAGTTGAGCAGGCCAAAAGTCTTGGAATTGATATTATATCGCTAGAGGAATTAAAAAAATTACTTGATTAAATTAATCAACCATTTTTTCTCGTTTTTATTTAGAAATTTTGAAAGCTTAGTATAAACATTTAAATGATAATCGAATAAATATTTTTTCTCTTTAATATTCAGCATTTTAAAATTAATCATATCTATATCAATTGGTGCATATGTTAAGTTTTTGAATTCAATTTTTTCTTTATTTTTTTTGACATAAATAAGATTTTCAATTCTTATTCCATATTTATTTTTTAGATAGTATCCCGGTTCATTACTCAATATCATGCCATTTTTTAGTTCAACTTTATTATATTTTGTAATTCCTTGTGGACCTTCATGAACATTTAAAAAAAAACCCACACCGTGACCGGTTCCATGAGAATAATCTAAACCTATACTTTTCAGTGGTTTTCTAGCTAGTTTGTCAATTAAATAGCCATTAATATTTTTTTTTAAATCACATGTTACGACAGCTATATGCCCTTTCAAAACCCTCGTGAAATTATTTTTTATTTCTTTAGATATTTTTCCAGAGCACATTGTTCTTGTCACATCTGTTGTACCCCATTTGTATTGTCCGCCTGAATCGATTAATAAAATATCATTTTTATTCAATTTTCTGTTAGTTTGATCATTTGATTTGTAATGAATAATAGCTCCGTTAGGGCCTGATCCAGCAATTGTATCAAAGCTTGGATAAAGGTAATTTTTCGATTTTCTCCTAAATCTTTCCAATTTATCCTCAATTTTTTTTTCGGTAGTTTCTTTTTTTTTATTTTTAAACCAATATAAAAATTTAGTTAGTGCAACTCCATCTTCTATATGTGCATTTTGTGTATTTTTAATTTCTATTCTGTTTTTAATCGATTTTAATTCATATATTGGATCATGTTTGTAAATTATTTTAAATTTACTATCTATTAAACCTTGCTCAAATATCGAACAGGTATTTTCATCAATACAAAATGTACCACTTTTAAATTTATTTATAGTTTTAAAAAAATTATTCTCATCACAAATATTTAAATTCTTAAATTTTTTTTTAATTAAATTTGGAATTTTATGTAAATTAATAAAAAGATTTAATTTTCCACTGTTTGAAATAATCAATTTACAGTTGACTAAAGGACTATTTGGTAAATCTTTACCTCTAATATTTAAAACCCAATTAACATTTTCACTAGCACTTACATATAAATAATTTATTTTCTTTTTATACATATATTGTTTAATTTTATTTATTTTTGCAATTGAGCTCTCACCAACAGTAGCCTTGTTTAAAAGAAAAATTTTATTTGAATTTTTGTCAGTTTTGTTTTTAAAATTAAACTCAACTGGAATTAAATTATTTTTGTTTTCAAAATATCTTTCAAGAATGGTTTTTGTAAATAATTTTGGATTAAAACCAATTTTGCTATTATGCATATTTGATAAATCTTTTGGATAAATGTGTGGAATTTCCAAAATTTTAAAATTTTTACCTGATTGTTTTTTTGCTTGAAGTGTATATCTTCCATCAACAAATAAATAATTTGTATTTTTTAAAATAATAGCAAATCCGGCTGACCCTGTAAAATTAGTTACTCTCGCTAAATTATTTATTTTAGAATATTCAGTAAAATAATTATCATTTTTTGGAATTATATATCCATCTAAGTTATTTATTTTAATAAATCTTTTTATGTTTTCTATCACTTTAATTTTTTTTGATATCTTAGCCAGCCAGGGCTTCTGATCTCACTATCAAATTCTATATCTTGATTGAATTCAAAATCACTTTCCTCTTCTTCAATAAAACTATTATTTTTTTTAATAAACTCATCTGGAAGCTCATCAACAAATCTTGATGCTATGCTATCCATCCAGTCTCCTTGATAAAATCTATTCATAGAAAAGGATATCTTTGCAATCTTTTTAGCCCTAGTTATACCGACGTATGCCAGTCTTCTTTCTTCTTCTAGACCATTTTCACCCTTTTCCTCTATGCTTTTTTGGTGAGGAAACAAGCCCTCTTCCCAACCTGGTAAGTAAACAATATTAAATTCCAAACCTTTAGAAGCATGTAAAGTCATTAAATTAACCTTTTCACTTTCCCAATCTTGGTCAAGAGAAGTCGCTAGAGCTACATGCTCTAAAAAAGATTCCAAATTATCAAATTCTTTCATAGCATTTAACAATTCCTTAATATTCTCTAATCTATTTTCATTTTCTAAGTCTTTTTTATTTTTTAACATTTCACTATACCCTGACTCATCTAAAACTATCTGCAAAAGCTTGTTGTGATTAATTTTTTTCTTTAACTCATATCTCCATCTTTCCAATAAGTTTAAAAGTGAGCTCAAACCGACCTTAGTTTTTGGTTTGATTTCATTAAGTTCGATTAATTTTTTTGATGCTATTTCTAGAGAACAAGAATTTTTTTTTGCGAAAACTGCTATATTCTTCATTGTTGTATCTCCAATAGATCTTTTTGGAACATTAATTATCCTTTCGAAAGATAAATCGTCCATTGGCTGATGTATGCATCTCAAATAAGCTACACAATCTTTTATTTCTGCCCTCTCATAGAATTTGATACCACCAATTATCCTATAAGGAATCCCCACTTTTAAAAATCTCTCTTCGAATTCTCTTGTTTGAAATATGGCTCTTACTAGAATAGCCATCTCATTTAATGAATTTTTTTTTTTATAATTTTCTATCGTAGAGCTTATTTCAATAGCTTCATCTTTAACATTCCTAAAACAGTCTAAGGTAATAAGCTCTCCGTCTTCTTGATTTGTATATAAAGTCTTTCCAACTCTATTTTGATTATTTTCTATTAATTTTGATGCTACGTTTAAAATATTTTGAGTTGACCTATAATTTTTTTCTAATCTAATTATTTTTGTATTTTTATATGTTTTGTCGAACTCCAAAAAATTTTTAATTTCAGCTCCTCTCCAACTGTAAATTGATTGATCATCATCTCCAACACAACATAAATTTTTGTTTGTTGAAGACAAATATTTAAGCCATTCACTTTGTATAAAATTGGTATCTTGATATTCATCAACTAAAATATATTTAAATTTTCTAGAATAAATTGAAAGTATATCTTGATAATTTATAAAAATTTTTAGTGTGTGTAAAATTAAATCGCTGAAATCAGCAGAATTTAAATCAATGAGTTTCTGTTGGTAAATTTTATAAATATTTAAAAAGTTTTTTTCTAAAGTTTCCCTTTTTTTTAAAATTACCTCATCAGGGTAAAAACCTTTATTTTTCCATTTATCAATGATTGCTAATATATATTTAGGTGATATTTTTTTTATATCTATATTTTCAGCTTTACAAATATTCTTTATCAACCTTACCTGGTCATCTTGATCTATGATGGTAAAATTAGATTTCAAACCAACTGCTTCGGCGTGTTTTCTTAAAATTTTTGCACTTACAGAGTGAAATGTACCTAGCCATGGTAATCCTGTTGCTTCTTTTCTTAAAAGCTTTGATACTCTAATCTGCATTTCTTTTGCAGCCTTATTAGTAAAAGTTACTGCGAGTATTTGATTTGAAAATGCCTTATGACTTCTAATTATATGAGCTATTCTAGAAGTAAGCACTTTTGTTTTACCAGAGCCAGCTCCTGCTACTATTAAAAGAGGACCATCAAGGTGTAATACTGCTTCTTGTTGCTTTTCATTTAAATTTAACAAATAATCAGATTTTAACATAATTTTTTATTGTATAAGTCTTATATTTTTAAATGAATAAAATTAAGCAGAATAAAATAACCTTCTCGTTAGTTTTAGCTGCTATTGCGATAATTTTTTCATCTTTAACTATTTTATCTTTACCAGTTTTATTTAATTATAAAAGTAAAGTTATAAAAATAGAAAATAATTTTTATAAAAATTTTAAAATTTATCTCAAATCAGAAGGGAAAATTTCGTACAAGCCTTTTCCTAAACCACACTTTCTAGTAGAAAATGCCTCACTTAACTTATCTAACATACCGAAAAAAGAAGCATTAGTTAGAACTTCAAACCTAAAAATCTTTATCTCTTTAAGAGATATATATTTGAGATCATTCAATAACTTTATATCTACTGAAATTTCGAATTCAAATTTAGAATTTACACTTTCGGATCTAAAAGAATTTAGAGAGCATCTGTACCAAAAAGTTAACAAGCCAATAATTTTTAACAACTGTAAAATATTTATAAGAAATAAAAATGATGAAGTAATTATTATTTCCCCATTAAAAAAAATTACATATAAAATTAACAATAAAACCAAAATTAAGAAATTTATAATCAATGGCGAACTTTTTGGATTAAATTTTAAATCAGAATGGAAGAGAAGCTACGATAACCCCGAGACTAGTTTTCATGATATAAATATATTTAATCCAATAGTAGAAATTAAAAATATTTTCCAATTTAAAAGTATTCAAAAATTTGATGGAAAAAGTGAAATATCATACTTACAGGAAAACTTAGAATATAACATTGAATTTAGTAATAATCAGTTATCTATCACTTCCCCAGAAAAAGAAAATATTAACTTCAATATAAACAGTAAAATTCAACTTAACCCTTTCCACTTTGAAGGTGACCTTAATATAAAAAATAAAAAAGTCGAAAAAATTATAGACAATTTTTTG
>QCSH01000019.1 GCA_003211555.1 Pelagibacteraceae bacterium AG-470-G21
ATTGAATGAATGAATTAGATCAAAAACTTCTAGATTTTGGAATTTCTGAAAGTTTTGACGAAAATGATTATTACGTATCTAAAAGTAATTATTTCGCTAAAAATATCTTAGAAACTTGGCCTCATTGGGAAAAAAAAATTGTCAATTTAACTGGTGAAAAATATTCTGGCAAAACACATTTATCCACAATATTTAAAATAAAAAGCAATGCTTTGTACTTGCTCAGTAAAAATATTGATAATACAACTTTAAAAAAAATTAAACTCTCCAATAGTATAATAATTGAAGACTTAGATGATACATTTAATGAAAAACTCCTATATTCTATTTTTAATCTTGTAGAGCAAGATAATAAATATTTACTAATTTCATCAAATAAACCAATAGATACTTTGAGTTTCTCACTCCCAGATTTAGTTTCAAGATTGAAGAATTGTATAATAGCTAATATTGAACAACCAGATGATGATTTGATATATGCAATAATTTTGAAAAGTTTTTCTGATAGACAAATTAAATTAGATAACAAAATTGTAGATTATATTATTAAAAGAATTGCTAGATCGTATAGTAAAATGCACGAATTTATATATAAGATTGATGAACTGAGTTTAAAGAAAAGAAAATCTATTAATTTTAAAATTATTAAAGAGATTGTAAGTTGAGCAAATATAGAACACACAATTGTGGAGAACTTAATTTAGAAAACAAAGGTCAAATAGTTAAGTTATCTGGCTGGATAAACAAAAAAAGAGATCATGGAAATCTTTTATTTTTAGATTTAAGAGATCACTATGGTTTGACTCAATGTGTAATAGACGAAGGTAAATTTTTTTTTAAAGACATTGAAAAACTTCCCTTAGAAACTGTCATACAAGTTGAAGGAAAGGTTTTAGAAAGAGAAAAAGATACAATCAATAAAAATTTAAATACCGGTCAAATTGAAGTGGTGATTGAAAATTATAAAATACTTGCTAATACTAAAGAGTTACCACTACCTGTATTTTCAGATCAAGAGTATTCTGAAGAAATAAGACTAAAGTACAGATTTCTAGATCTAAGAAGAAAAAAAATTCATAATAATATTGTTTTAAGATCTAAAGTGATTTCATTTATCAGAACCGAGATGCAAAAATATGGATTTCTAGAATATCAAACTCCCATATTAACATCTTCCAGTCCAGAGGGTGCTAGAGACTTTCTGGTTCCAAGTAGATTAAATCCCGGTAAATTCTATGCACTACCCCAAGCACCACAACAATTCAAACAACTAATTATGGTGTCTGGTTTTGATAAGTATTTTCAAATTGCCCCTTGTTTTAGAGATGAAGATGCAAGAGCGGATAGAAGTCCTGGAGAATTTTATCAATTAGACTTAGAAATGTCTTTTGTAGAGCAGGAAGATGTTTTTAAAATAGTTGAAGAATTATTTTCAAATTTATTCAAGACATTTTCTTCTAAAAAATTACTTCATGAAAATTTCCCAAGAATACCTTTTGACGAAGCAATGTTGAAATATGGTTCTGATAAACCAGATTTAAGAAATCCTCTAGAAATATCTGATATCACAGAAATATTTAGAAGAGATGATGTTAATTTTGAGATATTTAAAAAATTAGTAAGAGAAGGCTCAATAGTAAGAGGTATTGTAACAAGAAATACCCATGAAAAACCCAGAAGTTTTTTTGATGGAATTGACAAATGGGCAAAAGATGAAGGATCTTCAGGTCTTGCATACTTCTCTTTTGAAAAATCAAATAAGTTAAAAGCCAAAGGACCAGTAGGAAAATTTTTTTCTGAAGAATGCCTAAAAGAAATAATGAAATTAATGAATGCTGAGGTAGGTGATACAATTTTTATGTCTTGTGGAAAAAAACCTGAAGTCGAAAAATTATTGTCCAATGCTAGAAATATGATAGCAAATGAACTTAAATTGATTGATGAAAGTGTATTTTCATTTTGTTGGGTAGTTGATTATCCAATGTTCGAAATCAATGAAAATACAAAAAAAATTGAATTTAGCCACAATCCTTTTTCAATGCCCCAAGGTGATAATGATAATTTAGACCTTTCTGATCCATTAAAACTAAAAGCATTTCAATATGATATTGTCTGTAATGGTATTGAATTGTCTTCTGGGGCTATAAGAAATCATAAACCCGATTTAATGTATAAACTATTTGAAATTGCAGGATATTCTAAAGAGATAGTTAATGAAAAATTTAGTGGGATGATAAATGCATTAAGTTATGGAGCACCTCCTCATGGAGGTATTGCTCCCGGAATTGATAGAATTGTGATGTTACTAGCAGAAGAGAAAAATATAAGAGAGGTAACCATGTTTCCAATGAACCAAAATGCGCAAGATCTAATGATGAATGCACCCTCTGATGTAGATGAAAATCAGCTTAAAGAACTTAATATTTCGAAAAGGAAGAAATAATTATTTTTTTCCTTTAAGATTTATCCTTATATCTGACAAATCAACTAATTTTTTTTTGTAGTCATTTCTTACAAAACCTTTACTTGTTATATCTTTTACAAGTTTAATTAATTGATTTTGGCCTTCACTTTCTTGACCTTCAATTGTTTCTGAATTTCCAGTTATAGATGGAGTATGTGCTAAATCCTCTCTATTTAAATAAGAAATAGCAAGCTCTCTAAAAATATAATCCAAAATAGAACTTGCGCTCATTATTCTATCATTTCCGTATACTTTACCAGAAGGTTCAAATTTTGTATCCAAATATGCATTTACAAATTCATCTAGAGGAACTCCATATTGAAGACCCAATGAAATTGCTATTGCAAAATTATTCATAAGTGCTTTTACAAGCTCACCCTCTTTGCTAGTATCAATGAAAATTTCTCCTATTTTACCATCTTCATATTCTCCTGTATGTAAATAAACTTTATGATCGCCTATAGAAGCTTTTTGGATATATCCTTTTCTTCTATCTGGCATGCTAAATCTTTTACCAATTGTATCAGTGATATTTTTTTTTAAATTTTCATCAATCGGCTCAGTTTTTTTAGAAATTTTATTATTATGATTTTTGATTTGTTGTGAAACAGCTCCAACTTTACCACTTTTAATGTCTTGAAGGTTTTTTGTTTTTCTATTATCCAGCTTAACGTCCATAATTTCAAATTTTCCATCGTCTTTATTCTCTAAATTGTTAAGATTTTCTTCATTTATATCATCTAAATAATGAGACACTTTAAAACTGCATGTGTAATATGTTTCTACTAAGTATTTTGCCATTATAATCCTATTTGTAAATTGAATCTTGGTAATAATTATGTATATACATTTTTCTATTTTAGTCTAATTGTTAATTTACAATTATAAATTGTAATTAATAAAAATAATGATCAAAGAAATTTTTACTTGGTGGAACAAACAAACGCTTGGCACAAGATTAAATACATTTTTATTTGGAAAATTAGTTGGAGAAGATAGTTCAGGTAATAAATATTATGAAAGCAAGTCAGGAAAAAGATGGGTTATTTATAATGGAGAAGTTGAAGCATCAAAAATACCTAGTGAATGGTATTCCTGGATGCATCGTACAGGTAATAAAATTGAGAATAGTCATGAATTAGACAAATATAGCTGGCAAAAAGAGCATAAGCCGAACCAAACTGGAACTGAAAATTCTTATCATCCAAAAAAAAATAAAAGTATAAATGTTTCAAACAAAAAATACACTTCTTGGAAAAGTTAAAGCTTTTATAATTGTTTTTCTTACTTATAATTTGTTAACTATTAATTCTCAAAGTGAAAATCAAGCACAGTCCGAAAATTTCGCTATTTTAACAATATTGGATAAAGTAAATTCTCAAAGCGATGTTATTGAGGTTCAAGTTGGTGAAGAATATAAATTTAAAAATTTGTCTATAAATATTCTCAGATGTAATAACTCAAAATTTGATGATGACCCAGAAGTTACAGCATACATGCAAGTAAGAGATGTAGTTAATAAAGATGACAATAAAGTATTTATTTTTAATGACTGGACATTTGCGTCTTCGCCCTCAATAAGACCTTTTGATCATCCTGTTTATGATATTTGGCTAAAAAAATGTTATTCTTAGAGTAATTTTTCTTTATCTAGCCAGCTAACATTAAAATCAGAATTTAAAAACTTTTCATGATTTAAGAGCAGTTTATGTAAATCTATAGTTGTTTTAATACCCTCTATAACGAATTCATCAAGAGACCTTCTCATTCGTTGTATAGCTTCAGTTCTGTTTCTACCGTGACATATTACTTTGCATATCATACTGTCATAATAAGGAGTTACTTTATAGCCTTGAAATATAGCTCCATCTACTCGTGTTCTAAATCCAGAAGGTTGATGACACATAGTAATTTCCCCAGGAGAGGGCTGAAAATTTTTGCTAACATCTTCCGCATTTATTCTACATTCAATTGCATGTCCTCTTGGTTTAATATCCTCTTGTTTTAAAGCAGTATTGCCATCAAAAGCAATCCATATCTGTTCTTTAATTAAATCAATACCTGTTACGACTTCTGTTACTGGATGTTCCACTTGGATTCTTGTATTCATTTCTAAGAAGTAGAATTTTCCTTTTTCAAAAATAAACTCTACAGTTCCGGCACCTTCATATCCTATTTGTCTAACCATTTTTACAGTTTTTTCAAAAAGATCACTTCTTAATTGATCATTAAGCAAAGGACTGGGTGTTTCCTCAATTAATTTCTGGTGTCTTCTCTGAATAGAACAATCTCTTTCATGAAGATGTATTGTTCTATTTTTACCAGACAATACTTGAACTTCAATATGTCTTGGATTTTGAAAGAATTTCTCAATATATACTTCATCATTACCAAAAAAATTTTTTGCTTCTGTTCTAGCGGTTAAAAATAATTCTTCAAATTCATCTTCTTTTGTGACTACTTTCATACCTTTTCCACCACCACCACCAGCTGCTTTTATCAAAATTGGATACCCAATTTTTTTACATATTTTTTTTGCCTCATCAAAGTCAGTCACACCTCCATCAGATCCTTCTATTATTGGAAGACCATATTTTTTTGCAATTTTTTTTGCTTCAATTTTATCCCCCATCATTTTAATTAATGATGATGATGGACCAATAAATTTAATATTGTTCTGCTCAAGAATTTTTGCAAATTCATAATTTTCAGATAGAAAACCATAACCAGGATGCACAGCCTCTGAATTTGTCAATTCAATTGCTGACATTATTGCAGGAATATTTAAATAACTATTTGCTGCGTGGTGCGGACCAACACAAATACTTTCGTCGGCTAATCTTACGTGCATACTATTTCGGTCTACATCAGAATGAATTGCCACTGTCTGTATTCCCCATTCTTTGCAAGCTCTTATAACTCTAACAGCTATCTCACCTCTATTTGCAACTAGAATTTTCTTGAACATTATTAATCAATTATTGCAATGGTATGTCCGAATTCAACAGGTTGACCATCTTCAACACAAATTTGTTTTACAGTTCCTGCTATTGGAGATGGTACGTGATTCATTGTTTTCATTGCTTCAACAATCATTATAGTGTCTCCTTTATTGATTTTTTTTCCTACTTCAACAAATTTTTTTCCTCCTGGTTCAGGCGCTAAGTAAGCAGTTCCAATTATAGGAGAAGGAATTTCCGTACCACTAATTTTTTCTGATTTAACAACATCCGATTTTGAATCTGATTTAATTTCATTAGAAGTGGAAACATTTGTTCCAGAAAATTTTGATACTTTAACTATAATATCTTTTTCTGCATATTCTATCTCAGAAAGTCCAAATTCTTCTAAACACTCTGTAAGTTCTTTTATTAAATTTCTATTTATTTTCATTTAGCATCTCATGCATAGAATTTATGGCCAAAATATATCCATTTGTACCTAATCCACAAATTATACCAGTAACTACTCCACTCATCAAAGATTTATGTCGAAATTCCTCTCTTTTGTAAATATTTGAAATATGAAGTTCAATAATTTTACCCTTGAATACATCTAAAGCATCCCTTATAGCAACTGAAGTATGACTATACCCTCCTGCATTAATTATAATTCCGTCGAATTCTTTTCTTGCACTTTGTATAATATCAACAATTTCACCTTCCACATTTGATTGCTTCATTTCTAGATTTAGATTTAAATCTATAGATTTTTTTTTACAAATTTCCTCTAAGTATTTATAATCTTTGCTACCATATTGTGATTGTTCTCTTTCACCTATTAGATTAAGATTAGGTCCATTAATGATTAGTATTTTAGTCACATGAACTTTATAATCTATGAAAATTAAAAATAAAATAAAAATAACAGTAAATGGTAAACAAATGCATGTTATTCCTAAATTTTCATTAAATAGCTTGATTACAAAATTAAAGATACCACTCAACAAAATAGCTATTGAATTAAATAAAAAAATAATAGACAAAAAAAAAATTTCTAAAATTTATTTACAAAACGAAGATAAAATAGAAATTGTTCATTTTATTGGTGGTGGCTAATGATTGATAAAAAATTTAAGATAGCAAATAGAAGTTTTAAATCTCGTTTGATAGTTGGAACAGGTAAATATAAAAGTTTTAAAGAATGTGCCAAAGCTATAAAAAGTTCGGGTGCAGATATAGTAACTGTCGCTGTTAGAAGGGTAAATATTTCTGACAAAAATAAGACTAGATTAATGGATTACATAGATCCAAAAAAAATAACATATTTACCAAATACTGCAGGATGTTTTAATGCTGAAGATGCCATAAGGACTTTAAGATTGGCAAGAGAAATAGGTGGGTGGAAATTAGTAAAATTAGAGGTCTTAGGAGATAAAAAAAATCTTTTTCCTGAAATGATTGAAACACTAAGATCAACAGAATTATTAACAAAAGAAGGATTTAAAGTAATGGTATATTGCAATGATGATCCATTAATGGCAAAAAGATTAGAGAATGTAGGTGCAGTTGCTATCATGCCTTTAGCGGCTCCAATTGGCTCAGGACTTGGAATACAAAATAAAGTTAATATTCAAATCATTAGAAAACAAACAAAATTACCATTAATCATTGATGCTGGATTAGGACAGGCATCTGATGCAAGTATTGCAATGGAATTAGGATGTGATGGAGTATTAGTAAATACAGCTATTGCTAAAGCAAAGAATCCAATTCAAATGGCAGAAGCAATGAAGTATGCAGTTATTTCAGGAAGAAAATCTTTCTTATCGGGCCGAATTAATCCAAATATTCTTGGTTCTGCATCAACACCAAACAAAGGTATTATTTAGTTTTTTTTTTATAATATTTTTTTTTAAATTTTCTTTGTTTAAAAACTTTTCTATTTTTACTTTTGCTTTCTTTGTCTTTCTGTTTGTAATCAATTTTAATTACTTCGAGCTTTTCTACTTTCTCGATTTTGTCCAATACTTTTTTGGTTTTCGATTTTAATTCAATAATATAATCTTCTAGATTTAAATCATTATTTGTATTTACATCAATTTTTGCTTTATGTTTTTCCTCAAAATACTTTACAACATCTTGATAATAATCAGTTATGTGTTTTGCAATTTTATCATTTATGGTTAATTGAACTAGTTTAGCATTATGTTCTAATGATTTTATTTCTATTAATTTAAGAATTTTTAAAACAAATGTTTCATCTGTTAATTTCATTTGCCATTTTACATTACTTTCCCGCAATCTTTGTCTAGACATTTCAAGCAATCCAAAATTGCTTATTCTACCAATTTGA
Organism: Pelagibacteraceae bacterium AG-470-G21; assembly: GCA_003211555.1. Classification (GTDB taxonomy): domain Bacteria; phylum Pseudomonadota; class Alphaproteobacteria; order Pelagibacterales; family Pelagibacteraceae; genus Pelagibacter. Next base: position 7,760 of record QCSH01000019.1, read on the forward strand.
ATTCTTGCCCTATCGTTTCTACATTTTTCTTTTAATTTTCTTTCGACATGTCTTCTGTTATTAAAATTTAACATGTCTATGAAATCAATAATTATTAATCCTGACAAATCTCTAATCTTGATTTGTCTTGCTATTTCTTCAGCTGCTTCAATATTTGTGTCAAAAGCGGTACTTTCAACATTTTTTTGCTTTATAGATTTTCCTGAGTTAACATCTACTGATACCAATGCCTCTGTGGGATTTATGACCAAATATCCACCAGAATTTAATTTTACTTGAGTTTCAAAAATTTCAAATAATTTTTTTTCTATATTTTCTTTATAAAATAGAGGTATTTTATCTCTGTATTTTTTAACTTTTTTTATTTGATTTGGCATCATCAATTTTAGATAATTCTTTGTCTTTTGATATCCTTCATTTCCCTCTACATATATATTTTGAGTATCGTCATCATACATGTCTCTAACACATCTTTTTATTATATCACTTTCTTGATGTATAAGAGATGGAGCAATAGAATTTAATGCATTATCTTTTATTTGGTCCCAAATATTAATTAAATTTTTTAAATCATTTTCAATTTCATTTTTTGTTTTATTTGATCCTGCAGTTCTTACTATAATTCCCATTTCCTTTGGAATAGTTATCTCATTTAAAATATTTCTAATTTTTTTTCTTTCACCAGGATTAAATATTTTTCTTGAAATTCCACCACCTTTTGCAGTATTTGGCATAAGAACAATATATTTACCTGCAATAGATATAAACGTACTTAGGGCTGCACCTTTAAGGCCTCTCTCATCTTTTAGTACTTGAACCAAAATTACTTGATTTGGTTTTATGACTTCTTGTATTTTATATCTTTTAGATGGGAATTTTCTTTGTGTATTTGATTTACCTTTTTCATTATCTTCTTTTTTTTCAACAGACTCATGAATTTTAACTTCTTCTTTTCCTTCAAGAATTTTATCTTCTTTATTTTCACTCTCTTTAGATAATTCTTCTCGAACTTTTTCTTCTTCTTCCTTAATTTTTTCTAAATCACTCAATGGTAATTGATAGTAATCCGATTGAATATCATTAAAGGATAAAAAACCGTGCCTATCTCTACCGAAGTCAACAAATGCTGCTTGCAAAGATGGTTCTATTCTACTTACTTTTCCGAGATATATATTGTTCTTAATTAAAGTATTATTTATGCTTTCATATTCATAGTCTTCGATATGATTATTGTTTTTAAGAACAACTCTAGTTTCATTAGGATGCGATGCATCAATATATAAATTTTTGGACATAATTTTAATGATATTATCATGGTTAATTTAATAAATTCTGTGCCATAACAATAACAAATTCATAGGATATTTAAACTAAAATGCAAAAGTATATAAAGAGATTTCTTATATTTATAATATTATCTTCTATTATATTTTTATTGGCAATTATATCTATTCTATGGACATATTCTAATAAATTACCAGATTATAAATATCTTAAAAATTATAAACCCCCAGTATCTAGCAAATTATATTCGGGAAGTGGTGTTTTAGTGAGCGATTTCTCATCAGAAAAAAGAATCTTTGTTCCATATGAGGCCATATCTCAAACTGTAATAAATGCATTTTTATCTGCTGAAGATAAAAATTTTTTTGATCATCCAGGTGTTGATGCAAAGGGAGTAGTAAGAGCCATAAAAAATAATATATTTAATATCATATATTCGAAAAGATTAGAGGGGGCTTCAACAATTACACAACAAGTTGCAAAAAATTTTCTTTTAACCAATGAAGTCAGTATCGATAGAAAGATTAAAGAAGCAATATTGGCTTTCAGAATTGAGCGTGTACTTTCAAAAAAAAGAATTTTAGAACTTTATTTAAATCAAATTTATTTAGGAGAAGGTAGCTATGGGATTGCTTCAGCAAGTTTAAGATATTTTAATAAACCAATAAGTGAACTTAATTATGGCGAGGCTGCTTTGTTGGCTGCTTTACCTAAGGCTCCAAGCAAATATAATCCATACAAAAATAATAAATTAGCAAAATTTAGAAGAAATTTAGTTTTAGATAATTTGTTAGACAATAAATTTATTAATAATATTCAACATACTAAATTGTCTAATTCTGAAATTAAATTGCAGAAAAGAAAAAGAATTTATTTAGAAGATTCAAGGTACTATGTTGAAGATGTAAGAAAAAAAGTAATTGAAACTTATGGCTTTGACAAAGTATATAAACAAGGTTTTAATATTAAAACACCATTAAATTTAAAACTACAAAAGATAGCAACTGACTCTTTAAGAAATGGTCTTCAAAAGTTTGATAAAAGAAAAGGGTGGAGAGGTCCTTTATCAAATAAAAAAAAGCATAAAAATTGGAAAAAAGATCTTTCTAAATTTCACCTAGAAAAATCAATAGGATGGGAATTGGCTGTTATTAATAACATAGGTAAATTTGAAACAGTAGTTGAAACACAAAATGGAAGTGATGGAATCATAAATTTTAATGATATTGATTGGACACGCAAAGAATTTAAAAAATTATTTAAAAGAGGAGATATAATTTATGTAAAAAAAATATCAGAAGGAAACTATTCCTTAAAACAACTTCCCAAAGCAAACGGAGGAATTGTTGTTATGGATCCTTATAGTGGAAGAGTTTTAGCGTTATCCGGAGGATTTAGTTTTAAAAAAAGTGAATTCAACAGAGCATCTCAAGCAAAACGTCAACCTGGATCTGCGTTCAAACCTTTTATATATGCTCTTGCATTAGAAAATAATTTTTTACCAACTACATTAGTATTAGACGCACCTATCGTCCTAGATCAGGGTAATGATTTAAAAATGTGGAAACCAGAGAATTATGGTAAAAAATTTTACGGACCTTCTACACTTAGAACTGGGATAGAGAAATCTAGAAATTTAATGACAGTTAGAATAGCTCAAGAAATAGGCATTGATAAAATTGTAAATTTCTCAAAAAAATTAAACATTTATGAAAACCCAGATGAACTAATGTCTGTATCTTTAGGATCAGCTGAGACAACTCTTCTAAAAATTACAAGTGCTTATTGCTCTTTTTTAAATGGTGGTAAATTGATCAATCCTATACTAATTGATAGAATACAGGATAGTCAGGGCAAAACTATTTTTAACAATGAGAAAAGGTACTGCGAAAATTGTGATACAATTTCTTATGATGGAACTAGCAACCCTATAGTTAAAAGTAAGTATCAGCAAATATTTTCGCCACAAACTGCTTATCAAATAACATCAATGTTAAAAGGAGTTATTGAAAGAGGTACTGGAAGGGGTTTAAAAAATTTAAAACTTGAATTAGCAGGTAAAACTGGGACAACTAATAAGAATACAGACACTTGGTTTATTGGATTTACATCTAATTTAGTTGTTGGTGTATACATAGGTTATGATAGTCCTAGAAGTCTTGGTAAATTTGAAACTGGCTCAAAAACTGCAATGCCTGTTTTCAAAGAATTTATAATGAAAACTGCTAATACTTATAATGCTAGACCATTTAAAGTTGCAGATAATATAAAAATGATGGTAATTGACGCCAAAACTGGAAAAAAAGCTAATTCTAAAACTAAACTTGCAATAATAGAATCGTTTAAAGTTAAAAATAGTGAATTAAACAGACAATCTAATAATTTTGATAGTAGATTTAATACAACAAATATATTAAAATTTTATTAATGGACCAGGATGTTTTAAATATTAAATCGGAAATAGAAAAAATTAATCAAAGAATTAAGGAGTTTCTTTGAAAAGAATAATGTTTCTGCTCAAATCGAAAATATTTCAAAACTAATAGAAAAACCAGATTTTTGGCAAAATAAAAAAAATGCTGAAAATATTCTTCGTAAAAAAACAAATTTAGATAAGTTACTAAGTAGTTTCGAATTAACTCTTAAAGAGGGCAAAGATTTATTTGATATTTATGATTTAGCTTTAGAAGATGATGACAATGATATGATATTAGAAACAACAAAAAATATAAAAATACTATTTAATAAAACTAGGAAAATTGAAATTAAGTGTTTTCTATCAAACGAGAACGATACTCTTGATAGTTATTTAGAATTTCATGCTGGAGCAGGAGGGACTGAAAGCCAAGATTGGGCTGATATGCTTAGAAGGATGTATATGAAATGGGCGTATAAAAAAAATCACAAAATTGAAATAATAAGCGAACACAAAGGAGATGAAGCAGGCATTAAATCTTCAATAATTAAAATAAGTGGAGATTACACTAATGGCTTATTAAAACATGAGTCTGGTATCCACAGGTTAGTTAGAATTTCTCCATTTGATTCTGGTGCTCGAAGACATACAAGTTTTGCGAGTGTTTGGGTGTACCCAGTTATTTCTGAAAATATAGAAATTGATATATTAGACAAAGATTTAAGAGTTGACACTTATAGATCTAGTGGAGCAGGGGGGCAACATGTTAATACAACAGACAGTGCAGTACGAATAACTCATCTACCAACAAAAATTGTGGTACAATGTCAAAATGAAAGATCACAACACAAAAATAAAGAAACTTGTATGAGCATGTTAAGAGCAAGACTTTATGATTATGAGTTAAAAAAAAAAGAAAAAGAAAATCAAAATCTTGAAAATTCTAAATCAGAAATTGGCTGGGGTCATCAAATAAGATCATATGTATTACATCCATATAAAATGGTTAAAGATAATAGAACTAATTTT
>QCSH01000020.1 GCA_003211555.1 Pelagibacteraceae bacterium AG-470-G21
CTGTAAGCAATGTTGGGGTTCCTAGTCTTGCAAAAACTGCTCCGAAAAAATTTGAAGCAGCCACTAAAACCATTATCAATGCTGTTATTTCTAAAGTTTTAACAAGAGCTTCTTGAAGTTTTTTTAAAGATAATTTTTTATAAGCTAGTGATAACAAAAGAGCACCCATCGCACCACATCCAGCAGCCTCAGTTGGAGTTGCAAATCCAAAAAGTATACTTCCTAATGCAGCAAATACTAAAGCAGCAGGTGGAACTAGGCCTAAAAAAAATTCTTTCCATACCACTGACATACTTGTGGCTCTTAATTCTTCTGGAAGTACTGGACCTAGACTTGGATCAAGCCAACATCTGATCGTGGTGTAAGCTGCGTATAAAGATGCTAAAAGTATACCTGGCAAAATAGCAGCAGCAAATAAATCAATAACTGGAATTTCCATTATTGGGCCCATAACTACTAACATAATACTTGGAGGAATTAGTATTCCTAAAGTACCACCAGCAGTAATAGTTCCAGCTGCAAGTCTAACGTTATATTTTGATCTCTTCATTGATTTAGCTGCCATTATTCCTAAAATTGTAACTGAAGCACCAACAATTCCCGTTGCAGCAGCAAAGATTACCGATACAAATAAAACTGCGTAATAAAGTGAACCTCTAACCTTTGCTAACATCAATTGAAAAGAAGAGAACAATCTCTCCATCAAGCCAGCTTGTTCCATCATTATACCCATAAAGACAAAGAGCGGGACGGCGGCTAAGGTTTGTTCAGTCATGACCATGGAAAATTGTAGGGTCATTAAATAAAATACTAATTTTCCAAATCCTAAATAACCGAATACAAAACCAAGAAAAATTAAAGTAAATGAAATTGGAAAACCAACAAAAATTGCAAACAACATTACTCCAACTAAAATGAAGCCAAGAATTTCAGGACTAATTAAATGTGAGATCATTTATTTTCCCCAGGCCATCTACCTCTAGTTGCAGCCCAATAACTTTTTAAAAGTTCTGAGACACCTTGTATTAAAAGAAAAACTATACCTACAAGTAAACAAGTTTTTATAGGCCAAAGAAACGGCATCCAAGCTGTATCCATGCCCTTATCACCTCTTCTAATTGACTCTTCTACAAAACCTATAGTCATATAACAGAAGACAAGCATGCCAGGAAAATAAAATAAAATATAAAGCCAAAAATCTATTATGCCTTGTGTCTTTGTTTTGAAATTTCTATATAAAAAGTCTGCTCTTATATGAACTCCTTTAGATAAAGCATATCCAGCACCTAACATAAAAAGTGCGCCATATAAAAATCGGCTCATATCATATGCCCAATAAGTTGGAGCTAAAAATAATTTTCTAGCGAGTACTTCGTATGTCATCGCTAAAATTAATGGAACGGTTATCCAACAAACTATATTACCTACAATTTTGCTGAATTTATCAATTTTTAATATGATATTAGCCATTAACTTTGGCATATCATCTGGCATTTTATTTTGATTGCCTCTTCTTTCAGCAATCATTTCATCAGAAATATCTAATTTATTTATTTCATCTGACATATAGAAAATTTTGTTAGATAGAGCGGACTATTTAGTCCGCTCTAAATTGTGTATCTTATTATTTTAAAGTAGCTGCGTGAGCCATTCCAAGCTTAGCATTTGACATTTGTGCTCCGCTCCAGAATGGTACTGCTATATCAGCAAAATCTTTCATTGAATCATAGACTTCTTTAAAGAAAGCATTCTCTTCAGAATTTTTGTTCAATGTTGCTTTTGCAGCAGCCATGTACTCTGTGAAATAATCTGAAGGTGTATCTTCTAAGATTACTCCATGTTTTGTTGTAAGTTCTCTTAATGCCTTACCGTTTTCATATATTCTTCTGCTTAATGACTTATTTAAAGATGCATTTGCTGCAACTTCTAAAGATTTTTTCTCATGATCAGTCATAGCGTCATATGTTTTTCCAGTAATATAAAAATCTGCATTAACGACTACTTGGTGAAGACCTTGTAAATAGTAATGTTTCAATACTTTTTGGAAACCAAATACTAAGTCAGGTTTTGGACAACACCATTCTGCAGCATCAATAGTTCCTGCCTCAAGAGCTGGAAGAATATCTCCACCTCCCATTGCAACAGATGCTATACCAATATCCTTATAAGTCTGTCCTGGAATTCCCGGAGGAGTTCTGAATTTATATTTTCTAAAATCAGCCATATCTTTAATTGGTTTTGGAAACCAACCTAAAGCTTCTGGTCCGACAGGTTGAAGCATAAATCCTTTTATATCTCTTCCCATTTCGTCCCATAATCTATCGTATAGTTCTTTACCACCACCATATTGAAACCATGATAAGAATGCTAAATTATCTATACCTACACCTCCACCAGCAACTGGTGAACCAAATAACATTGCTGCAGGATGGTCACCTGACCAGTAGTGTGTCCATGCAAATCCACAGTCAATTAAACCTTTATCAACTGCATCTAAAGTTTCTTTTCCACCAACTACAGTTCCAGCTGGCATAATTTCAAACTTTAGTGAACCGCTTGTTAATGCTGTTACAGTATCTGTGAAATCTTTTAACATCACAACTTCATCTGCTTTAGGATTAAGTACTGTTTGGCATTTAAGTGTTTTTGCCGATGCGTTGGAAATAAATCCAACTACTAAAAATGCAGCAAAAAACATTGAAATGATTTTTCTCATTTTTCCCTCTCTTTAATTTATATTGATAAGATCCTTTCAAATATTAAAGCTAGATACAAGTGTCATTTAGGCTTTTTTCATAAGAAAAATCTTTAAAAATGCTAAATTTTCATTAAAGATTAATTTAAAAATTTATGGATAAGTTTGACTATATAATTATCGGTGCTGGATCAGCAGGATGTGTACTAGCTAATAGATTATCGGCAAATCCAGATAATAAAATTTTATTATTAGAAGCAGGTGGAAAAGATACAAATCCATGGATTCACATTCCTGGTGGATATTTTAAAACTATGCACAACCCAGATACAGATTGGTGTTTCAATACTGAAAAAGAACCAAATTGCGATAATAGACAAATGGTTTATCCAAGAGGAAAAACTTTAGGTGGAAGTTCTTCAATTAATGGAATGCTTTATATTAGGGGTCAATCAAATGATTATAATTATTGGAGACAATTAGGAAATGTAGGTTGGTCTTGGAATGATGTTCTACCTTATTTTAAAAAATCTGAAAATTTTCAATTTGGAGAGAACGAATTTCATGGATCTGGTGGGCCAATTGCAGTCGAACAAATTAGAGCAACATTTAAAGTTCTCGACCTATTTTTAGAAGCTGCTGAGGAGCATGGTTATAAAAGAACTGATGATTTTAATAATGGTGATAATGAAGGGATGGGATATTTTCCGTTCACTATAAAAAATGGTTTTAGATGTAGCACAGCTGTAGGGTATCTGAACCCAGTAAAAAAAAGAAAAAATTTAAAAGTTATTACTAAAGCTCATATAAAAAATATTGAATTTGAAAATAATAAAGCAAAAAAAGTAAATTATTGGATAGATGAAAAAGAATTTTCTGTTGAAACTAATAAAGAAATTATTTTAAGTGCAGGTACAATCGGGTCACCTCATATTTTACAAGCATCTGGAATTGGTCCAGGAGAATTATTAAAAGAAAATAATGTTGAAGTATTAAAGGATCACCAGGGTGTAGGTAGAAATCTTACAGATCATTTAATGTTAAGACCTGTGTATAAAGTAAAAAACTTAGAAACTTTAAACGATATATACTATAGCACCGCAAAGAAGCTAATGACTGGTCTAAAATATTTTTTATTTAGAAAAGGTCCATTAACAGTTGGAGCTAGTTATGTGTGTGGATTTGTTAAAAGTGATGATTATTTAGAAACTCCCAACCTTCAGTTTCATATTTCACCAGCAAGTACGGATCTTTTAGGTAAATCAGCACTACATAAATTTCCAGCATTCACACCAACGATTACAAATGTAAGACCTACTAGCAGAGGTTCTATAGAATTAAAATCACCAGACACAAGAATTTCACCAAAAATACAAATGAACTATTTATCTACAGATGAAGATCGTGAAATTGCGGGTAAAGCATTAAAAATTGTTAGAAAAATTGTTATGGAGTCAAAAGCATATAAAGATTATCAACCTGAAGAGCTAAGACCTGGCTTAAGTATAACTGATAATGAAGAATTAGCTACGGAGGCTGGAAAATTTGCAAATACTATATTTCACCCTGTTAGCACTTGTAGAATGGGTAATGACGAAAATGCAGTTGTTAATGATCGTTTAATTGCTCATGGATTAGAAAATTTAAGAGTTGTAGATGCCTCTGTTATGCCTCATATCACATCAGGAAATACGAATGCACCGACAATAATGATTGCGGAAAAAGCAGCTGATATGATAATTGAGGATAGTAGAAGATGACCGAACAAATAGTAATTTTTTTTCAAATAGTTTTTATCGATTTAGTTTTAGCAGGAGACAACGCAATTATAATTGGAATGGTTGCTTCTCAATTTCCAACCGAGCAAAGAAAAAAAATTATTTTTTGGGGAATTGGAGCAGCTGTGGTTTTAAGAATAATATTCACTTTGATCACTGCTTATCTTTTACAGATCACAGGGCTTAGGCTTATAGGTGGAATATTGCTTCTTTATATATGTTACAGACTTTATGAAGATGTAATTAAAATGAATAGTAAAACTGAGGAAAATGTCAAAAAAGTTGATAACTCATCATTCATAAAAGCTATAACAACTGTAATTTTAGCTGATGTAACAATGAGTTTAGATAATGTTTTAGGGGTAGCAGGTGCAGCTAGAGATCATTATATGTTGTTGATATTTGGTCTTGTATTATCAATTGTTTTAATGGCTACTGCAGCAACATTAATATCTGGCTGGATTAAAAAGTATAAATGGATAGGATGGGTTGGATTGTTAGCGATTTTATTTGTTGCAATAGATCTTATATATACAGACGTAAAATTATTTTTGTAAATGTATTTAAAGAAAATTAATTTAAAAAACAGAATAGCACTTGTTACTGGTGCCGGAAAAGGAATTGGAAGAGCTTGCTCTATAGCTCTTGCAGAAGCAGGTGCAACAGTAATTGGCTTAAGTAGAACATCATCAGATCTTGATAAACTTCAAAAAGATATAAAAAAAGTTAAAGGAAAATTAGTTAAAATTACTTGTGATATTATGGATTATGCAGATCTTTCTTCTAAATTAAAAAAAATTAAGAAGATAGATATATTGGTGAATAACGCTGGAACAAATATTCCTGAACCATTTGAAAAAATAAAACAAAGTAGCATGAACTATCTTGTAGATTTAAATATAAAAGCTGCATTCAATGTTGCACAATTAGTTGTTTTTAAGATGTTGAAAAATAAAAAAAAAGGTGGGTCTATAATTAATATGTCCTCGCAATTAGGGCATGTTGGTATGTCAGGCAGAAATGTTTACAACATGACAAAATTTGGAATTGAGGGATTAACAAAAGGAATGGGAGTTGAACTAGCTTCAAAAAATATAAGAGTAAACACCGTTGCACCAACTTTTGTTGAAACACCAATGGTTAAAAAATTCTTTAAAAATAAAAAGTTTAAACAGCTTGCTTTAAGCAATATACCTATGGGAAAAGTTGCAACAGAGTCTGATGTGGCTACAGCAGTATGTTTTTTAGCTTCAGATGCAGCGAGCATGATAACTGGGACATCAATTGTGATTGATGGTGGTTGGACAGCAAAATAATGAAAAAATTGTTGCTTTTTTTAGCAATTATATTTTCTACTCACTCTCATGCTTTAGAATTTCAAGGTAAATTTTTACAAGGACATTTTATTTTAGGTAAAGCAGAAACTGGATCAAAGGTATTTGTAGATAAAACACAAGTTAAAGTTTCTGAAGATGGATATTTTGTATTCGGTATAGATAGAGATCGAAAATTCGATGTAGCTATTACTGAAATAAATAATGGTAAAAAAAACAAAATTATAAAAAAAGTTTTTAAAAGAAAATATAATATTCAAAGAATAGATGGTCTCCCTGAAAGTAAAGTTACACCACCAGAATCTGTTTATAAAAGAATTAAAGAAGAAAATGGAAGAATTGGAAAGGCTAGAGCTGTTAATTCAGATTTAACTTTCTTTACCGAAAAATTTATTATGCCAGTTAAAGGAATTATTAGTGGAGTTTACGGTAGCCAAAGAATTCTTAATGGCAAACCTAAATGGCCTCACTATGGAATTGATATTGCGGCTAAACAGGGAACTAAAATTAAATCATCTGGAACTGGAATAGTGACTATGGCAGAAGATGATCTTTATTATACAGGTGGTACTATAATAATGGACCACGGACATGGAATTTCAACAATATATTCACACCTTGAAAATGTAATGGTTCAGGTTGGTGATGAAGTTAAACAAGGAGAAATTATAGGTACTGTTGGATCAACCGGAAGATCAACCGGGCCACATTTAGATTTTAGGATAAATTGGTTTCAAACTAGACTTGATCCTATGAGTATTCTTCAATAAGTTCTGACTATGAAAAATGAAATTAATAGTATTGCAAATAAATTAGTTAAAGCTTACAACACAAATACAGTCATCAATCCTATCCCAGTAAAATATTGTAAAAATATTAAATTAGCTAACAAACTTAGAAAATTGTGCGAAGATCAAATTAAAGACGAAACAATTGGGGTAAAAGCTGGTGGAACTGGAATTCAAGCTTTAAAAAAATTAAAAGAAAAAGAACCTTTCACAGCAAAAGTATTTAAAAAAAGATTAGTTAATTCTGGTCAAAATGTAAAAATAAACCAACACACCAAAGGTATAGAGGTTGAGGTTTACTATTTTATTAAGAAATCTTTCTTTGATTTTAAAGGAAAGATTACAAAATCAAATATCAGCAAATTTATAAAATTTATGGGTCCATGTTTTGAAATTGTTGGATTTAGACAAAGAAATAAGAAATTTACATATTTGGGGGATATCTGTGGAGATTTTGGGTTTAACATCAAATTTGTTGTCGGAAGAAAAACAAAATTCAAAAAATTAAACTTAAATAATTTAAAAACATCATTAGTCAGTAAGAAAAATGGAGTAAAAGTAAATGGTAATACAAATATTGTTTATATTAACCCATTAAATTCTTTAAGATTTGTTTTAAATAAAGTTAAGAAAGAAAAGATAAACTTAAACAAAGATTTTTATGTTTTCACAGGTTCAACTGTGGGAGTAGTTCCATTTAAAGGAAAAGGATTATACAAAGGAACAGTTGATAAAATTGGCTCTGTTAGTGTTAACATTCGTTAATGGGTCTTCATTTTAGTAAAGAAGAATTCTCAAATAGAAAAGAAAAGACACTAAACTCCATGAAAAATGAGGGTGTGGATGCTCTTGTCATGTTTAGACAAGAGTCTATGTATTGGCTCACTGGTTACGACACATTTGGATATGTTTTTTTTCAAGCATTAGTTTTAGATCAAAAAGGTAATGTAATATTATTGACTAGAGCCCCTGATCTAAGACAAGCTCAAAACACATCTGATATAACTGATATCAGAATTTGGATTGATAAAGATGGTGCTAATCCTGCTGATGATCTCAAAATAATTTTAGATGAGTTAAATTTAAAAGGTAAAAAAATTGGTGTTGAATATGAAGCCTACGGTCTAACAGGAAGAAATGCATTAAGACTTAACACAGTATTACAAAACTATTGCTCAATTGAGGATAAGTCAGAATTAATCACAAAACTAAGAGTAATTAAATCTAATGAAGAAATTAGTTATGTAAAAAAAGCAGCAAATTTAGCTGACAAGGCTTTAGATGAAGTTTGGAAGCATGCAAAAGCTGGAGTAAGTGAGTCTAAAATTTTAGCTGAAATGAATAGAGTTATATTTGAAGGAGGTGGAGATTATCCTGCCAATGAATTTATTATAGGGTCTGGAAAGAATGCCCTACTCTGTCGATATCAAGCTGAAAAACAAATACTTAACAATCAAGATCAGTTAACCATTGAATGGGCTGGAACCTATAGGCACTATCATTCAGCAATGTTTAGAACAATACCCATAGGTAAAGCAGATCCTAAGCATCATAAAATGCATGAAGCATGTGTTGAGGCTCTTACAAATTGTGAAAATAAATTAAAACCTGGAAATAAAATTGGAGAAGTTTTTGATATTCATGCAAAAACCTTTGATGATCATGGGTTTAATAATTCAAGAATGAATGCATGTGGATACTCATTAGGGGCAACTTTTTCTCCAAACTGGATGGATTGGCCAATGTTATACACAAGAAATCCATATGAGATCCAACCAGGAAATATATTCTTTATGCACATGATATTGATGGACTCTGAAAATCAATTAGCCATGAATTTAGGCGAAACATATCTTGTTACTGAAAAAGGTAATGAAAGATTAGGTAATCAAAAATTGGATCTTACAATTCTTTAGTGCAACCAAAGAAAGAAATATATTTTTCATTATCTTTAGTGTTAATATTTTTTGTAACTTCGTGAATTAATTCACCCGTTGATTTATTTAAAAATACCGACTCTGAATATTTTTTTTTAAAATCTATATTTTTAAATAAAATAGTGTCATTTTTTGCAATTCTAACATCGTCTTTACTTATATCTGAATAAGTATCTATAAATTCTGATAAACCATTAATTGTTAATACGCTTGGTTGCTCTGCAACAACTTTTAATACTTTGTTTTTATCAACTTCAATATTATCTGCAGTAAAAGTTTGATAATTAAAATCTTTATTTTTGATCATTATTTTTTCTAATTTACAATCAAATGTTATTTTAAAATCATGGATGATATCAGTATTTTTGGAATAACTAATTGATGATGAAAAAAGTAAAATTAATATCGAAAATATAATTTTCATTTATTTACCATATAGTATTTTACTATGTAAATCGTGTGCACTTTGCCACCCATTTTCCAATCTTGGTCCTCCAAAATAATCTCCACACAAACCTAATTTTAAGGACTTATTCCATAAAGATAATTGTTTAAGTGGCTTTGAGTTAGATGAATACATCCAGCCATGAATTCTTGAGTGATGAATTTTTTTAATTTTTAACTTGGTTAATTTCTCAAATTTTTTAACAAGCTGATTGGTGTAATATTTTCTTTTATTTCTATAATCTTTTGTGAATTTATTGCCATATTTGTAAGTGCTTTGAAGTGTCCATAAATCATACTTATATTTAAATCTTTTCTTACTATTTTCATATGCAGCCCAACCGAGCATCTCATCATTAAAAAAGTAACTGCTATTTGATTGTTTAAGTTTATTTGTGACAATCATAACTGTTAAATTGGCATCCATCTTAACTTTTTGATTTAAATAAGATTTATTTAAGTATTTTTGTCCTAATTTCTTACTTTGAGGAAATGGGCATGTCAAAATAAGGCTTTTACATTTTTGTTTTACATCATTTTTAAATGTTATTTCCCAATGATCACTTAATCTCTTTATATTTTTTAGCTCATGTTCAAAATTACATTCAATTTTTTTTAATAAATGTTTGCTAATAGAGTTATTTCCTTTTGTTCCAATTAATTTTAAATGATTTTTAATTTCTTTAACAGTTTTATGTAGAAATAGATGGCTGCCACCCCACTTTTTTAAAACTTTTTTTTTTATTAGTTGATTACAAAATATTTTAAATTTTTTAGATTTTGGAGAGATATATTGAAGTCCGTGATCAAATCCTACTTTATCTTTATATTTTTTAAAAGAACTTCTGCCGCCATAACCTTTTGCTTTATCATAAACTGCAACAGAATATTTTTTATTTATTAAGTTTGCGATAGTTGATCCAGAAATTCCTGATCCTATTATGCAAAAATCAAACATGCTATTTTAAAAAAATTTTAACCTTGAGAAGATACTGTAAACTTTACTTTATTGTCGTCATA
>QCSH01000021.1 GCA_003211555.1 Pelagibacteraceae bacterium AG-470-G21
CGAACCATTTATAAAAAATTTTAAATTTATTAAAGGTTTTAAAGAGGGGAGTTTGATTTATGAATCGTCTGAGTATGAAGGTAAAAGATTGTCAAATTTAAAAATTAAAAATTTTAAAGTTCAAGAAGTTCCAGTTTTAGCTAAATTATTAACACTTGCGTCTTTGCAAGGAATTGCAGATCTTTTAACTGGAGAAGGCATAAGATTTACAGAGTTTGAGATGGATTATGAAACACTAGGTAATACAACAAATATAAAAGAAGTTTACGCTATAGGTCCTGCAATTTCATTGATGATGGAAGGCTATATTGTTAAAGATAGTTTAACGAGCTTAAAAGGCACCCTTGTTCCTGCAACAACTGTAAATAACACAATTTCTAAAATACCAATGTTGGGTGAAATATTAGTGGGAAAAAAAATTGGTGAGGGAGTGTTTGGTGTAAGTTTTAAAATAAAAGGACCACCTAAGAAACTTAAAACTACAGTTAATCCAATTAAATCATTAACTCCAAGATTTATAACAAGAACTTTAGAGAAATTATCAAATTAAATTACTATTTTGTAATGTTTTTTTTTCCCAATAGATAGTTTGATAAATCCTTTTTTTTCTATTAATTCCTTTGAAATTTTGAATTTTTCATCATAGACAGTTTCGTTATTTATTTTTATACCATGCGATTTTATAAGTCTTCTAATTTCACTTTTTGAAAAATTTTTATCAATAGTTGAAATCAAATTAATTATATCATTATCAATGTTGAAGTTATTAATTTTTGTATCTGGAAGATTTTTTCCAGACGAGTTTTCTAAAAAAGAATTTTTAGCAATATTTTCCGCTTCTTCTGCTTCCTTAGCACCATGTAGCATTGATGTTGCTTCATTTGCTAGAATAATTTTTTGTTGGTTTATATTTTCATTACTTATGCTTTCTATTTCATTTAATTTTAGATCTGTAAACATTTTTAGAAATTTTAATACATCTCTATCGTCAGTATTTCTCCAAAACTGCCAATATTCAAAAACTGAAAAAAGTTTTTTGTCTAACCAAATAGCTCCATTTTCTGTTTTTCCCATTTTTGTCCCTGATGCTAAAGTTATAAGACCGGTCGTTAATCCATATGCTTCATTTGATGAATATCTTTTAATTAGCTCTACTCCATTAACAATATTACCCCATTGATCAGAACCGCCAATTTGTAACAAACAATTTTGATTTTTATTTAATTCTAGAAAATCATAAGCTTGTAATATCATATAATTAAATTCCATATAACTTAAAGATTGTTCTCTTTCCAATCTTAGCTTAACACTGTCGAAGCTTAACATTTTGTTAATTGTAAAATGTTTTCCTATATCCCTTAAAAAAGATATGTAATTTAAATTTTTTAACCAAGAATAGTTATTAACGAATATAGGAGAAGTTTTTTCATCATCTGTATTTAAAAATTTCTTAAGAATTTTTTCTATACTTTTGATATTTTCTTCAATTTTAATTTCTTCTAATATTTTTCTTGTTTTATCTTTTCCAGATGGATCTCCGATTCTAGTTGTACCTCCACCAAGCAGAACAATTGGCCTGTGTCCATGTTTTTGAAGTAGCCTTAAACACATAATTTGCAACAAGCTTCCAACGTGCAAACTTTGTGCAGTGCAGTCAAAACCAATATATCCTTTTATACTTT
This sequence comes from Pelagibacteraceae bacterium AG-470-G21, assembly GCA_003211555.1. Taxonomy (GTDB): domain Bacteria; phylum Pseudomonadota; class Alphaproteobacteria; order Pelagibacterales; family Pelagibacteraceae; genus Pelagibacter. The sequence continues at coordinate 1,683 of QCSH01000021.1, forward strand.
CTTCATTCAGCTTGTTTGATAAAGCTTTTTCATCTGTGCACTGATAAAAGTAACCCCTGTCTTTAAATTCTTTTAAAAAATCATTCATAAATGATACTTTTAATATACATATTTAAATAAAAATAATAATCAATAATGGATAATTCTTTATTTGCCTTAGGTTTAATGAGCGGAACTTCATTGGATGGGATTGATGCAAGTATTATCAAATCAGATGGTGAGAATTATTTAGATATAATTGACAATAAGTATCTAAGTTATCCGGTAGATTTGAAAAAAAGACTTTCTTATTTTATTAATCAAATAAATGATAAAAATGATATAAACGAAAACATTGGTATTTATAAATCATTAGAGAGGGAAATTACCCTTTACCATGCACAAATATCCAGGAATATAATAGATAAAAATAAATGTAAAATCCAAGTAGTTGGATTTCATGGACAAACAATAATTCATAAACCTAAAGATGGATACTCTGTGCAAATGGGAGATGCAAATTTACTTTCTCAAACATTAAAACAAAAAGTAATTCACAATTTTAGAGCTAATGATATTAAAAATGGTGGTGAGGGGGCACCATTAACTCCTATCTACCACAAACTACTAACAACAAAATTTCCAACAAATAATCCTATATTAATATTAAATATAGGGGGCATTTCTAATTATAGTTATTGTTATAAAGATAAATTAATTGCAAGTGATGTTGGGCCAGGAAATGTCTTGATTGATGAATACTTAAAAAAAACTAAAGGTTTACACTATGATAAAAATGGAAGTATTGCTTCATCTGGAAATATTAATCAAAACATAATAAATCATTTTTATGAACATGAATTCTATAATGCTAAAGAAAAACATTCCTATGATAGAAAAGAATTTGATTTTAGTTTTGTAAGAGGTTTAGAATTTGAGGATGCAATTGCCACTTTAACATATTTCACAGCTTTAATAATTTCAAAAAATATTCAAAAAAGAATTAGGGATGAAGTTGATATAATTTTATGTGGGGGAGGCAGAAAAAACTTAACTTTGGTAAAGCATCTAAAAAAATTATTAAATTCTAAGATTAAATTAATAGATGAATTTAATATAGATGGAGATTTTGTAGAATCCCAAGCTTTTGCGTATTTATCGATTAGATCTTATTTGAAAATGCCAATTAGCTATCCGAGTACTACAAATGTTAATGCGCCGGTTACAGGTGGAGAAATAAAAATTAATTATTAATATAAAGCTGTTTCTTTTTTAATATACTTACTTAAAGATTTTATTAAATTCTCGCTAGTCTTTGAAAAAAAATGATTTGCTTCTGAAATATGATCAAATTCTACCTTTATACCTTTTTGTGCACTCAATCTTTTATTAAGGTCATTTATATGCTCCACAGGAACTAATTCATCTTTTTTACCGTAAATGATTAGGCCTGAAGCCGGACATGGGGATAGAAATGAAAAATCATATACGTTGGGTTGTGGAGAAATAGCAATAAATCTATTTATTTCAGGTCTTCTCATTAGAAGTTGCATTGCTATCAATGAGCCAAAAGAAAAACCAGAAATCCAACATTGTGAGTTGTCAAAATTTTCTCTTTCGAGCCAATCTAAAGCTGCAGCGGCATCAGCTAATTCCCCTTGACCATTATCAAATTCTCCGTCACTTTTTCCTACTCCTCTAAAATTTAATCTGCAAACTGAAAAATTACTATCCACAAAAGATTGAAATGTATCTACAACTACTTTATTATTCATTGTGCCTCCATATTGTGGGTGAGGATGAAGAACTAAAGCTATTGGTGATGTATTTTTTTTACTTTTAAAATATTTTGCCTCTAATCTTCCTGCTGGACCAGGTATAAATATTTCAGTAATTTTAGTGTCAGTAGATGGCATTGATTATCACTCTCAAAAAAAAATTTATATTTTTCTATCAAAATTGAGCGACAAAATGCAAGTACTTTAAATATACTCAATCTTGACTATTTTAGTCAGGTATATATAAAGCCCGTAAATTGCGGAAAATATGAAACTATCGACTAAAAGCAGATATGCAGTAATGGCGCTTGCTGATATTGCTAGATTTAAAAATAATCAGCCAATATCTTTAAGGGATATCTCTATAAGACAAGGAATATCTTTAGTTTACTTAGAGCAATTGTTTTTAAAACTAAAAAAAAACGAAATTGTAAAAAGTATTAGAGGTAACAAAGGTGGATACACTTTGAATAAAAATCCTAATGAAATTAAAATTTCAGATATTCTTTCAGCAGTGGAAGAGAAAGTTAAAACTATTGGATGTCAAAAACATTCTAAAAAAGGATGTAACGGAAAATCTGCAAAATGTATTACTCACAATTTATGGGATGAACTTGAAACACATATAAATATATTTTTTCAAGAAAAAAATCTTAGTGACTTAATAAATAAAACTGAAAATAGAATATAATGAGAGATAAACAAATAGAAAATTTAAAAGATTATAAATATGGTTTTTCAACAGATATTGAGAGTTTTAAAGCCCCAAAAGGTTTGAACGAGGAAGTAATCAAATTCATATCAAATATTAAAAAAGAACCAGAATGGTTACTTCAATGGAGACTAAAAGCATTTGAAAGATTGAAAGTACTTAAAGAACCAGATTGGCAAAAACCAAAATATCCGAAAATTGATTATCAAGATTTATACTATTACTCTGCACCTAAAAGTTTTAAAGAAAAGCCAAAAAATCTTGATGAGCTTGATCCTAAATTATTAGAGACTTATAAAAAATTAGGTATACCTTTACAAGAGCAAAAAAGATTAAATGGTATTGCTGTTGATGCGGTCTTCGACTCTGTCTCAGTCGCAACAACTTTTAAAGACACTTTAACAAAAAAAGGGATTATTTTTTGCTCAATCTCAGAAGCAATACAAAAACATCCAGAATTAGTAAAAAAATATTTAGGTTCTGTCATACCAATTACAGACCACTTTTTTGCGACATTAAACTCAGCAGTTTTTACGGATGGATCGTTTGTATACATACCACCTAATGTCAAATGTCCAATGGAATTATCAACTTATTTTAGGATCAATGCATCAGACACAGGACAATTTGAAAGAACATTAATCATTGCTGATAAAGGTAGTTATGTAAGTTATCTTGAAGGGTGTACTGCACCGATGAGAGACGAGAATCAGTTACATGCTGCGAATGTGGAATTGATTGCTCTAGATGATGCAGAGATTAAATACTCTACAGTCCAAAATTGGTACCCAGGAGACAAAGATGGAAAAGGTGGAATATATAATTTCGTTACTAAAAGAGGTTTATGTAAAGGTAAAAATTCAAAAATTTCATGGACTCAGGTTGAGACTGGATCGGCAATCACATGGAAATACCCAAGTTGTATCTTAAAGGGAGATAACTCGATTGGTGAATTTTACTCAATTGCAATTACAAATAACCATCAAAAAGCAGATACAGGCACAAAGATGATTCATTTAGGAAAAAATACTAAGAGTAAAATAATTTCAAAAGGTATCAGTGCTGGCCAATCAGATATGACCTATAGAGGACTAGTAGATATTTCAAAAAATTCATTTAATTCGACAAATTATACTCAATGTGATTCATTATTAATGGGTAATAAATGTGGAGCACATACAGTACCTTATATTAAAAATAAAAATTCAAGTTCTAATATTGCACATGAAGCAACTACATCAAAAATAAGTGAAGACCAATTACATTACTGCCAACAGAGAGGATTAAACCAAGAGGAGGCAGTTGGTTTGATCGTTAATGGTTTTTGCAAAGAAGTATTACAGCAATTGCCAATGGAGTTTGCGGTAGAGGCTCAAAAATTAGTTGGAATTAGCTTAGAAGGAAGTGTTGGTTAATGCTTAAAATTAACAATTTAAACGCAAAAATAGAGGAAAAACCAATCCTAAGTGGTTTTACACTAGAGATAAAACCAGGAGAAGTGCATGCAATAATGGGTCCCAATGGATCAGGAAAAAGTACTTTATCAAATATTTTATCAGGAAAAAAAGGGTACGAGTTAACAGGTGAGGTACTATACGAGGATAAAAATTTATTTGATCTCGAAA
>QCSH01000022.1 GCA_003211555.1 Pelagibacteraceae bacterium AG-470-G21
TATAACTAAACCAAATACCGATCCAATAAATATTTTTTTAATTGAATTAAATTCAAAAGCTTTAACAAAAGTATCATCAAACCATGCTATAAATGTTATGAATGCTACAGCTAAAATTACGCCCGGAATTGCATATCCAGTAATTGAAAATGTTGTAAGATAATTTAAAAACTTACTTTTAGTTACTCTATTCCCATAATTAGAAATAAATGAAAAAATAACTAAAACTATACTAGATAGAAAAACCAAATAAATCGTATTTCCAAATAATTGGATAGTATTCAAATCAAATAAGTTTTTAGGAAATATTATTGTCCAGTAAAGCATTTGTAAAACTGGGAATAAAAAACTTATAAAAAAAACTAAAAAGCAAAATCCAAATGATAATATGGCTTTTGAAAAATTTAGCTTAACTTTTTTTTTTTCTTTAATTCCTCCTTTTACTGGCGAGTGATATTGTGCTCTTTTTCTTGATATATTTTCTATAAAAAAAAGACCTAAAATGAATAACAATAAAAAAAACGACAGCTGATTTGCAAAAGCTAAGTCGTCAAATGAAATCCATGAGTCATAGATTCCTGTAGTAAGTGTTGCAATTCCAAAAAATGATACTGCACCAAAATCAGAAAGTGTTTCCATAGCAACTAATGCTAAACCTGCAACAATTGCTGGTCTTGCTGAAGGTAAAATAATTGTGAAAAAAGATTTATATTTTGAAAAACCCAGATTTTGTCCTAACTCAATTAAATTTTGGGATTGATAATGGAATGATGCTCTAGTTAATACATAAACATATCCAAATAATGAAAATGAAATTGATAATATAGCTCCAAGCATACCATCAAATTTAGGTATTGATTTGTTGTATTCCCCTGGACCAAGTAATGATTTTAAGATTGAGTAAAGAGTTCCAAAATTTTCAAAGAAAGCAGTTAAAGAATATGCATAAATATATGCAGGTACTGCAAAAGATAAAATCAATGCCCATTTAAAAAATTTAACACCCGGAAAATCATAAAAAGATACGATATAAGCGCAGCCGACGCCTAAAATGAATGTGAGTATCAGAACTCCAAAAAGTAAAACTAAAGAGTTATAGATATATTCAAGAAGGAAAGTATTTTTCAAAATATCGAAGTAGTTGGTCGTTTCCTGAAAGAAGCTTGTAAAAACAGTTAAAATTGGAATTGCTACAATAAATGAAACAAAAAAAGAAGATAAGTACCAGGAATTAAATTTCATATATTATAATCCGCCTTATAATCATGAAAATCGAGTGCCTATGATTAAGGAGACCTAACCACAGGCACAAACTTTAGAAAATCAAAAATTAAATACTTTTAGGATATGCGGAACCTCCTTAGTTTTAATCTCAGACAATTTTCTATTATTTACTCGTTTGTTGATTTTTTTTACACTCCGAAGCACATGCAGGACAGGCTTCGGTTGATTTATTATAATCAACTTCAGTAGTAAATTCTTTTTTTACAGCTGTCATTTATTTCCAGCCAGCAGCTAACATTACTTCTAATGCATCTGCTTGTTTAGCACCGTAAGTTTTAACACTAGTTTTAGTATCCATTACAAAGTTCATTTCTTTGCCAGGTACTAGATCATTAGGTGTTACTCCAGCTATCATTGGGTACTCAAAAGTATTATTCACAATATGATTTTGAGCTTCAGTAGATAATAAAAATTCTACTAATTTTACAGCATTGTCTTTATTTGGTGCGTATTTAAGCATTCCAGCGCCACTTATATTTATATGTGTTCCTCTATCTTGTTGATTAGGGAAAAATGGCATTACTTTCTTCGCTGCTTCTTGTTGTTCAGCACCTTTTTTTCCTGATAGCATTAAAGCGTGATAGTAAGTGTTAGCAACAGCAATGTCAGCTTCTCCAGCAGCAACAGCCATAATTTGTGCACGGTCGTTACCTTTTGGAGTTCTAGCCATGTTTGCTACAACAGCTTTTGACCAATCAGCAGTTTTTGCTTTTCCATTATTTTTTACTAATGATGCAACTAGAGACTGGTTATAAATATTGTTGGATTTTCTTATTACAAGTCTACCTTTCCATTTTGGATCTGCTAGACCTTCATAAGTCATTCCATTTAATTCATTTGCATTAACTCTTTCTGGAGAATAGTAAATAATTCTTGCTCTCTTTGCTATTCCAGTCCATTTTGGAGATCTAAATTGTGATGGCACTGCATCTTTTATAGCTTTTGACCATCCAGCATTTTGCATCATTCCTTTTGCTGCAAAAGCTCCCAATCTACCAGCATCAGCAGTGATATATAAATCACCAACACAGTCTGCTCCCTCTTCTGATATTCTTTTTTGAAGTGCTTTGTCTTTACCAGATACTACATTCACCTTAATTCCAGTTGCAGCAGTGAATTTTTCATATAGTTGAATGTCAGAATCATAGTGTCTCGCACTAAAAATATTGACTTCAGCTGCAATCGTGAAGCTTGAAATTAAAGCAAAGAATATTGATATAAATGTAAGTTTTCTCATTTTATCCTTTAATTATTAGTTAATTATTGTCCTGCACTGCGGATGATAACTATTATCATTGAAATTGATTATCAATTGCAATAGTGTCGCAACTAATAATCATTCGCAAAATAATGAGTTTTAAGGATAAAAATTAAAATTCCCACTCAGAAATTTTACTGTAAAGGAAATTTCTGAATGCTTGAACTCTAGCTACATTTTTTAGTGATTGAGGATATACAAAATGAGCTTCTGTAGTTGGTCCTTGAACGTTTGGTAAAATTTTAACAATATCTGGCTGTTTAACAGTTAAATAATCTGGCAAAGCTGCAAGCCCTACTCCACTTTGAACTGCTAAAAGTAAACCATAAACACTATTTACTCTCATAGCTGTCTTTCTTTTCTTGTTATCTTTCATGCCAAGTTTTAATGCCCAATCAGGATTATAAACTGGCGAAGGAGCTCCTCTACCAAAAGATATAAAATGATGCTTATTTAAATCATTAATCGTTTTGGGATATCCATGTTTTTCTAAATATTTAGGCGACCCATATATATGGTAATTAATGTCGATCAGCTTTTTTTGAATATAATTTAATTGTTTTGGCCTTCTCATAAATAGACCAATATCAGCTTGTCTTGTGCTTAAGTCTAACTCCTTATCGTCAAATATCAACTCAACCTCTATTTCTGGGTTAAGCTGCATAAATTCTTGAATTCTTGGAGTTAGCCAAGTTGTACCGAAACTTACAACTGTGGTAACAGTTAGTTTTCCTGATGGCTTATTTTTCTTGTCTCCTAGTGTGGTTTCAACTTCTTTTAGCTTGGAGATTACCTCATGTGCGGTTTTAAATACATATTCTCCATTTTCAGTGAGCGTTAATCCTCTTGCATGTCTTTCGAACAATTTTACTTTTAAATCCTCTTCTAAGGACTGAATTTGTCTACTTATTGCTGATTGACTAAGATTTAGTATTACTGTTGCGCTGGTAAAACTACCCGCTTCAGCAACTGCATGAAATATTTTTAGCTTATCCCAATCCATTATTTATTAACATCTACTACTATTTTATTTTTTAGCTTTCCATGGAGCATATCAGGGAATATGTTAAGTAAATCATCAAGACCAACTGTATTTACAGATTTTTCTAAAATATCAAAATCAAGTAATCCTGGAAACTCATTCCATACAAATTCTTTTCTTTTTTTACTAATATTTACTGAGTCTACTCCCCACAATTTTACAGCTCTTAAAATGAATGGGATTACTGAAGTATTTAATTTATTTCCACTTGCATTGCCACATATGGCAACAATACCTTTTGGTTTTGTTTGAGCTATTGCGTTTGCTAAAATATTTCCACCAACTGTATCAACAACACCATCCCATGTACCTTTATCAATTAATCTTGCATCACCCTCAAATTCTTTACGATCTACAACGTTTTTTGCACCAAGTTCCTTTAAGTAATCAGCTTTATCTGGCTTACCAGTTATTGCGGTTACATTCATTCCCATTTTTGCTAAAACCATTACAGCTACCATTCCAACACCACCTGTTGAACCTGTAACAAGAACATCATTAACTTTACTTTGCATTAACAATTCCTCTTTAGCTTTAACTGCGAACGCACATAACAATGCTGTTAGTCCAGCAGTTCCCAAAATCATAGCTTGTCTATTATTCATCCCTTCAGGTGTCTTTGTAATATGTTCACTTTTTACCTTTGTGTATTGTGCATAGCCACCATCAAATAGTTCACCTGCTCTACATCCTGTTAATATAACTCTATCTCCCTCTTTAAATTCTTCACCATAACCTTGTGCAACAGTTCCAGAAAAATCAATACCTGGGATTCTTGGATATTCTTTAACTAATTTTCCTCCATCTTTAAGTATCATTGCATCTTTCCAATTAAGATCAGAATAATCAATTTTAACTAAGACCTCTCCATCTTTAAAATGGTCTAAATTTAACTCTTTAACTTCTCTAGTAAAATTTTCGCTTACGTTGTTTATTACAACTGCTTTAAATGAGTCTGACATGACTATGAGTAAATATTATTTCGCAATAAATCGCAAATATCTATTTTGATAACTTAAGTCGTGTTTAAATTGTCCAAGATAAAAATTAGTAACTGTAGTTGCTTGTTCTTTTTTTATACCCCTCATAGTCATACACTGGTGAGTTGAATCAATAGTGACAGCTACACCTTTTGCATCTAAAGACTCCATTAGTGTGTTTGCTATTTGAACAGTTAATCTTTCTTGTGTTTGTAATCTTTTTGAAAAAACTTCTACAACTCTTGCAATCTTGCTTAATCCTACAACTCTCTCATTTGGAATATATGCAACATGTGCAATACCAATGATTGGTGCCATGTGGTGTTCGCAGTGACTTTGAACTGAAATATTTTTTTGGACAACCATATCGCTGTAACCCTCAACATCTCCAAACGTTTTATCTAGAATTGCTTTTGGATCTTCGTGGTATCCTTTAAAATATTCTTTAAATGCTTTAGTAACTCTTTTGGGTGTTTCCAACAAACCTTCTCTAGTTGGATCCTCTCCCATCCATTTCAAAATTTTAACAAAAGCTTCTTCAGCCTCTTTATCAGTTACTTGATCAGCTTTTTTTTCGTTTTCATTTTTTACTAATTTCATGACGTGTTTTTATATATATAAATCCTTAATTTTAAAATATTTATTATATTTAATATTATGTTAGAAAATTCCACATATATGTTTAAAAAAAGAGAAAATGTAGCAGAAATTGAAGAGGGTAAGCTTTTATCTCCTAAATTTGATAATGACGGATTGATACCAGTGATCACAACTTGCTCTAAAACAAAAGAGATTCTAATGCACGGTTACATGAATGTTGAAGCTTTTAAGCTAACCATCGAAACCAAAGAGGCTCATTATTGGAGTAGGTCGAGGCAAGCAATTTGGCATAAAGGCAAAACAAGCGGCTTTGTTCAAAAAGTAGAAGAAATTAGAATAGATGACGATCAAGATGCTGTGTGGATGACAGTAGATATAGGTGAAGGTTCAAGTTGCCATGTTGGTTACAGATCTTGTTTTTATAGGTCAGTTCCTCTTGGCGAAATCAAAAATGCAAGACAAATTGAAATGAAATTTGAAGAGGATAAAAAAAAATTTGATCCTGAGGTTGTTTATAAAGGACAACCT
>QCSH01000023.1 GCA_003211555.1 Pelagibacteraceae bacterium AG-470-G21
GGGACTATTGATTTTATATATGGTTCAAAATCATTTTTGAACAATAGTATATTTAACCATAAACCAAAAGTTGGTGATTTAATTTTATTCCCAAATAATTTGATGCATACGGCATATCCTTTCAAATCCGATGGGGAAAGAAGATCATTTTCGTTTAATATTGACATCGATAAAAAATTAACAAGGTTAATTCATGGCTGATAAACAAAAAAATGTTCTTGATGAAGATTTAGAACTTTGTTCTAACGATCCTTTAACAGGTTGGTATAGAGACGGGTGTTGTAATACAGATGAAAATGATAAAGGTGTTCACACAGTTTGTGCAAAGGTAAACACTGAATTTCTGGAATGGTGCAAAGAAGCGGGAAATGATTTAATTACGCCCCATCCTGAATTTGGTTTTCCTGGATTAAAAGATGGAGATAGTTGGTGTGTTTGTGCAAGTTGGTATGCAAGAGCTGTAGATGCTGGCAAAGGATGTCCAATTTATTTAAAGAAGACACACAAAAATACTTTGAAACTAATTCCAATTGAAACTTTGAAGAAATACTCGATCGATTTATCCTAATTACATATTTCCGTATTTAGGTCCCCCGCCACCTTCAGGTGTGACCCAAGTTATATTTTGAGAGGGTTCTTTAATATCACAAGTTTTGCAGTGTATACAATTCTGTGCGTTTATAACGAATTTTTGTTCTGAATTTACTGTTTGAACCTCATAAACTCCCGCTGGGCAGTATCTTTGGGCAGGTTCATCATACTTTTCTAGGGTGTAATTTATAGGTAAATTTGGATCTTTAAGTTTAAGGTGAACCGGCTGATTGTCGTCATGTATGGTTCCCGTTAGATAAACTGAACTAGTTTTATCAAAAGTAAACACATTATCAGGCTTAGGATATTCAATTTTCGGCATTTCAGCTGCTGGTTTCAAAGCTTCATGATCAGCATGTTTATGATTCAGTGTAAAAGGTAGTTTACCTTTAAATAATATCTGATCAATTCCAGTAAATAGAATTCCTAAAATTAGACCCCATGAGAAACTAGGTTTTACGTTCCTTGCTTCATGTAATTCTTTGTAAACCCAACTTTCTTTAAATTTTAATTCGTATGTTGATAAATTCAAATTTTTTGAAAGATGCTCATAAATTGTCTCTGCTGCTATCATTCCACTTTTCATTGCAGTATGAGAACCTTTAATTTTTGGCATATTCAATGTTCCTGCGTCACAACCAACTAATAATCCACCAGGCATATACATCTTGGGTAAACTTTGTATCCCTCCTTCAATTAAAGCTCTCGCACCATAAGAAATTCGTTTACCACCCTCTATAATTTTCTTAATATCTGGATGAGTTTTAAATCTTTGAAATTCATCAAAGGGTGAAAGATGTGGGTTTTGATAATCTAGTCCAATAACATAGCCTAAGAAAATTTGTTTGTTCTCAGCATGATACATAAAACTTCCACCGTATGTATTGTTATCTAAAGGCCACCCTGCGGTATGCATTACTAAACCTTCGGTATGATTTTTCTCATCTATTTCCCATATTTCTTTAAAACCAATTCCATACTGCTGCGGGTTTTTTCCTTTATCTAACTCAAACTTCTTGATTAATTCTTTACCTAAATGACCTCTGCATCCTTCTGCAAAAACTGTAACCTTTGCATGTAGCTCCATTCCAGGTTCATAAGTATCTTTTTTGTTACCTTCTTTATCAATACCCATATCTTGCGTTGATATACCTTTAACTGATCCGTCCTCATTATATAAAACTTCACTTGCTGGAAAACCAGGAAATATCTCAACTCCTAATGCTTCAGCCTGTTCAGCTAACCATCTACATAGGTTTGCAAGGCTAATAATATAGTTATTATGATTTTGCTGAACCTTTGGAAGTAACCAAGTTGGCCAACTTAATGATTTCTGTTTTCCTAAAAATAAAAATTTTTCTTTTGTTACTTTAGTCTTAATAGGGGCATTCAAATCTTTCCAATTAGGCAATAATTCGTCAAGAGCACGCGTTTCAAACACGTTCCCTGACAAAATATGTGCACCTATTTCAGATGCTTTTTCTAAAAGGCAGACATTTATATCTGGATTTAACTGCTTAAGTTTTATCGCAGTTGAAAGTCCTGATGGTCCGCCACCTACGATGACAACATCGTATTCCATCACTTCTCTGGACATAATGATAATTTCTTACAGTATTTGCTATTTTTGTATAGTGTTTAATTTGTTCAATTCAGACAAAAACTTAGGTAACGCATCAAATAGATCTGCTTCTAATCCGTAATCTGCGACACTAAAAATTGGAGCTTCTCCATCTTTATTAATTGCAACTATAATTTTGCTCTCTTTCATGCCTGCTAAATGTTGTATAGCGCCAGAAATTCCGACTGCTATATAAAGATCTGGAACTACAACTTTACCAGTTTGACCTACTTGATGATCATTGGTGATATATCCAGCATCAACTGCTGCTCTAGAAGCTCCAATAGCTGCATTTAATTTGTCAGCTATATCACTTATCAATTTAAAATTTTCTCCATTCTGCATACCTCTTCCACCTGAAATTACAATTCTAGCTGTACCAAGTTCTGGTCTATCAGATTTAACTTCTTCTTTTTTCAGAAATTTTGTAGATGCACTAGCATCCGCTGGATCAGATTTGATTATTTCTGCAGATCCTCCACTTTTTTCAGATGGATCAAATGAAGTAGGCCTTATTGTAACACATTTTTTTTTATCGTTACTTTTAACTGTAGCAAATGCATTACCCGCATAAATTGGTCTTAGAAAAGTATCTTCTGATATAACTTTTATTATATCGCTTACCTGTGAGGTATCTAATAGAGCTGCAATTCGAGGCATTAAATTTTTACCAAAAGTGTTTGCAGAACTTACAATGTGAGAATAATTTTCTGCATGCTTAACTATTGCTGAAGTATAATTTTCAGCTATGTAATTTTTATATATTTCATCATCTACATGTATTACTTTTTTTATGTTTGGAACTTCAGATAAAGATTTTACGACATCTTCAGCTTCATAACCTAAAACAAGAACATGAAGATCGTCATTTATTTGAGAAGCAGCTGTAATTGCATTGAAAGTAAATGGTTTAACTTCTTTATTATTGTGTTCTGCAATTAATAATACTGACATCTATATTACCTTAGCCTCATTTTTTAGTTTTTGCACTAACTCTTCTACACTAGCGACTTTTATTCCAGCTTTTCTTTTAGGTGGCTCCTCAACTTTAATTTGTTCGATTCTTGGATTAATATCAATTCCTAAATCTGAAGCATTAATTTGCTCAATAGGTTTTTTCTTAGCTTTCATGATATTTGGAAGTGACGCATATCTAGGCTCATTTAATCTTAAATCACATGTAACAATTGCTGGAACATTTACTTCAATAGTTTCTAACCCTTCATCAATTTCACGAGTTACCTCTAATGAATTATCTTTAACCTCGATTTTTGATGCAAAAGTCGCTTGAGGCCAATTCAATAAAGCTGCAAGCATCTGACCTGTCTGATTGCAATCATCATCTATTGCTTGTTTTCCCATAAAAACTAAATCCGGATTTTCTTTTTCGACAATTTTTTTCAATATTTTAGATACTGCTAATGGCTCGATTACACTGTCAACTTTAACATGAATTCCTCTGTCAGCTCCAACAGCAAGAGCTTTTCTAACAGTCTCTTGTGCTTTTTCTTCACCAATAGTTATTGCAACAATCTCTGTTGCTTTGCCGGCTTCTTTAATTTTTACTGCTTCTTCGATTGCATTATCATCCGGTGGATTTGTTGACATTTTAACGTTATCAGTAACAACGCCTGAGCCGTCTTCTTTAACTCTAATTTGTACGTTGTAATCAATTACTCTTTTTACTGCTACTAATATTTTCATTATGCTCTTAATAAATTGTTTTCTGGATCGTAAGGACTTTCTTCTAAAATTGTAGCATCATATTTTTCACCTAAGATTTCAATTTTCAGTTTTTGTCCTATATTTGCCAATTCTGGTTTAACCATCCCTAAAGCAAGTGATTTACCAATTCTAAATCCAAAGTCTCCTCCTGTGGCTCTCCCTATTACATTTCCATTTTCATAAATTGGATTATTTCCCAATACATCTGCATCTTTAGGATTATGAACTTCTAACGTCACAAGTTTATTATTAAATCCTTTTTCTCTCCATTTATTTAATGCATCAAGACCAATGAAACTTCCTTTATTGGGATGTATAAATCGATCAAGACCACTTTCGTATGGAGAGTATTCAATTGATAATTCCGTTCCAACTAGTTTATAAGATTTTTCAACTCTCAAACTATTCATTGCTCTTATGCCATAAGGTTTTATTCCAAGATCTTGTCCAGCATCTATCAGTTTATCAAAAATGTGATTTTGATATTCAATTGGATGATGAAGTTCCCACCCCAACTCACCTACAAAATTAACTCTCATTGCATTAACTGGTGCGTAACCAATATCAACCATTTTTGCACTTAACCATTTGAAGTTCTCATTTGAAAAATCATCTTTAGAAACTCTTTGCATTAGCTCTCTAGCTTTAGGACCAGAAACTACCAAAACACCATTGCTATTGGTTAAATTTTCAAATTGCACTGAACCGTCTGTAGGCATCCATTTTAAAATCCAATCGTGATCTAATCTTTGAAATGCCCCAGCTGATACTAAATAAAAACTATCATTTGCCTCACGCATAATAGTAAATTCAGAATGAACACCTCCCTTTGTATTTAATGCATGACATAAATTAATTCTTCCAACTTTTTTAGGTAATTTGTTTGCTACTAAACTATCTAAAAATTCTTCTGCACCTGGTCCTTTAATTCTACATTTTGCAAATGCTGTCATGTCTAAAAGACCAACATTTTCTTTTACATTTTTGCATTCTTTTTCCATTGCATTGAACCATTTAGATCTTCTAAATGACCAATCATCTTTTTGTTCCATGCCGTCGGTTGCGAAAAAATTAGGTCTTTCCCAACCAAATTTTTGTCCAAACACCGCACCTAAATTTTTCATTCTGTCATAACACGGTGCTGTTCTTAACGGTCTGGCTGCTGGTCTCTCTTCGTCAGGAAAATGAGTGATAAACACGTGACTGTATGCTTCTTCGTTTTTGGCTTTTAAATATGATTTTGAACAATAATCACCATATCTTCTTGGCTCTACACCAAGCATATCAATGGTTGGTTCACCATCAACTATCCACTCAGCTAGTTGCCACCCAGCTCCACCAGCTGCAGTAATCCCAAAACTGTGTCCTTCGTTAATCCAAAAGTTTTTTAATCCCCAAGCTGGACCAACAATCGGATTGCCATCAGGTGTATAACAAATTGCTCCATTATAGACTTTTTTAACTCCAACTTCTCCAAAAGCTGGTACTCTATGTATCGCACCTTCAATGTGTGGGGCTAATCTATCTAAATCCTCTTGAAATAATTCATATTCAGAATCTTTTGAAGGTCCATCAACATAACAAGCTGGGGCACCATCTTCATAAGGACCCAAAATTAAACCACCGGCTTCTTCCCTCAT
>QCSH01000024.1 GCA_003211555.1 Pelagibacteraceae bacterium AG-470-G21
TTGGTCCCTTAGTTCTTGTAATAAAGGTTTTTGTCCATTGACTTCAAATGCACTGTTATTTCTGTTTGAAATTGTAATCTTTGTCATAACCATATATCGCTAGTGCAATCTCCGCCTGGGTATCTGCTTTCATGACATCTGCTTGGACCATTAGGTTCTTTACCAAAGTCAATAATGAAGTCTTTGTTAATTTTCATTCCACCATTTTCAACATCGCAATCTATCATGATCATTGCTCCACCTTGTTTTCTTATATCAGGGTAGAATTGATTGTCCCATGTAGAAAATAATGATGTAGTTACATACATCCTCTTTCCATCTAGAGAAAGTTGATACATTTGAGGACCACCAGCTATTTTAACTCCATTAACAGTTGGTGCTTTACCCAATAGACCTCCCATCCAAACTTGACCTGTTAATTTCGGTCTATGAGGATCTGAAATATCATATTGCCTCATATCACCGTGAAGCCAATTATTAATGTAAAGATATTTATCATCCATGGAGACTAGTATAGCTGACATTACTCCAGGAATAGGGATTGGCCACTCAGGATGTGGTTCATTTTCAACATCAATAATTTTTTCCCATTCCCATTTTCCCTCTTGCGTTTTCCAAAAGTGAATAACATTTGCACTTAAAGCAGCTCCACAAAACCCATGACTACTATCAGGATTGTGCATGAACTTTACTTCTAAAGGTATTAGTCCATCCTCTCCAAGATACATTGTTTGGATAGGTTCCTTCTTTTTAAAATCCCATACATGCAACCTTCTTCCATACTTTAAATGGCCTACCTCTTCTAGATCGAAACCAGGCATAAATGTATTTGGCGCAGCCCATTCAGAACTCACCATTACATTATGTCTTGGCTGATACCAAAAATCATAACTAAAAGGTATATCGCCCATTGAATTTTCCCATCTCCCAACTATTTCAAAATCTTTATTTAAATGTAAATATCCTCCTGGAGCTTCTCCTCTTGCATTACCGAGAAATGAAATAATAATCTCTGATCCTAAACAATGCACGGTGTGAGGACCTGACAAATTAGTTTTTTTTTTTATTTCATCACCTTCAACAACTTTATGAATTTTAGGAGCTCTAGGATTTGACGCAGTATCAACAACATAAATGTTATTTGATCTCACTCCTGGAACTAAAAGATACTTTCTACTCATTTGAGAGTCTCCATGACAAGAAGAGCAGGCGTTCCATCCTGTATGGTGTAATTCATCGCCTATACCTGGCATTTCTAGTCTGTGTATCACTTTTGAATATGTAGGACTTTCTGGATCAACATCGATAGTTGCTAAATAGTCTGGCTTTTGTATTCCTGTTCCTGTGTAAATAGCAATCGTGTATAAAAGCTTCTCTTTGGGCGCTTTTATGGCTTCTTTAGGACTAGAGTATCCTGGACCACAACATGTATCCATGTTTGTTTTTCTCCTTCAATTACAACTTAATCTTTTTTCAATTTCAATTCAACTTAATGCTTATTTGTTTTTCCAACTTGGATTTCTTTTTTCAATAAATGCACTAATCCCCTCTTTAGCATCATATGAAGACATATTAAGAGTCATCATCCTGCTAGTATAATCGTAAGCTTTGTTGAGTGGCATTTCTAATTGTTTGTAGAAACCTTTTTTTCCAATTTTTATTGTTAAATTTGACTTTGAAGAAATTTTTTTTGCAACATCTAAAACTTTTTTATTTAAATTTTTTTGACTGAAATAATCATTAATTAAACCAATTTCCTTTGCGTGCTTTGCATTAATAGGATCACCGGTTAACAACATCTCCATCATTCTTTTTCTGCTTATTTTTCTACTAACAGCAACCATAGGAGTGCTGCAGAAAAGTCCTATTTTAACACCAGGTGTTGCAAATGTTGCTGAATTTGTACTATAAGCTAAATCACAACTTGCAGCTAATTGGCACCCTGCAGCATATGCAGCTCCATGAACTTTGGCAATAACAGGTTTGTTCCCATTTACTATTTGCATCATTAACTTTGAACAAAGTTTAAAAAGTTTTAAATGATTAGATCTATTTTTAATACCTCTAACCTCTTTTAAATTATGGCCTGCACTAAATCCTTTGCCAGAACCTTCTAAGATAATAACTCTTGTTTCTTTATCATTATCTAGTTTTTTGAATGCCTTTAATAAAGACGAAAGTGTTTTAAATGACAAAGAATTATAAGTTTTTGGATCATTAATTAAAACTTTTTTTACTCCAACAGCAACTTTAATAATTTTAACAGTCACCTATTCTAATTTTCCCTCTTCTCTCATTTTAGCTCTTATTTTTGTTGCAGAAATTTTCTGAATTTCTTCTGATAAAACTATTTCCTCAATTTTATATCCAACACCTCTTCCATAACAAATATTTGTAATATTAGGTACAAGCATAACTTTGAACCTGCCCTCAAACTCTGGATTAAGTTTTTCTTCTATGCTTTTTTTAACAGTTTCAAAATCAAATGGATTATCATCTACTCCTTGAACGTCTCTAATTTGAATACAAACTTGTCCTGTTTTTTTTATAATTTCTTTGAACAATGTGTAGTGACCATCGTGAAAAGGTTGCCATCTTCCAAGCATTTGTGCGGTAGGTTTTTTATTATCCCATTGATATGTCATTTATTTATTTCCTCTAAGATCTTTGGTGCCCAAGACTTAGCATTTTGTGTGGTGACATGAAAATCATATTTTTCAGGCTTAACAAACATTTTATTAGTATCGTCAAATCTGCCTTCTTTTATAGTATCTACCCAAATCACGTAATCTGCAGGAAATAAGCTTCTGGCTTTAGGAGTTGGGCAAATAAAATCTGCTACAACGTAATTTCCATCATCTTTAAGTTTTATTGCAAAATCTGCCATTCTTTTTGCTTGTCTTTTTCTACCTTCTTCTGAAAAATCCCAATCGTTTGCTGCTTTTCGTACTTCATCTGCATTAAGTCTTTTAGCATTTAGCAACGGCGCTAATTCTTCAGCCAAAGTAGTTTTGCCAGCACCAGGAAGACCCATAATTAAAATGATTTTCATTTTTACCTCAAATATTTATTTTAAATTGCCCGCAACCCACTTATGAAAATGGTGTGTTGGATTATCCATTTTTGGGGAAAAATTTCCACCATTGTAAACTGGAGAATTACGACCTAATTGCATACTTTGAATTATATCTACATCTTCTTTTTGAATATCTTCCCATTGTTTATGATTTTTTTGTCTTAAAGTTTTATACTTTGTTGAAGTTGCCGCTTCATCTCCAACATAATAAATTTCCATGTGTTCTATTGTAAACTCATGATTGATTGGCTCTAACCAATAAGCATAATAATGATCTTTATGAATTCCCAACATAACATTTGGAAATAACGCTACATACTCAGCTATATTTTCTTTATCTTTTGGCCAATGAGGAAAACAAGGAAATTTTTCATTTTCTTCAAACCTTGGATTGTAAACTATTGTACCTTGTCCAGCAAAACGATTTGGAAGCCCCTGAATATGATAATGATCTTCTAATTTTGAATAAGAATTCAAGTCAGGATGAACCCATGGCAAATGATAGCTTTCACAGTAATTTTCGATTGCAAATTTCCAATTACATTTTGCATTTAATTTGAAATAACCATAATCATTTGCATGATGTATCAATTCTCTATCCTTTAATGACCAAAACTTTTCCCATCTTTCGCTTAAAGGACTAATGTAATCCTCAAATGAAATTTCGTTGTTGTTAATATTAATCATAATTAAATCTAACCATATATATGACCTTATTTCTTTCAAATTACTTTTTGACCTATCAAATTCAGGTGTTTGATGAATATTCATTCCCCCTATATGAGGTGTAGCTATTAATTTTCCATCTAAATCATAAGACCATGAATGATAAGGACATCTTAAAACATTTCTAATTTTTCCGGATTCTTTAACAAGTTTTACACCTCTATGACTGCAAATATTGTGAAAAGCTTTTATTTCATTTTTTTTTGTTCTGACAATTAATATTGGCATACCAAGTAAATCTATTGGTTTCACATCTCCTGCATTTGGAATCGAACTGCCAACTCCTATAACAATCCACTTATCCTCAAACAATTTTTTTCTTTCTATTAAAGTATATTCTTTACTGATGTAACACTCATTTGGTAGACCATGAGCTTTACTTATCGGTTCTGATACAATATCTAGCTTATATTTATCTATTATATCGTAAATTTCTGACATGATTTACTTTAACACTTGATATAATCCTAACCAAGCATTTACGTCTTTACTTGCGATATAATCTGATTTGAAAAATTTAATTTCTTTCCACTTATTTTCTTGTTTTAGTTGTTCAATTTTTTTATCAAATCCATATTCCTCATGGATACCTTCATTAATAGTGAAACAAATAAATCCATTATTTTTTGTGATTCTGACAAATTCGTCTAAAGCTGGCGGTTTTACATGACCAAATGTAAAGGTCCCAACACACATCACTGAATCGTATTCATTATCTATTTTATTAATTGGTTTATTTAGGTCTACTTGCTCAAGCTCAGCATAAAGGTCTTTAGGAACTAAATCTAATAATTTTTTGACAAATCTGCTCCATGAAAATATCTAAAACCATATTTTTTTAATTCAATCCCTACTAGGCCGGTTCCACAACCTGCATCATAAATTTTGGCGTCTTTATCTTTTTGAAATTCTGAAAAGATCTTTGATGTTTCTTTTGGTCCTGTATAATTCCAATCAATCATATCTTTATCATATTTATTACCATCACCCCACTCATCATAGTATTTCATTACTTGATCGGTATCTTTTAACTTGTATATTGGGATTTTGTTACCTACATCTTTTTGTGCCATAAACAAACTTATTTTACTTTTAATAAAAAAACTCCAAAGTATTTATTTTTATCTGTAAAGTGTTTTATAATTTCAAATCCTGAATTTTTTACTAGTTTTGCAAATTTATCTTTAGTGTACTTGTGAGAATTCTCCGTATGAATAGTTTCACCTTTCGAAAATTTAATTTTTCTTTTATCAATAGTATATATGCAATTTTTTTTTGCACTAAGGTGCATTTCAATTCTATTTTTAACAACATTATAAAATGCTTTATGTTCAAAATCATTAGTACTGAATTTAGAATTGCATATTTTGTTAACTGCATTCAATATATTCTTGTTGAATTGAGCGGTGATTCCTAATTTATCATTGTAAGCACTTTCGAGTGTGCTTATATTTTTGACCAAGTCAACTCCAATAACTAAATAAGAATTTTTTCCTATAATTTTAGAAAAATTCTTTAATAATTTTTTTGCATTTTTCGGTAAATAATTACCAATTGTTGATCCCGGAAAAAAACTAATAATTTTTTTTTTATTTTTTAAAAGTTTGTTTAATTTATCTGTTTGATTAAAATCTGCACAT
>QCSH01000025.1 GCA_003211555.1 Pelagibacteraceae bacterium AG-470-G21
CAACACTTTCGAAACTCATTCCGTTTAGTGTTTGCTGAATAGCTTTACCTTGAGGATCTAAAACTCCATTCTTTAGAGTTACAATTACTTTAACTTTCATTATTTCTTTTTAATTTTTACTGCACGAGGTTTTGTATATTTTAATGGTCTTATATTTGATTGTTCGTGAAGGATATCCAATCTCCTTGCAACCTCTTGGTAAGCTTCTATTAAATTACCAAGACCTTTTCTAAATCTGTCTTTATCTAATTTTTTCTCGCTATTTGCGTCCCACAATCTACATGTGTCAGGACTTATCTCGTCAGCAAGTATAATTTCTTTTTTTCCATTTCTTTCACATCTTCCAAACTCAACTTTAAAATCAACAAGTTTAATACCAACACCCCGGAACAATCCTTGCAAAAAGTCGTTAATTCTATTTAATTCTTTATTTATAAAATCTAATTCTTCTTTTTCCATCCATTTAAAAGCAAAAATATGTTCTGTACTTATTAAAGGATCGTCCAATTCATCATTTTTTAGGCAGTATTCTATTAGTGGATAATCTAGCACTGTGCCATCTTCTATACCTAGTCTTTTAGTAAGAGATCCTGTTGCAATGTTTCTAACGATAAACTCTATAGGTATAATTTCGACATGTTGCACTAATTGCTCTCGCATATTTAAACGTTTTATTAAATGGTTTTTAATACCAACGTTATTTAGTTGAGTTAAAATATGTTCTGAAATTCTATTATTTAAAATTCCCTTTCCATCCATTACCGCTTTTTTTTGGTTATTAAATGCCGTTGCATCATCTTTAAAATGCTGAATTACATATTTTTTATCACTACTTGCAAAAATTATTTTTGCTTTACCTTCGTATAATTTTTTACCTTTTTTCATTACTTAAATACTCTTTTAAAAATATAATTCACATTTTTTAAGTGCTTGTTATATGTGAAGATTTTATCTAATCTTTTTTCACTTATTTTACTAGTGACCGATTTATCACTTTTTAAAAGTGTTAATAAGTTTGTATTCTTTGAAAAACTAAGTTTTGCATGAGATTGAACCAACCTGTAAGCTTTTTCTCTAGTCATTCCTGATTTGGTAAGTTCCAACATTACCTCTTGAGAAAAGACAAGTCCTCTTGTTAGATTTAAATTCTTTTCCATTGTTTTGGGGTACACAATCATCTTCTCTAAAATTCCTGCCAATCTTACTAAAGCAAAATCTAACGTTACATTAGCATCAGGGCCAATATTTCTTTCAACACTTGAATGTGAAATATCTCTTTCATGCCACAAAGAAATATTTTCCAATGCAGGTATGACGTAACTTCTCACCATTCTTGCAAGGCCTGTAAGATTTTCACTTAATATTGGATTTTTTTTATGAGGCATTGCAGATGAACCTTTTTGATCTTTAGAAAAAAATTCTTGCAACTCATAGACCTCTGATCTTTGAAGATGTCTAATCTCAGTTGAAACTCTTTCAATCGAGCCTGCAATTATTCCAAGAACTGAAAAGTAATGAGCATGCCTGTCTCTTGGTATAATTTGTGTCGAGATGGGTTCAGGTTTTAATTTTAGTTTTTTTGCAACATAAGTTTCAATTCTAGGATCTATGTTTGCAAATGTTCCAACTGCACCAGAAACTGCACAAGTAGATATATTTTCAATTGCATCCCTTAGTCTTGATTTATTTCTTTTAAATTCTTCATAAAATGAAGCAAGTTTTAACCCAAATGTAATTGGTTCTGCATGAATTCCATGGCTTCGTCCAATACATGGTGTCATTTTATATTTTTTAGCCTGTTTCTTTAATACTGATAAAATTTTATCAATATCTTTTAATAAAATATTACCTGATTGAATTAACTGTATATTTAAAGTCGTATCTAATACATCAGATGATGTCATACCTTGATGAAGGTATCTTGCTTTAATTCCTGCTTGTTCTGTTATTGATGTTAGAAATGCAATTACATCATGTTTTACTTTAGCTTCAATATCATGAATTCTTTTAACCTTGATTTTGCTTTTTCTTTTTACAATTGATGCAACTCCTTTTGGAATAATTTTATACTTCTCCATTGCTTCTGCTGCAGCAATTTCTACATCTAGCCAAATTTGATATTTATTTTCTTCTGACCAAATGCTGACTAGTTCTTTTCTAGAGTATCTTGATATCATTAATTATAAGGAGGCCTCGTATAACCTTTACCAGATTCTGTAAAAATTTCATATGAATCTTCTGTGATACCAACAGTGTGCTCAAATTGTGCTGATAGTGATTTATCTTTAGTTACTGCAGTCCACCCATCATTTAAAACTTTTGTATCAAATTTTCCATAATTTATCATCGGTTCAATGGTAAAAGTCATTCCAGGTGTTAGTTCTTTGCCAGTATTTTTAGATCCATAATGAAGAATATTGGGTGGTTCGTGAAAAACATTGCTTATACCATGACCACAAAAATCTCTAACAACCGCATATCCTTTGCTTTCAACATAAGATTGAATTTCATAACCTATATCACCAAGTTTTTTTCCAGGTTTTAATATTTTTACTGCTCTCATAAGAGAGTCGTAAGTTGCTTCAATTAAATTTTTTGCTTTAACTGAAACATTTCCTATCTCATACATTCTGCTTGTGTCTCCGTAGTAATTGTCTACTACTGCAGTAATATCCACATTTACAGCGTCACCATCTTCTAAAATTCTTTCAGATGGTATTCCATGACAAACTACATGATTTAAGGATGTACAAAGTGATTTTTCAAAACCTCTATAAAATAATGGAGCAGAATAACCTCCATTATCCTTTATGAACTCATATGCTACTTTGTCAATTCTATCAGTCGATACTCCAGGTTTTATATAATCGGTAAGCATATCTAGAGTTTTAGATGCAAGTTTTCCAGCAACTCTCATCTTTTCAAATTTTTCTTTGTAATCACTCATCTAAAATCTTTATTTTTTTTTCAATTTTAATTTCTTTAGAACTTAATGTACATCTATAAGCTAGAAATTGAACTCCTGCTTTTTTTGCTTTTTTGTAGTTTTCAAAATAAGATTGATCAATATCTTTAGCAATTCTAAAGTTATTTATATTTTGTATTTGCGTTAAAAATAAGACATATGGTTTATAACCTTTTTTAATAGATTTAATTAACATATTAAGGTGTTTTGTACCTCTTGTGGTTACCGCATCAGGAAATTCAGCAACATCATCTTCTCTAAATAGTGTAACATTTTTCACTTCTATTAAAAATTTATCACATAGAAAATCAAATCTTGTATCATCACTAAATTTAAATTCAGGTATTATATTTTTTATTGTTTTAAACTCATTAATCAACTTATTTTCTAAACCATGATTTACTATTTTGTTAGCTCTGTGAGTATTAACACCAACATAACGTTTATTTGCTTTAATGATTTCTAATGTAAATTTTAATTTTCTTTTTGGATCGTTGTGTTCTGTAATAAATACTTCATTACCTTCATTGAGTAGACCTTGCATTGATCCAGTGTTAGGACAATGTGCAGTTACAATCTTATTATTTACTTTTATATCAGCGAAAAATCGCTTGTATCTTTTTAATAATTTTCCTTTAATAAGGCTATTTGTAAATTTCATATAAATTTACTTATATTTACATATGCAAAATAAAAAAGACATAAATGCTGGTATTTTAATCATTGGTAACGAAGTACTATCTGGAAGAACGCAAGATGTTAACACAAGTACGCTAGCTATTTGGTTAAATTCGTTAGGTATACCTGTTGCAGAAGTTAGAGTAATTCAAGATGACGAAAATATAATTATTAACACTCTTAATGAATTAAGAATAAAATATTCTTACATTTTCACTACAGGTGGTATAGGTCCAACACATGATGATATTACAGCAGAATCTGTTTCCAAGGCTTTTGGTATTGAATATGGTTTTCATAAAGAAGCTTTTTCAATATTAGAAAATTATTATAAACCGGGCGAATTCAATGAAGGTAGACAAAAAATGGCTAAAATGCCTGTCAGTGCCAATTTAATTCTAAATCCATCAAGTGGGGCCCCAGGTTTTTATGTTGAAAATGTATTTTGCCTTCCAGGAGTGCCATCAATAATGAAAGCAATGTTAGGAAGTTTAAACAATCTTTTAGTTGGAGGAGATCCAATATTAAGTGAAACTATAAACTTAAGGACGGTTGAAAGTGAAATTGCAAAATCATTAACAGAAGTTCAAAATAATAACTCTGATGTTGAAATAGGTAGTTACCCATTTTTTAAAGCTGGAAAATTAGGTGTATCTATTGTTCTTAGATCTATAGATAAAAACAAAATAGATAAATGTAATTCTGAAATTCTTGACTTTGTAAAAGACAAACAAATCGAA
>QCSH01000026.1 GCA_003211555.1 Pelagibacteraceae bacterium AG-470-G21
AAAAAATTAGATATTTATGAAGATTATCCAATTTTATATAAAAAAATGTATTTCAAGTATTATAACAAAATTGTGATGACTTATATTATGCCTAATAAAACAATTTTTAGATATCCAACAGAAAGATATCTTAATGTTGTTAAACAAGGATATAAAGATTGTAAGCTAGATCAAAAATACCTCAAAAAAGCATTAGCAAACTTTTAATTAATGCTATCAAAGTCTAAAATTTTTGTTAAAGGAACTATAGCTGTTTTACCTCATATGCTATCTGTAATTCCATTTGGAATTATAACTGGAGCAATTGGTGTTGAATTAGGTTTTGATCCACTTTTAGTTTATGCAACTTCGTTGATAATCTTTGGAGGAGCCTCACAGATAATTTTTATGCAACTTTTATCAGGTGGTGCATCATCATTAATAGCTATTACTTCTGTTGGTGTAATAAATTCAAGACATTTATTATATGGAGCAGTTTTATCCGAGTATTTAGAAAAATTAAGTTTTTTAAAAAAATTAATTATATCTTACTTTATAGTTGATCAAGGTTTTGCAGAGTCTAACAAGTATATAAAACAAAATTCAAATATATCTAATCCACACTATTATATTCTTGGAACAGGGGTAACACTTTGGCTTTGTTGGCAGTTATCAACAATAAGTGGCATTATATTAGGTTCATTTATCCCAGAGGAATTGGGATTAAAATTTGCAATTCCACTTACCTTTCTGGCAATTGTAGTTAATGATTTAAGAAAGTTAGATCATGTTTTTGTCATGTTAGTCTCTGGTTTTGCATCACTAATATTATTTGATGCTCCATTTAAATCTTACATAATTTTGTCTCCAATTGTTGCTTTATCGGCCGCTTTTATAATGTTGAGGTTAAAAAGATGACTTGGATCTCAATTATAATTTCAGGAATAATTACTTATTTTTCGAGGATGGCGATGGTAGCATTAATTGATAGAGATATGCTTGGAGCAAAAGTTAAAGAAGTTCTTAATTATGTGCCAGCCGCTGTATTTCCAGCAATAATATTTCCTGGAGTATTTTTTAATGATTTTGGATACTTAGTTGAGCCAATTGATCCAAAGATTTATGGTGCAATTATTGCACTTGTTGTTGGATTTTATTCAAGAAATGTGATCGCAACTATTGTCTCTGGATTATTATCTTACTGGTTTATTATTTTTTTCTTATTAAAATAGAAAAGTGTATTTATTTTCAAAACTTCAAGATTTAAAAAAACCCATAAGAGTTGCCTTCATTGGTTGTGGTAAGTTTGTTTCGATGTTTCTTGCTCAATACAATCAATTAGATAAAATTATAATTGATACAATAGTGGAATTAGATACTGACAGAGCAAAAAAAAATTGTGCAAAGAGTGGATTGACTAAAGAAACAATAGATAAAATTAATTTTTCAAACAATCTAGATAGTACATTTAATCGAGAAATAGAAATATTTATTGAAGCAACTGGAAATCCAATAATTGGTACCATGCATGCAATTAAAATAATTGAAAATAAAAAAAATATAATAATGGTCAATGTAGAGGCAGATGTTTTGTGTGGAAAATACTTATCTGATTTAGCACTTAAAAATAATGTTGTTTGTTCAATGGCTTATGGAGATCAACCATCTCTAATATTAGAGCAAATTGAATGGGCAAAATTAAATGGTTTTGAAGTAGTGTGTGCTGGTAAGGGAACAAAATATCATCCAACATTTGAGTATTCTACTCCTGATACTGTGTGGGGACACTATGGTTTAACAAAAGAAAGAGCTGAAAATGAGTCTGGCATGAACCCTAAAATGTTTAATAGTTTTTTATGTGGTGATAAGTCAGCTATAGAAATGTGTGCCGTAAGTAATGCAGCTGATTTAAAATGTCCAAACAATGGATTAACATTTCCTCCAATAGGCGTATATGACATTGCAAAAAAATTAATTCCAAAATCTGAAGGTGGTTTAATAGATCATTCTGGCCAAGTAGAAGTTATATCTAGTATTGATTTAGACAAAAATGATATTCTAAATGATCTTAGATGGGGAGTTTATATAGTTATTAAAGCTCAAAATGATTATGTAAAAAACTGCTTCAAAGATTACGGAATGGTAACAGACTCATCTGGAAGTTACTCTGCTATTTGGAGACCTTATCATTATATAGGTTTAGAATTAGCCCAATCAATTTATTCAATATCACTTGATAATAAAGCAACTGGATATACAAAAAATTTCAATGCTGAAGTAGCAAGTATTGCAAAGAAAGACTTAAAAGTAGGAGAGAAACTTGATGGTGAAGGTGGTTATTGTGCAAGAGGAAGACTAATATCTTCATCAAATTCAAAAAAAAATAAAAACTTGCCTTTGGGTTTGACAGATAATTCAATTATGAAAAAAGAAGTCTTAAAAGATGAATTTATAAGTATCGATGATGTAGAGCTTAATTTACAAAAAGAAATAATTGAGGCTAGAGAGTATCAATTTAATTTAATTTAAATTTATTTTTTAATTTTTTAAATATCTCATCGGTTACATCATCCCATTCATTAAATTTACTTTGGTTAATCTTAATTAATGATTTGTAAGGATTTATTTTATCTAGCCCGCCCCATCTCCAGTCTGGATAAATATTAAATATTCCCCAGGTTTCTTTATTTAGAGCTGCTGACAGATGTAATATTGATGTGTCAGCTGATATGACTAAGTCTAAATTTTCAATAATTGAAGAAATTTCAATTAAATTATATTTTCCAAAATCAGAAATTTTCATCTCGTTGAAATGAATTTTATCTCGTTCCCATATTTCGTTTTGTAAGCAATAAAATTCAATATCTAATGTAAATATTTTTTCTAATTTTTTTAAAGGAATAGACCTAAATGGTTGGTTAGGACCGTAAAATGAACCTGACCAAACTAAACCTACATTAGGTTTTGAGCGATTAAATTTTTCACTCCATTTACTGATCTCTACTTTATTTCGAGCAATTAAATCATTTTCAGATTTAAATTCTTCTTTATAAAAAAACTTAATTAGAGACCCTAATGAAATTTTATAGTCGTACTTTTTATCTTTGATTGTCTCAAAAGTTTCAATTGTAATATTCTGATAGTCTTTTTTAAAAAGTTTGTAGATATTATTTTTTACTACAAAATTTACATTATTACACAATTTTGCTAATGGAATTAAATATTTTGAAAATTGGATAGAGTCACCTAGGCCTTGCTCACTAAATACAACAATACTTTTATTATCTAATTTCTCACCATTCCATTCCACTTCATCTGAAAATCTACTATTTAATTTTGAACCTCTATATTCATAATACTTCCAGCCATCTTCAAAATTACCTTCATATAAAGATCTTATTCCAAGATAGTTATATAAATAAGAATCACTTTTGATTTTATCATTATTTTCTTTAAGTAATTGCTCCCCTTCTTGTGTTTTACCCATATTAAAATAAAGGCTTATTAAGATGATTAAAAATTTATTTATATTTTTATTTGCTTCTAAAATTATAATCGCATTCTCGTAATTACCTTTAAGTATTAAATATTCAGCTTTATTGTATAGAAACTCTATGTATTGATTGTCTATATTACTAGCTTTTAAATAATACTCATCAGCTTTTTTTTCATCTTTAAGTTTTATATAATTTAAAAACAAATTATTAATTATTATTTTATCATTTTTCTTAATACTTTCTGCCTGCAAAAAGAAATTTAAAGCAGTTTTATTTTTATTATTTCTTAAAAAAATATTGCCGATATTATTGATCGCTCCAATTTTATTTTTTCCATTTAAATCTATACATTTATTATAAAATTCAATGGCTTGTATATTGTTATTATTTACTTCAAACGCATAAGCTAGCTGGTAATTATATTTTTCATTAAGCATGTTAATATCGTAAAGTAATTTAGCTGAAACTAATAATCTCTTAAAATCTTTCTTTTTTAAATAAATTAAATATAAATTGTTGATTGGGTCTTCAAATGTTTTATTTAAATTATGTGATTTGATAAAATATTCTTCTGCTAAATGATGATCATTTTTTAAAAGATAAATAACACCCTTAAGGTTATTAATTATGTATTGTTCACTTTCCTCATTATGCCCATCACACAGAATTAGTGCTTTGTCTAAATTTTTTTGGTTAATATTTTCTACAATCAACTTTAAATTATTCATAAAAATAGTGTTAAATTACATTAAAAAATTTACTTATTCCTCTCGTTCAATTGCAAATATTAGCACAAATACTCATGAAAATAACTCATGCCCTCATAGTTAAATCGTCTGC
>QCSH01000027.1 GCA_003211555.1 Pelagibacteraceae bacterium AG-470-G21
ATAAATGTATTTACTGGATTACTACCTAAACTAGCTGCTGCTCTTGTAACGCTATGATCAAAACCTGATAATGTTGCGGTAACAGTTATTACAACAAAAGGTGTTCCTAGAATTATATGAGCTAGAACTATTCCTGTATGTGTTGCTGCTAAACCAGCCTTTGCCATAAAGAAAAATATTGCAACACCAGATATGATAAGTGGAACAATCATTGGTGAAATCAAAGTTGCCATTATTATACCTTTAAAAGGCATATGTCTGCTACTTAATCCTAATGCAGCTACGGTCCCTAAAATTACTGACCCCAAAGTTGCAAATATAGCTATAATAAAACTATTTTTAGCAGCAAGGCCCCATGGATTTTTAGTTCCATAGACCATGTCCTTGTACCATCTTAAAGAAAAAGCATCTGGGTCTAAATTCTTCATTCCTTCTGAAAAAACAAGAAATTCTTCAGCATTAAAAGAAAGTGGGAAAATAACAAACAATGGTGCTATAAGAAAAAAAAATACGAAGGTGCATATGGCAATGTAAAAATAATGCCAAATTCTGTATCTAGTTTCTGTATACTTTGGTAACGCCATACTAACCTAATTTAATATTATCAACTCCAACTAATTTATTATAAAGCCAATAGATAACTAAAACTCCACCTAGCAACATTAGTCCCATCGCTGAAGCAAAGCTCCAATCTAAAGTTGACTTCATATGATAGGCAATTTGGTTACTAATTAATGTTCCTGAAGCACCTCCTACTAAAGCTGGGGTGATGTAGTATCCAATTGCAAGAATAAAAACTAAAAGGCACCCTGCACCTATTCCAGGTATTGTTAATGGGAAGTAAACTTTCCAAAACGCTACAAAAGGTGTTCCACCTAATGATTTTCCAGCTCTCATTAAACTTGGCGAGATGGTTTTCATCACACTATAAA
Source organism: Pelagibacteraceae bacterium AG-470-G21 (assembly GCA_003211555.1). Taxonomy (GTDB): domain Bacteria; phylum Pseudomonadota; class Alphaproteobacteria; order Pelagibacterales; family Pelagibacteraceae; genus Pelagibacter. The sequence continues at coordinate 933 of QCSH01000027.1, forward strand.
GAGGTAAAACCATAAATGGCAATAAAATTTGTGTCATTGCAACATAAGTTCCAACTTTATTGTACATCATCTCCGGTCTGTTATCGTCCGCTACAAGTCCTATAATTACAAAGAAATCATTAACCACACCTTGTTGTTGAAGTAATATCATCCAGCTTGCAGTTCTGACTAATAATGAAGTCCAAAATGGAAGAAGAACACATATCATTAGTAAATTACTGTATTTCATTGGAAGTGTTGCTAACAAATGAGCTATTGGATAACCCATTAAAAAACAGAATATCGTAACAAAAAAAGCAACCTCTAAAGTTCTTAACCATAAAATTCTATGTATTCTTCTATCTTCGCTAACTTGCACAATTTTATTATCCTCATTTAGATACATATCCATAGCTTTTAAATATTTTGCAGATGTGTAAGGAGGAGCTGTTCTTTTAATTGCTTGCCAATATTCTACATCTCTCCATCTCTTGTGAACTTTCATTATTTGTTCTTTAATATTTTGAGTATCGTCAATTTTATTTCTTTTAACCTGTCTGAATAATTTTTTAACAACTGAAGTAAAACCATTTTTTTCTTTATTTAGTCTTTGAGCTAATTTTCCATGTTCTTTTTTTTCAACAAGAATTTTAAAGTCAGATAAAAATGAAGCAAACACTTCCTCTGAAGGAAGCTCTTTACCATCCCATGTCTCCATAGACTTAAATGTTTTGGGAAGCATATTAGTGATCATTTTATCATCGATACTCCTTGTAAACATTTCACCAATAGGAAAAATGTATGTAATAATTAAAAATAATAATAAAGGAGCTACTAGTAGAAAGGCTTTAATTTTATTTTTTCTCTCAGCTTTCTTTAAGCTTATCTCTAAAGGGATTCCGTCAGTTGTAAGTATTTGTTTTGTTTCGCTGCTCATAAATAAAAAGGGCGACTTAAAAAGTCGCCCTATATATATTATATTATACTAGTCTTTTATAGTTTTTTTATAGACCAGCTTTCATAGCTTCCCACTTCTCACCAAGTTCTGTTCCGTTGTCAGCCCAGAAAAATGGATCAACTAAAAAGTATTTTTTAGTATTTGAAGGAGAAGTTGGCATTTGTGGCATCATTTCAGTTTTACCATCTTTGTACCAAGGCTCATTTGCTTTGATAATTTCTAAAGACGATAATCTGTATGGAGCATATGCAATGTATTTAGCACTTCCTGCTAACATTTCAGTGTTAGTCATCATTGCCAAAGCTTTTTTAGCATTTGCTTCATCTGGTCCACCTTTAACTAGTGCAAAATATTCATAGTCAAGTCCTTGACCATCCCACACCTGTACAAGTGGTGCACCTTCACCAACAATTGCGTTGAAAAATCTACCGTTCCAGCCAGTTGCCATTACAACTTCACCACTCATTAAAAGTTCTGGTGGTTGAGCACCTGCAGACCAGAATACACATCCACCATTTGGATCTGTGCAAAGATCTTTGATTTTTGCCATTGCTCTGTTAACTCCAGCTTCTGTTTCTAGTAATTTGTAGATCTCAGATCCACCTTTACCCATGTAAACTCCATCACCAGCTAATGCGATTTCTAGGTTTGTTAGAGCAGATTTGTAAATAGCTCTTTTTCCTGGAAATTTTTTAGTGTTAAAGAAATCTTTTATAGTCGATGGTGTGCCGTCAACATTTTTACTGTTATAAGCATAGTTCCATGAATATAGAATATTTCCTACTGCACATGCGCTTGGCATAGGAGCAAAGAAGTCTTCACTTGCAGGAGTTCCATCTGGAGCTGCAGGGAAGTCTTTGTCAAAATCGAATTCAACAAAAATTCCTTCGTCACATCCGTTAATAGTATCAAATGCAAATACATCGATAATATCCCAAGTAATAGCACCTGCTTCTTTTTGAGCTTTAATCTCAGATAATCCTCCTGAATAGTCAACCCAGTTGATATCTACACCAAGTTTAGCAGCAGTTGGATCACCATACCCTAGCTTTTGGGACTCTGTGTAAGCTCCACCCCAAGATGCGACTGTTACCGCAAATGCAGATGTAGTTACTGAAAGAGCAAAAGAAAGAGCAAGTAATAATTTACTTATTTTTTTCATTTATCCTCCGTTTAAACGTTATTATAAATTAATTTATATAAGTTAAGTACAACAAAAACGATATTCAGAGTCAACAGGCCATTTTGCTGATGGAATACTATATATTTGTTAAATTATTTAGGATCTAGAGCTCTCGCGTCTTGGCTATTCCAACCAACCTTAATCTCATTACCTAATTTTAAATCTAATTCATTTGAACTGTTTGGAACTTTTAAAATAAATTCTTTATTTCCCAAAAGATCTAAGCGAACTCTTGTGTGGTCGCCATGGTAAATTACCTCCTCAATTTTACCAGTTTGATTATTATCCATTTTATTTTTTGGATTTATTAAAGCTCTTTCAGGTCTTATAGAAACGGTTGTTTTATCACCTTTAGATTCCACCGAAACAGGATTTGCTAAAATTTCACCTTTGTTCAATTTTACTTTACA
>QCSH01000028.1 GCA_003211555.1 Pelagibacteraceae bacterium AG-470-G21
TAGACTTTATTCTAGATTGTTCTGCAAGAATTCTTGTTGATAGTTGCTCTGATGACATTTCCAGAGAAAAAAAAGCAACTGAACTTTTTTCACCACTTTCTTGAATTTTTTTTGCAGCATTAAATGCAATATTTGTAGCTAATGCGGTTTTACCCATTGAGGGTCTTCCAGCAATAATTACAAGATCAGATTTATGTAGACCACCCAATCTGTCATCTAAATCTCTTAAACCTGTAGGTACACCTACGATACCTTCTTCATTTTTATAAGCATTTGAAGCCATTTCTATAGTTTGTCTCATTGCTTCATCAAATTTTATTAAAGATGAGCTAAAAGATCCTTTTTCAGCAAGATCAAATAATGATTTTTCATAATTTTCAATTAATTTTTGACCATCAGTGCCTAAATCATTGAGCTTAGCTTGGTCAATAACCTCTCCTGAAATTTTAATTAATTCTCTTTTTACGTATAAATCAAATATAAGTCTTGAGTATTCAAGTGCCTGTCTTGAAGATGTAGAAAATTTAGTTATTTTTACTAAATATTCTGGAATATTTAATTCATCTTTTTCTTTTTCAAAATAATTTTTTAAAGTTATTGGATTTGCTAAAAGTCCTCCATAAATTAGCTTTTCCAATGCTTCGAATATTTTTTTATGAACTGGATCATAGAAATTTTTGTTTGATATTATAAGACTAACTTCATCGAATATTTCATTTGTTAAAAGTATTGATCCAATTACTGACTGCTCAGCTTCAATGTTATTCGGCAATTCCTCTGACTTGTCTTTGAGGATAGATAGCTTTTGTTCCATAAATCATATTAAATAATCAATTTTAATAAAACAAAACAAAATAATAGTTGGGGAAAAGACTGTATAAATATTAATTGTCTTCTTTTGCTAAAACATTAATTTTTATTTTTGTCTGTATATCTATATGAAGGTTTAAAACAACTTCAAAAGAACCTAAAGATTTTATTTCTTTAGTAGGTTGTATTAGTGCTGGATTGATTTCAACTTTTTCAATCTCATTTAAAACTTTTGAAATTTCTGTTGGTTTAACGGACCCATATAATTCTCTATTTTCAGTACTTAATTTCTTGATTGTATACTCTTTGTTTTTTAATTTTTCGTCAATTCCTTTTGCTAAATTCTTTTTATCAAGGTCTTTTTTACTTAAGTCACTTTTTATTTTATCTACTTCTTTAATGTTTTCTTTTGATGCAAACAGGGCTTTTTTTTGGGATATCAAAAAATTTCTTGCATAACCTCTTTTGACATCAATAATTTCTCCAATTGATCCCACCTTTCTTACATTTTCTAAAAGAATCACTTTCATCGTTATATTAAAGCTAAGTTTCTTGCTCGTTTTATTGATAATGATAAATCTCTCTGTTTTTTTTGACTAACAGAAGTTATTCGTGAAGGAAGTATTTTTCCATTTTCAGAAATATACTTTTTAAGTAATTTAATATTTTTGTAATCTACTGTAGGTGCACCTTTTCCAGAAAGAGGGCATTTTTTTTTAAATTTGTATTTCTGATTTTGAAAGATACTTAATTTTGAAAAGTTATTTTGTGTATTTTTTTTCTTAAGATTTCTTTTTTTCATTTTTCAATATTAGTTTTTTATTTGATCTTCGTTTTTCCTAAAATAGTCAGTATCTAGATCAAGTTTTTTTACTTTAACAGTTAGATATCTTAAAAGATTTTTGTCAATTTTTTCATTCTTCTCAAGTTCATCTATCGTTTTTCCTTTACCTTCTATTTTAAAGTGTAGATAATTACCTTTTTTATTTTTTTTAATTAAATATGAAAGATGCATCAAGCCCCAACTTTCGAATTTGACAACGTTACCTTCATTGCTTTCTATTATCTTTGAGTATTTTTCCTGAGTCTGTTTTATTTGACTAGGCGAAGTGTCCTGTCTCAGTATTAGTGTATGCTCGTAAAAATTCATAATTTTATATAGAAAAAGTGAGGATATACTATTATAAGTTTTTAATTACAATATAAAAAAAAAGCTTAATTTATAAACAATTTTATGTTCTCCGTAGTATTTCCCGGGCAAGGCTCTCAAATTGTTGGTATGGCAAAGGAATTTTACAATAATTTCAATTATGTCAAAAACTACTTTGGTTTGGCAGATGAATTATTAAAAAAAAATTTGAGTAAGATAATATTAAATGGTCCTAAAGAGGAATTGGACCAAACCGAAAACACTCAGCCAGCAATATTTTTAGTTAGTTATTCTATATTTAAAACAATTGAGCATGAAACAAAATTTAATATAAATAATGCAAAATTTTTTGCTGGACATTCTTTAGGAGAATATTCAGCATTATGTTGTTCAGGATCTCTGAGTTTTAATCAAACAATAAGCTTATTAAAATATAGAGGACAAGCAATGCAAAATGCAGTTCCAAAAGGCGAAGGAGCTATGATAGCAATTCTAGGATTAGAAATAAACCATATAAATAAAATACTATCTGAGCATAAAGATAAATTTTTGTGCTATATAGCAAATGATAATTCCAACGGACAAACTGTTGTAAGTGGAAATACGGACTCAATAGATAAATTTGGAGAGGTTTTAAGCAAAAATAATATAAGGTATTTAAAATTACCAGTTAGTGCACCATTTCATTGTCCTTTAATGAATAAAGCAACAGAACAAATGAAGCAAAAAATTTTAGACACACAATTTAAGGATCCAAAAATCGATATTGTTTCAAATGTAACTGCCAAACCTTTGAAAAGCTCTATCGACATAAAAAGGCTTCTAATAGAGCAAATAGAAAAGCCTGTGAGATGGAGGGAAAGTGTACAAAATATAATTAAATTAGGTATTAACCAATTTATAGAAATAGGCCCGGGTAAAGTCTTATCTGGTCTAATTAAAAGAATTGATAGAAATATAAAATTAAATCAGGTAAATAACTTAATAGATTTAAATACCTTGTCTAATGATTGATTTAAAGAATCAAAATATTATTTTAACTGGTGCAACTGGTGTGTTAGGTGGGTCAATACTTGAAAAATTAACTCAAGCCAATGCAAATATTATTGCAACAGGTACAAATCAAACTAAGTTAGATACTTTAAAAAATAAATTTGAAAACATTAAAATTAAAAAATTCGATATTTCAAATCACAGTTCTATCGAAGAATTTATTGATGAATGCAACATTTTTTTTGATAATAAAATAAATATCTTAATTAATAATGCTGGAATAACAATTGATAATTTAACTATTAGAATGAAGGATGAAGAGTGGAATAGAGTTATTAATCTTAATTTAACCTCATCTTTTTTTCTTTCAAAATATACGATAAAAAAAATGTTAAAAAATAAAGATGGAAAAATTATAAATATTACATCAATTGTGGGACATACAGGTAATATTGGTCAGGCAAATTATGCTGCATCAAAAGCTGGATTAATAGGTATGTCAAA
>QCSH01000029.1 GCA_003211555.1 Pelagibacteraceae bacterium AG-470-G21
TTCTTCATTTCTTTTTAAAAGTTTAATTATATCGTTTTCAGATTTATGGGGTTTTAAATTTAAAACTGAAGTATCAGACATTCCTTTAGAATTAAAAACAACTACTTCACAAACTTGATTTCCTTCATTATTTATAATTTCTATTTTATCCTCTGGAAATATTTGAACTCCAGTAAGACCACCTCCATTTATGACATATCTTTCAACTCCAGGTGGCAAAACATTTAATCCAGGTTCATTTATTCTTAAATTTTCTTGCGACATATTAAAATTACGATCAATAAAAATGAGAATAAATCAGTACTGATTAATTGTATATATAAATTTTAATACCAACTTTAGTTGACTGCGAGATGAATTTTGAGGATAATTAATTACTTAATATATTAAGAGAGGAGAAATAAATGAAGAAAATACTATCTTTACTCTCAGCCATAGTAATAACTGCAGTAAGTTTTGCAGGAGTATCTAACGCTGACAGTAAAAAACCTATAGTCATCCCAACTCATAACTGGTCAAGTCAAATTGTTATGGCTTATGTAATCGGAGGAATTTTTGAAAGCATGGGTAATAATGTAAAATATGTAAACGCGGACTCACAAGCGGTTTACGAGTCAATTAGAATTGGTGATGTTACCTTATCTCATGAAGTATGGGAATCTGCTTTTGGTAAATCATTTACAACTGCTTTAGATAAAGGTGGTTTGCTTGATTATGGTGATCATGAAGCAAGAACCTTAGAAGATATGGGATATCCTAATTGGGTTACTGAAAAAGGTTTATGCCCAGGACTTCCAGACTGGACGGCATTAAAAAATCCTGATTGTGCAAAAAACTTTACAACACCTGACTCACCAGATGGAAAAGGAAGAATGTTAGAAGGTCCACAAACTTGGCATGGAGACCTAATACCTCAGAGAGTTGATGCTTTAGGATTGGGAGATCTTTGGTGGGTTAAATTTGCTGGAAGTGCAGATGCACTTTGGGCAGAATTAGCTGCTGCTGAAAAAGAGGGAAGAGGAACTATTATATTCAATTGGACACCTAATTTTACAGATGGTGCTGGTTTTACATTTATAGATTTCCCTCCGTACACAGCTGGTTGCAGACCAGAAGATGGAGGTGATGGAAAATGCGGTTCACCAGACGGTTATTTGAAAAAAGCTGTCCATGAAGATTTTCCGAAAACTCATCCAGACGCTGCAAAAGCGTTTAAAAAAATGTCATTCTCAACTAGTCAAATTGGTGCAATGGCAGCTTTAGTTGACATTGATAAAATGACTCATGAAGATGCAGCTAAAAAATGGTTAGCCGACAATAAGAAAGTGTGGGAAGAATTTACACACGATCATTAAGGTTAATATTTAATAAACTTATTAATCTCCCCCAGCTATGTTGGGGGGGATTTTTTTTTTACACAGATTAGTGTAAAATACAAATATGAAAAAATATTTTCTTTTAATATTTCTCAGTTTTTTAATAAGCACATCTGCATTAGCTCGTAGCACTGGATGCAAAGAAGGTAATTGTGAAAATGGATATGGCAAATGGATTTACACTGACAAAACTATGTATGAAGGAGAATGGGTTGGCACAAAAAAAAATGGTCAAGGAGTAGAGACCTGGCCAAACGGCTACATATACAAAGGTGAGTTTAAAAATAGTGAGTGGAATGGCATTGGCACCTTAACGTTTCCAGATGGATCTACTTACGAGGGTGAATGGGCTAACGGCTTTATGAATGGAGAAGGAACATTTACTTGGGCAAATGGAGAACAGAGAAAAGGAATTTGGAAAAATGGTAGGCTTCAAGATTAATGTCAAACGAGACTTCATTTTATAAAAATAAGAGACTAACAGAGAACTTAAAACAATTAATAGGTCTTATAATTTTAATAATAATTATAATTTTATCTTTTACAATTTTAAATAAAATATTTGGCGGAGGAGATGAATTAGTGAGAAAAATGAAATTGGAAGAAGAAAGAATTGCAAAAGAGAAAAAATTGAGTGCGTTAATTTCAAAGTTACCATCTGGAATCTTAGTAACTTTTGATGGCACAGAACATTATAAATTATCTGATGAATTGTATGAGGCTGTATGCAATGCCACAAAACTTATTCCCCAGCGAGCTATAATGGGCGCTAATTTTTTAAATTATAGAGCCCATGAAATATACACAATAAATGGAAACAAAATAAACGAGACATTTGTTAGATGGGATAAAGAAAAAAGTAAGTGTTTTGCTGGATTTACTGTTAGTGGTAAAAATGTTGGGGTTGATGAGACAATCACAGTATCTGGTGAAGCCCTAAGTTTTTTAAGTACTGGAATTGATACAAGAATTTACTTTATTAAAAATTTTTAATGGGAAAATACAACAATTATATAGATTTTAATTTAACTAAATATCGTATATTTTTTTAAGGATTTATGTCTGAAGCAGTAATTAAGTGTGAAGCAGTTTATAAAATTTTTGGAGCAAATGCTGAAAAAATGCTCAAAAATGCCAATGGCAATGTTGACGCAAAAACTTTTCAAGAAAATGGATGTATAGTAGGAGTTAACAATGCTTCATTTGAGGTAGCAAAAGGAGAAATGTTAGTTGTTATGGGTTTGTCAGGCTCAGGCAAATCAACATTACTAAGATGCATATCTAGACTAACAGATGCAACTGGTGGAAAAATTTTTATAGAAGGGCAAGACTTGCTCAATTTAAACAACAAAGAATTAATAGAATTAAGAAGAAATAAAATGGGAATGGTATTCCAAAGCTTTGCTTTACTTCCGCACAAAACTGTTGTTGAGAATATCGCTTTTCCATTACAAGTCAAAGGTATCAAAACAGAAGATAGTATAAGTAAAGCAATGGAGATGGTTAAATTAGTTGGTCTTGATGGAAGAGAAAATTATTTTCCCAGAGAGCTTTCTGGAGGACAACAACAAAGAGTTGGAATTGCAAGATCATTAGCAGTTGAACCAGATATATGGTTCTTAGATGAACCTTTTTCAGCATTAGATCCATTAATTAGAAAAGAAATGCAGGATGAATTTTTGAGACTACAAGAAAAATTGAAAAAAACAATAATGTTTATAACTCATGATTTTGATGAAGCGCTTAAACTTGCTGATCGTATAGCAATAATGAAGGATGGTGTAATTGAACAATTAGATACACCTGCTAATATTGTACTAAATCCTGCTACTGAGTATGTGAGAAAATTTACAGAAGAAGTACCAAGAGAAAAGGTCTTATTAATTGAAGATGTGATGGATAAATCGAAATCTGATAATATAGGAGATCTTAAAGTTTCAAAAGACGAAATTATAGAAAATGTTGCTGA
>QCSH01000030.1 GCA_003211555.1 Pelagibacteraceae bacterium AG-470-G21
AGAACATTTAGTCGAGCATGTAAATAAACTTTTAATAAATAGTGTATCATGTGTAAATGCAGCTGCGCAGTATGCTGGTATTGCAGCACTAGACGGACCAGAGGACTCTATAAAAGATATGCTAGATAAGTTTACATTAAGAAGAAATTTAATTCATAAAGGATTAAATGATTTACCTGGTGTTGAGTGTAGTTTACCAGGCGGTGCTTTTTATGCTTTTCCAAATATTAAAGGAACAGGTATGAGTGGGTCTGAGTTTTGCAAAAAAGCAATGCATGAAGCAGGTGTAGCGATTGTACCAGGGACTGCATTTGGAAAAACATGTAATGATTATGTTAGATTTAGTTTTGCAGCATCAAGAGATAATATTATGCAAGCTTTAGAAAACATAGGTAAGATGCTATCTAAATAAACTGTATTTTTTATAAATTCTTTTGTATTATTAATTAATGAATGAAACTGTCCAAACAGAATTAAAAAAAATTTTTAATGGAAGATTTTCAACATCTGAGTCTACTAGATCAAATTATGCTAGAGGTGAGGATACATACAATCCTATTTTGTCAAAAGCAGTAGTTTTTCCAGAGACAAATGAGGAAGTTTCTCAAATTCTAAAAATATGTAACGAACACAAAATTCCAGTTGTTCCTTTTGGAACTGGCACTTCTTTAGAGGGGCATGTGGTTGGTAATCAAAATGGAATTACAATTTCATTAGAGAAAATGAATAAAGTATTAAGTGTAAATGCTGAGGATTTTGATTGTAGGGTTCAAGCAAATGTAACAAGAAAACAACTAAATGAATATTTAAGAGAAGATGGCGTATTCTTCCCAATAGATCCAGGTGCCGATGCTGCTTTAGGTGGAATGGCATCAACATCTGCTTCAGGAACTATGGCTGTTAAATATGGAACAATGAGAACTGTAGTTTCGGGTCTAACAGTTGTTTTACCAAATGGAGACATAATCAAAACAGGTGCAAGAGCTAAAAAGTCTTCTGCTGGATATAATTTAACTAACTTATTTATTGGATCAGAAGGAACACTTGGAATTATTACTGAGGTCCAACTGAGATTATCCCCAATTCCAGAAAGTATTATGAGCGCTGTTTGTTATTTTCCAGACCTTGATTCGGCTGTGAAAACATCCCAAGAGGTTATTCAATATGGTGTTCCAATTGCGAGAATTGAAATGTTAAATAAAGATCAGATGGAAATCAGTATTAAATATTCAAAGCTAGAAAACATTAAAGCCTCGCCAACATTATTTTTCGAATTTCATGGAAGTGAATTGTCAAATAATGAGTCAATAAAAATTGTTGAGGAATTATCAAAGAATAATGGTGGAAGTGATTTTCAATGGGCATCTTCACCTGAAGAACAAAAAGTATTATGGAAAGCAAGACATGATGTTTATTACTCCGTTAAAGCTTTAGGACATGATATGAAAGTTTACTCTACTGATGTTTGTGTTCCTATTTCTAAATTGGTTGAATGTATTTCTTGGGCTGAAAAAGAAGTAAAAAGATTGGGATTAACTGCACCAATGGTTGGACATGTAGGTGATGGAAATTTTCATTCAATAATTTTATATGACCCAGATGATGAAGAAAAACAAAAAAAAATTAGACAGTATAGTGATGATCTAATAAATAAAGCTCTTGAATTAGAGGGAACAATTACTGGGGAACATGGAATTGGACTCCAAAAAAAACATTATTTACTCAGAGAACATCCAGATAATTTACCAGTGATGAAGGCAATTAAAAGAAGTATTGATGTAAACAACATCATGAATCCTGGTAAGGTTTTCGATTTAAATTAATCTAAAGATTCATGAAAAAAATATTGATCACAAGACGACTTTTAAGATCTTGTGAGGATAAAGCGAAAGATTTATTTGATGCAAATTTCAACTTAAATGATGAATTATATTCACAAAAAAAATTGATTGAAATGAGCAATGGTTGTGATGGGATTTTATCAGCTCTCACAGACAAGTTAGATGAAGAAACAATCAATCAATTACCCGATACAATAAAAATTATTTCAAATTTTGCAGTTGGTTTTGGAAATATAGATTTAGAAGCTACAAAAAAAAGAGGTATTGCAGTTACAAACACTCCGGATGTATTGACAGATGCTACAGCTGAAATTGGAGTTTTGCTTATACTAGGAGCTTGCAGAAGAGCTTCTGAAGGAATTGAAAAAGCGAGAGAAGGTGGATGGGTTTGGTCTGCAGACATGTTAATCGGTAAACAATTAACTGGAACAAGACTTGGAATACTTGGAATGGGAAGAATAGGTCAGAAAATTGCAAAAATAGCAAAATCATTGGGAATGATAATTCATTATCATAACCGATCAAAATTAAGTGAGGATAAAGAACAAGGTGCAATTTATCATGATAATTTAAATGATCTTATGAAAGTATCTGATGTTCTGTCAGTTTGTTGTCCCGCATCCAAAGATACAATAAATTTAATAAACAAAGATGCTCTTGAGCTACTGCCAAAAGGTGCTGTTGTCACAAATGTTGCAAGAGGAGATATAGTTGATGATGATGCTTTATTAGACGCTCTGGAGAGAAGAAAAGTATATGCTGTTGGTCTTGATGTTTACAAAAATGAGCCAAATTTAAATCCAGGATACTTAAAGCATAAGAGCGCTTTTATTCTTCCACACCTAGGTAGCGCAACAAAAGAAACTAGGACTGCGATGGCGAACCTTGCTATTGATAATCTAAATGAGTTCTTCAAGACTGGTGGATGCAAAAACAAAGTTAATTAACAATTTCAGGTTGTAATTGGTAATTAAAATTATTCTAAGTTCCTAGACTTATTTTTCATTTCAATTTAAAATTTAATTATAAAAAATTAATCTTTGAGAGGAAAACAATGAAAGCACAGGTTTTACATAAGTATGACCCAGAAATGAAAGAAGACGTGTGGGTGACCGGAGAAGAATTGCCAAATCCAAAAATAGAGAAAGCAAGCGATGTGATAGTTAAAATTGGAGCTGCAGGTGTTTGTAGAACT
>QCSH01000031.1 GCA_003211555.1 Pelagibacteraceae bacterium AG-470-G21
CGGCAATTAAGTCACTATAATTTTGCCAGTTTAATGCAATCGATCTCTTTCCAGATAATTTATATCCATCATTTGTTTTTTGCGTAATTTCTTGGTTGGTTGTTGTTGTTTGGCTTGTGGAATTTGAATATCCTAAGAAACCTAGTTCATATAATCTATTAATAATTTCTTCGTCAGAAAGTTTACTACTGATTTTAGACACTTTTCCTTTTCCTTTATTTACTCCGTTTCTCCATTTAATCGTTCTATATTTTGCGAATAAACTACATTTGTCTCCATCAGCATATTTTTGAGACCAAGTCTCACACTCTTGAATTGCAGCTCCTTCTCCACCTTGACACCTGCCTTCAGGACAAAAATAATAATTAACAACATTTCCTCCGTGATCAATTACAAATAGATAAGGTTTTTTTCCACCTTTGAGTCTTATGTATTCTATGAATTTCTCAATTGCATAGTCTGATAAGTACAAATCTCCACTACCCGCTTTAAATGCATATGAATAGTTACACCCAAAAAAGTAAAACAATAATATTAAAAAAAACTTTTGAAATGTCATTAATACTAAAAGCTATCTTATTTACAAAATATCGTAAAGATTTTTAATTTTTCTATTTTTCAAAAATTAACTTAAAAATTCTAGCGCTTTAAGAATACCACCTTTTTGATATGGTATTTTAGATTTCATTAGACCCATTTCAACACCTGCCAATGTTCCAGCTAACATTAGTTCATTAAAATCACCTAAGTGGCCAATTCTAAAAATTTTTCCAGCAACTTTTGCAAGTCCAGTTCCCAATGACATGTTGTAATGATCTAAAATAGTTTTTCTTAAAAAATCAGCATCATGACCATCTGGAACCATTACAGCTGTTAATGAGTCTGAGTATTCTTCAGGGTTTTTGCAAAGTATTTCTAATCCCCACGAGTTAACTGCAACTCTTGTAGCTTCTGCAAATCTTTTGTGTCTTTTGAAAACATTATCTAAACCTTCTTCTGTAAGCATATTGATTGCTTCATCCAAACCATAAAATAAATTTGTGGCTGGTGTGTAAGGAAAGTAACCTTTTTTATTGTTTTCTAACATCGGTCCCCAATCCCAGTAAGATTTTGGTAAATCAGATGTTTTATATGCCTCTAAAGCTTTAGAGCTTATTGCATTAAAAGAAAGTCCTGGGGGTAATAATAATCCTTTTTGAGAACCACCAACAGTTACATCAACTTTCCACTCCTCATGTCTATAATCAATAGAACCTAATGAAGAGATCGTATCAACAAATAATAAAGCTGGATGTTCCGCATTATCCATAGCTTTTCTAATTTCTCCAATTCTACTTGTAACACCAGTAGAAGTCTCATTGTGTACAGCACAAACTGCTTTAATTTTTTTATCAGTGTCTTCTTTTAATTTTTGCTCTACAATATTTGGGTCAACGCCTGTTCTCCAATCACCTTTTACAAAATCAACTTCTATTTTAAATTTTTCTGCAATATCCCACCAGAGCGTTGAAAAATGTCCAGTTTCAAACATCAAAATTTTATCACCAGCACTTAAAGTATTTACAAGTGCAGCTTCCCAAGCACCTGTTCCAGAAGCTGGAAAAATTATTACAGGTTCAGAAGTTTTAAAAATTAATTTTATTCGATCTAAAACTCTTAATCCAAGTTCAGCAAAGTCAGGGCCTCTATGATCTATAGTTGGATAATCCATAGCTCTTAAAACTCTATCTGGAACGTTTGTTGGACCTGGTATTTGTAAAAAATGTCGACCAGGTCTTATATTGTTTGAAATTACCATAACGCTATATATGCTAAAGAAATTATATAATCAAATTTATAATGTATGACAAATAGTAGTAATTTAATTGATAGCTTGGAAGTTTATGTTCTTAATAATCCAGATGAAGTAAAACCACATTGGGTTAGTCACTTTATTGTACCAACAGCAAATGAACTATTAATTAAAATTAATACCAAAGAAGGTTATTCAGGATTTGGTTTAGCAACAAGCTACACTGATATTGCTCCTATCATCAAACCATTTTCAAATGGCTTACAAGATTTAATAATTGGAGAAGATCCATTTTGCCCTGAAAAAATTTATGAAAAAATTTTCAAATTAACTGATACTCGAACCAGTAGCGAAAAAGGTTGGAGCAGAGAAGCATTAATCAGAATTTCGGCAGCTTTAGATATTGCTTGTTGGGATTTAATAGGAAAAGCATCAAACATCCCATTATACAAATTATTTGGAGGATACAGAAATAAAATTCCTGTTTACGTTACATGTGCTTACTACAGAGATGGTAAAGATGAAAAAGAACTTAGAGATGAAATTAAAAAATTAGTAAATATTGGTCACCAAAGTTTTAAAGTTAAAGTTGGTGGATTTAGTATCAAAGAGGATGCTAAGAGATTAGAGATTATTAGAGATGAAATTGGAGATCAAAAAGGTTTAATGATTGATGTTAATAGAGCATGGGATCTAAAAACTGCAATTGAAGGTGTAAAAGAATTTGAAAGATTTAATCCTACATGGATTGAGGAGCCCGTTAGGTGGGAAGATGATAGAAGAACTTTAAAACTTTTATCAAAACAAACTAAAATTCCATTATCAGGGGGTGAAAGTGAAATAACTATTTATGGATGCAGATCCATGATTGAAGAAGAGGCAATACAAATTTTACAATTTGATTGCACAATGTTTGGTGGTTTTACTAATGGAAAAAAACTTTCTGCTTTGTGTGAATTAAATCATATAGATGTAGCACCTCATCATGATTGCTTTATTCACGCTCCTTTAGTTGCATCAACTCCAGCTGGAAGAATTGTTGAGTCATTTGATGATGAAAGAGATCCTTTGCAGGCACAATTATTTGAAAATCCACACAAAATGAGTGATGGTTGGATACATTTAAATGAAAAACCTGGTTTAGGTTTAGAGATT
>QCSH01000032.1 GCA_003211555.1 Pelagibacteraceae bacterium AG-470-G21
ACACAACAGTTAAATCTGTTTCTATTCCACCATCTTCATTAAGCATATGGGTGTAAGTTGTTTTTCCAATTTCATTTTTAATATTTGCAGTACATAACTTTTGTAATTCTTGATGAGTTTTTTCACCTTTCAGGTCAAATTTTGAAAATGTTGAGAAATCGAATAGACCAACGTTTTTCCTAGCATTTAAGGTCTCATGTTTTGCTGACGGATACCAATTTTGATAATTAAAACTATATTCATATTTAGGCTCATTACCATTTAGTGAATACCACATTGGTCTTTCAAATCCTCCAGCAACTCCAAAACAAGCTCCTACTTTTTTTAGTTCTTCATGATAAGGCAAAAGTTTTTGATTTCTTGATGTATTATGTTGTTTATAAGGCCAATGCATTCCATATAGGTCACCTAATGTTTCTGTAACCCTTTCCATAATAAAGTTTTTTGAAGAATGAAATCTTTGAAACCTTTTAATGTCTACTGAAAATAGATCTTCGTTAACATGTCCATTCATCATCCATTCAGCAGTAACTCTACCCGCACCTCCTGAGCTTGCAATTCCAATGCTGTTAAAGCCACAACATGTATATAAATTCTTAACCTCTGGAGTTTCACCTAATAAATACTGTGTATCTGGTGTAAAAGACTCTGGTCCTGAAAAAAATTTTCTAATACCTGCATTTTGTAACATTGGTAATCTATGAAATGATTTCTCTAGGAATGGTTCGAAATGATCAAAGTCATCTGGAAATTCACCAAAAGAAAAGTCATCTGGAACTCTTCCAGTTTTTTTAAAAGCAGGTTTTGCATTTGGTTCAAAAATGCCAACTAGAATTTTTCCAGCATCTTCTTTTAAGTATAGACAAGCATTATAATCTCTCAATACAGGAAGATTTTGAGGTAAATCTTTAATAGGCTCTGTGATTACATAAAAGTGTTCATTTGGATATAATGGTACACTAACATTAATATCTTCACCCAGTTGTCTTGACCACATACCGGTTGCCATAACAACATACTCGCAATCTATAATTCCTTTATCAGTCTCTACTCCACTTATTCTTGAGTTTTTAATAAGAATTTTTTTTACAGGGGTTTTCTCAAATATCGATGCCCCTTGCATTTTAGCAGCTTTAGCTAGTACATTTGTAACCCCCACAGGATCTGCCTGTCCATCTTTAGGCATGTAAACTCCTCCTACCAAATCTTTATTATGTAATACTGGATATAACTCTTTTATTCTTTCTTGATTTAAAACTTCAACTTCAACATTAGATAATTGTGCTGCAGTTGCTTGTCTTAATAATTCCTGCATTCTTTCATTTGTTGATGCAACAGTTATTGCTCCATTTTGTTTTAGACCAGTTGATAAACCAGTAGTTTTTTCTAATTCTTTATAAAGATCTAAAGTGTACTTCCTAATTTTAGTGATTGTTGAGGATGCACCTAACTGACCCATTAAACCTGCGGCATGCCATGTTGTTCCAGATGTAAGTTGATCTCTTTCAAGTAAAACTACATCTTTCCATCCAAATTTAGTTAAATGATAAGCGCACGAGGTTCCAGCAACACCACCTCCTATAACTACTACTTTAGTACTCTTAGGTAACTTTTTCATTTATACAGATTTATATAATTAATTTTAAAAGCAAACAATATGGTCAATATGGATAGGTCTTTTTATACCAAATTTTTCATCAACTTCATGTTGGTGAATGTGATGTGAATGAACAAAGACTGGAATTAATTTATTACTTAATGTCTTTAATGTATAAATAAAATTTGATCCTCTGAACTTTCTATCGACTACTTCAAGTTTAAGATTGCTTGAGTCATCATGCTCTAAGTCTTCGGGTTGTATGAGTAGTTTTACTTTTGATCCAATTGGAAATGGTCTTGCAAAATTACCAGTAATTGTCCCTAAATCTTCATTTTCAAGACTTTTAGGGCTAGTGACTTCTGCTGGTATCAATATACCTCTATTCAAAAAATTAACTACTTCTACAGAATTTGGTAAATGATAAACATTATATGGATCATCATATTGCTTTAATTGACCATCTAAAATAATTCCACACTTAGTTCCTAAGTAAAATGCCTCATATGAATCATGTGTAACAATTATTGTTGTTATTTTTGAATTGGTTAATATTTGCTTTAATTCAACTTGAATTTCTTCTTTAAAACTTTGATCAACATTAGACAAAGGTTCATCAAGCATTAATAAATCTGGTTGAGAAACCAATGATCTAGCCAATGATGCTCTTTGTGCTTCACCCGCGCTTATTTCGTGAGGAAATTTATTTAAAATTTTATTTAAATTCAAAAAATTAATTATGTCTTTAGAAAGTATTTTTTTATCATCTTTTACTCTTTCTGAACCAAGATTTATATTTTTCTCAATATTGTAATGAGGAAATAGACTATTTTCTTGAAATGAAAGAGCAACGTTACGATTTTCTGGTTCCACATGTGTATTGCTTGAAGATATTGTTTTTCCTCTTAGTTTAATTGTACCTTGTTTGATTTTCTCCAAACCTGCAATAGTTCTTAAAATCGTAGTCTTTCCTATTCCAGAAGGACCAAGTAAACAAACTATATCTCCTTCATTTTCTATAGATAAACTAACATTATTAACTTTATTATTTCCACCAGCAGCAAATGAGACATTATCAATTTCGAAATAATTATTGGTCATTAGTCTTTCAATATAAATTTTGAAGTGATCAAAATAAATGTACTTGCAATTAATATCAAGAATAATGATGGTACAGCAGCAGCTTCTAAAAGATCTTGAGAGGCAAATATATAAGCGGTTGTAGCAAATGTCTCAAAATTAAATGGTCTTAATATTAAAGTGATTGGAAGCTCTTTTATTACTTCAATAGTAATTAATATACCAATTAGAAAAATAGAATTTT
>QCSH01000033.1 GCA_003211555.1 Pelagibacteraceae bacterium AG-470-G21
TTACAGGTGAAACAATCCATGTTAATGGAGGCATGTATTTTAGTTGACAAAATAATATAAATACTTATTAACAAATTAACTTATAAGGAAAATATGTCAGATGATATTTCAAGCAAAGTAAAAAAAATTGTAGCAGATCACTTAGGTATTGACGAAGCTAAAGTTACAGAAGAGTCTAGCTTCATAGATGATTTAGGAGCTGATAGTTTAGATACCGTAGAATTGGTTATGGCTTTTGAAGAGGAATTTGGATCAGAGATTTCAGACAGTGATGCAGAAAAAATACTTACTGTAGGTGATGCAGTGAAATTTATTGAAAATAAAGCTAACTAATTAAAAAGTAAATGCCCAGCTTTAAAAAAGGTGGCATGTTCATCCTTTCGTCTCCATCAGGTGCAGGAAAAACCACTCTAGTCAAAAAAATTTCTAGAAACAGAAATTTTTCAGTTTCTATATCTCATACAACTAGACCACCAAGACCAAATGAAAAAAATGGTAAAGATTACTATTTTGTGTCAAAAAATAATTTTAAGAAACTCATTAAAAATGGAGAATTTTTAGAGCATGCACGTGTATTTAATAATTATTATGGTTCTTCAAAAAATTTAGTAACAAAAAAACTACAAGAAGGAAAAAATATAGTATTTGATATTGACTGGCAGGGCACAAGACAAATTAAAAATAAAAAATTAAAATACAGATTAATGTCAGTTTATATTCTGCCTCCATCTAAAGATGAGCTATTAAAAAGACTCATTAAAAGAGAAAAAAAAAATATGAATACTGTAAAAAAAAGAATGAAAGAATTCAAGAAAGATTTATCAAGATGGAGAGAGTACGACTACGTGGTAATTAATGACAATCTAAACATATGCTATAAAAATATTATGGATAAAATAAAAAAACAAAGCAAAATACATTTTGACCGTAAATTTATTAGCAATCATGTAAAAAAATTATTAGTTTAATTTTTCGTATAATTTACAAATATCAATATATTTATTAACAGGTAAATTTTGTGGTCTTAAATTAAGGTCAAGATTTAATTTTAAGGCAACATTTTCATAATCTGAGAAAAGTTGCTTCATAGGTTTCTTAATCATTTTCCTTCTTTGATTGAAAAATATATTTGTAATATGTTCCAAACTTCTTGGTTTCATCAAATATTCTATTTTATGTTTTGGATCAAGAACAACTAAAGAACTCCATACTTTTGGCACGGGATAAAAACTTTTTGGAGATATATCAAAAATTTTAGAACAATTCATTTTCCATGAAGTTAGTATCGAAAGTCTGCCAAAATATGTAGAATTATATTTAGCAATTATTCGTTCAGCAACTTCTTTTTGAAAAACAAAAATAAATTTTGAAAAATTATCTTCTAAATTTGGTAGTTTAATAAAAGCTATCAGTATTTTTGTTGAAATATTATATGGAAGATTTCCAAAAACTTTTATGGGTATATCATATTTTAAAATATTGTAACATTTTAAAATATCATTATTTATAACGTCAATCTTTTTACCAAATTTATTTAATAAATTAGCAGACAACTCTTTATCTTTTTCAACAACAATTAATTTTTTTGGATTTTTTTCTAATATTTTCTCAGTAAGATTTCCAGTTCCAGGGCCAATTTCTAATATTATATCGTTCTTTGTTATATTTCCGCACTTTACAATATCATTTAATATTTTATCTTCATTTAAAAAGTTTTGACCCAAACTTTTTTTTGGTTTCATAATTATTTTAATTTTTCTATAAATTTCATCGCATAATAAAAGGATGATGGATCAGATAAATTTAGACCTAACATTTTTGAATTCGGTCCATGATCTGGAGATATTCTAATAAAAGGTAAACCAATAGTGATATTTATGGCATTAAAGTTAAAAATTGTTTTAATCGGAGTTAATACTTGATCATGATACATACCTATTACAACATCATATTTATCTATATTTTTCTTTAAAAAAAAAGTGTCAGCAGGAAATGGTCCCTCTATTTTAATTCTCTTTTTTTTTATATAATTAATAGCTGGTATAATTACTTTTTCTTCCTCGCTAAATTTATCTGTAGTTTCGCAATGTGGATTAAGTCCTAAAATTGCAATTCGAACATTCTTCTTTAAAAAACTTTTGTAAAACTCTCTTATTTTTAATATATTTTTAGTTAATTTTTCTTTAGATATATTTTTAGTGACATTTTTAATTGGTATGTGAGTTGTAAGGGGTGAAACTGATAATTTTTCATTATAAATTAGCATTATTTCGTTTTTAGATTTAGTTTTCTTTGATAAATATTCAGTTATTCCAGAAAATCTTTTTTTTAAAAAATATTTTTTTGATATTGGTCCATTAATTAATATGGATTGATTTTTTAATTGCTTTAGAATTTCTAATGATTTATCAAAACTATTTTCGATGTAACTATTAGACTTCTTTGAAATTCTTGAAAATATTTTTTTTTGAGCGAATTTAATATTTAAAATATTTATTTTATTTGTTTGTGCATTATTGACGTGAAAAATATCGTTTAACGGTAAATGATAATTTAATTTTTTTAATTGTCTTCTAAATAAATTAGAATTTCCAATTAAAACTATCTTTTTTTTTAATTTTTTATTTTTTTTAAAGTATTTTCCTAGAATTTCAGAGAACGTACTATAAGGCTCACC
>QCSH01000034.1 GCA_003211555.1 Pelagibacteraceae bacterium AG-470-G21
TCTAATTTTAATAATGGAAGAGTTCAGGAGATATCTGAAATAACACAAGGATTAAAGGCTTTAGCAAAAGAATTGGCGGTTCCAGTTTTGGCACTCTCCCAATTATCTAGGGCGGTTGAGCAAAGAGATGACAAGAAACCACAATTATCAGATTTAAGAGAATCGGGATCTATTGAACAAGATGCAGACGTTGTCATGTTTGTATTTAGAGAAGCTTATTATTTGCAAGGAAAAGAGCCTAGACCAGCAACAGTAGAACATGCAGAATGGCAAGCAAAAATGAATGAAGTTTCTCATTTAGCTGAATTAATCATACAGAAACAGAGGCATGGACCAACTGGTAACGTAATGCTCGAATTTGAGGCAATGTTTACCAAATTTAAAGATATTCAAAATAATTAAATTAAATTATAAAAGCTAACAGTTGATGTTAGCTAAATTCTATCAAAATAATATTTTAAAAAAGCCAAGCTTAATCTTTGCTCTTTTATTAATCACTCTCTGTTTTTTTAGTTATAATTCCAAAAATTTTAAACTCGACGCATCTTCTGAAACACTTTTAATAGAAGGAGATCCAGACTTAAAGTACTTGAACGAAATAAATGAAAGATATGGTGCCAGAGAATTTCTAGTATTAACCTATACTCCAAAATTAAGTATGATTGATGAAAATTCTATCAAAAATCTATCAAAACTTAAAAATGAAATTGAAAAACTTAAATGGGTACATAGTGTAATTACACTTTTAGATATTCCATTATTAAATAGTTCTGATGAACCTCTCATTGAAAGACTGCAAAACTATTCTACTTTAAAATCAAAAGGCATAAATAAGGAGAGAGGTTTTAATGAGATATTAAATAGTCCGGTGTTCAGAAATTTTGTTATTAGTGAAGATGGCAAAACATCTGGCATTATTGTTTATTTGAAATCTAAAGATAATAAGCAATTTGAAAATAAAAAAGAAAGAGAATTATATAAAAACAATTTAAAAAAACAAAATCACCAAAATATCTTAGAGATAAGGGAGGTAATTAAAAATTTTAGTACAAGTAGTAAAATTCATTTAGGCGGTATACCAATGATAGCTGATGACATGATGACATTTATTAAAAATGATATTATCGTTTTTGGACTTGGTGTTTTAGTCTTTATTGTTGCAACTCTTTGGTATGTTTTTAGAAGTTTTATTTGGATAATTGTTCCAATAAGTAGTTGTTTATTTTCAGTAATTATTATGACTGGTCTTTTAGGTTTGTTGGGTTGGAAAGTTACTGTTATCTCTTCAAATTTTATTGCTTTGATGCTGATACTAACCATGGCAATGAATATTCATATGAGTACAAGATATCTTCAGCTTTCTAAACAATTTCCAAAATATAACAAATTTAAAATTATTTCATTAACTACAAGTAAAATGTTTTGGCCTATACTATACACAGCATTAACAACTATTTTTGCTTTTTTGTCTCTAATCTTTAGTGAAATAAAACCGATAATTGATTTTGGATTTATGATGACCTTTGGTCTTATAATTTCGTTCTTAATTACTTTTACTTTACTGCCTAGTCTTATAAGTATGCTAAAATTTAATAAGATAACTATAATTGACGAAAAAGGTTCATCAATAACAAACTTTTTTACCAAAGTTTCAGTTTCAAATAACAAGACAGTATTTGGAACAACTATAATAATTGTAATTTTAAGTATTTTTGGAATATCGAAACTTGAAGTAGAAAATAGTTTTATAAATTATTTTGATAAAAATACTGAAATATACAAGGGTATGAAACTAATTGACGAAAAATTAGGAGGCACAACCCCTTTAGAGGTAATTTTAAAATTTCCAAAAAAAGAAGAAGAAAAATCAGAAGATGAAGAAGATGATTGGGGAGATGAAGACGAAAATGATGATAAATACTGGTTTACAAAAGACAAGATAGACAAAATTAAAAATGTTCACAATTATTTAGATTCTTTAGACCCAATTGGAAAAGTTTTATCTTTCTCATCGATTATTGACGTGGCTACTCAACTTAATAATAATAAAGAACTTGGGTCGTTAGAAATGGGAGTTTTGTATACTAAAATTCCTGATAATATAAAAAAAGAGATAGTAGATCCCTATATATCAATAAAAGATTCAGAGGCTAGAATAAGTCTGAGAATAAA